>NZ_JBRJGE010000002.1:0-567292 GCF_052983595.1 Psychroserpens sp. BH13MA-6 | reverse complement strand
GTATTTACCGGATCGGTACTTTCAGAACATTCAACCGTTGCATCTGCAGGCACATTTAAAGTAGGAGCCACTGTATCTTCCACAGTTATGATTTGAACTCCAGTTGTTGTGTTACCACAATCGTCGGTTGCTGTCCACGTTCTTGTAATAGTTTCGGTGTTACCACAATCGGCAACAGAGGTATCGTTGAAGGTAACGGTTACCTCACCACAGCTATCCGTCGCTGTTGCGTCTCCTGTATTTATTGGATCGGTGCTTTCAGAACATTCAACAGTTGCATCTGCAGGCACATTTAAAGTAGGAGCCACTGTATCTTCCACAGTTATGATTTGAACAGCTGTTGCTGTGTTACCACAATCATCAGTAGCTGTCCATGTTCTTGTAATAGTTTCGGTGTTACCACAATCGGCAACAGACGTATCGTTAAATGTAATGGTCACCTCACCACAGCTATCCGTCGCTGTTGCTTCTCCTGTATTTACCGGATCGGTACTTTCAGAACATTCAACCGTTGCATCTGCAGGCACATTTAAAGTAGGAGCCACTGTATCTTCCACAGTTATGATTTGAACAGCTGTTGCTGTGTTACCACAATCATCAGTAGCTGTCCATGTTCTTGTAATAGTTTCGGTGTTACCACAATCGGCAACAGACGTATCGTTAAATGTAATGGTCACCTCACCACAGCTATCCGTCGCTGTTGCTTCTCCTGTATTTACCGGATCGGTACTTTCAGAACATTCAACCGTTGCATCTGCAGGCACTATGATAGTTGGATCCGTCGTGTCTACGATATTAATAGTCTGTGTAGCACTGGTAATATTGCCACATTGATCTTCTAAAGTCCACGTTCTTGTAATGGTAGATTCGTTATTACAACTTCCAGCGACAACCACATCTGTATAGGATGGCTCAAGACTTAAGTTACAATTATCGTATTCATCTGACACATCACCTGTGATATTCAGATCCGTTGGGTCTTGATCACACTCAATAGTGACATCCGAAGGCACCGTAAAGGTTGGTGGTGTTGTATCATCTATGGTAATTAGTTGGACATCGCTTGTTGTATTTCCGCAAATATCTGTCACCGTAAAAGTTCTAGTCACAGTTATCGGACAAGTTCCAGAATTGGTATCACTATAGCTTATAGACTCTATGGCTTCATCATCAGAGGCTATACCATTGCCACCTAGAGCTGCTTGCAGCTGTTCTAAAGTTATAACAGTTGATGTCTCTCTATATGGTAAATCACTAATAGCGCTCGTTCCACAACCTTCCAAACTATAATCATCAGGTGCTGTGATTTCTGGGGCTTCGGTATCCGTAACTGTTAAGGTGATTTCTATAGGTGTTGGATCGGCACATCCAGTACTATCTTGGACATACACGGTATATGTTCCAGCGGACAGATTGTTAAAAGTACCGGTTGTGTTGTCAAAATTAATGTTATCTAAGCTAAAATAATAGGGTGCAATTCCACCACTTGGAATTACTGTGATTGAACCATTAGCAGTATCATCACAAGTTGGATCTATATGATCTTCTATACTTTCTGAACCATTAACACTTACAACGGTGATGTCAAATTCACATGACAACTCTACTGGCTCTCCGTTTTCAGGAGTGTAGGTAGCTGTATACGTTACGGTCGTTTCACCAGGTACGAAAGTGTCTCCTGGATTGTGAGAAGATGTCACCACAAAATTAATACCTCCAGCA
The DNA here is from genome assembly GCF_052983595.1 of Psychroserpens sp. BH13MA-6. NCBI lineage: Bacteria > Pseudomonadati > Bacteroidota > Flavobacteriia > Flavobacteriales > Flavobacteriaceae > Psychroserpens > Psychroserpens sp. BH13MA-6. The sequence goes on along the minus strand of NZ_JBRJGE010000002.1, from coordinate 565,570 downwards.
CAAGCCGCATCAATGAGTGTCGCATCAAAAAACAAACTATTGACTTCAATTTTATCTCCACCATTGGCATCTGGGCTATCATAATTGAAACGTAATTTATATGCGCCACTAGGAACCGTATTAGGAATGACAATAGTTTGTTGGCCATCAGTCGTTATTCCTGAAATTTGGTCTGTATATACCACAGCATTGGTATCTGGATCGATGACAGATAAAGTCCAATTAACAGTAGCTGTTACATCCACCAAATCAATATTGATAGGTGCGCCGTCACTAGTGTCAAAATAGAGCGTTGGTGTTGTGAAAAAGGCATCGTCATAAATAGAACCAGAACCCGTAGATTGAAAAAGTCTTAGATTATCCGTTCCAACTCTTTGTACATAGTTGAATTCCCAGCAATCATCAGAAAACGTGTTTTCAGGTAGATCAAATTCCATGTTAAAGGAATAATTGTCACCATCTACAGACGTACAACATTGATATTCGAATGTAGGAGGTGTCCAAAACATGATGGCTTCCATATTTTCATCAGCACATCCAATTTCAACAGGAGGTGGGCAATCAAATACTTGAATATCACAAGTTTGTATTTCAGGCTGAATAATTGTAACATCAATAGACTCCATCGTTGTTATACAGGAGTTTGCATCCGATACCGTAAGCGTGTAAGTTCCGGCAGGAAGCCCAGAAAGATCCTCAGTATTTGCGGTAAAACCGTCAGGACCAGTCCAATCATACGTATAAGGTGGAACACCACCAGTCACTGTAGCATTAATACTGCCTGTGCTTTCACCATAACACAAAATATTATTTTGATTATATGAAATTTCAATAGGTGTATACGGTGTTCCTACCGTTATGACTTGAACAAAGGTTTCGCTAATTTCACCACAGGCATCTGTAAACGTCCATGTATTTGTATAAGTCCCTGTATTTGGGTTATTACTATCTTCCATAAATTCCCCAGACTCCTTAACATAAGTAAAGTTGCAGATATCTGTTTCAGGTTCTAAGTTTTGTGCATTCGCTAATCCATCAACATCAGAACATGCTAATGATACATCTAGTGCACCTTCAGCAGTTGCCCAATCGGCAGAAGGTTGTTGTACTTCCACTTGAATAGGAAGAAGATCTCCAATATTACAAGCAAGCACAGAGGCAGAGCTCAATGTGGTTTGTTGATTAGGATTTTGTACGCCATTAAAAGTGGCGGCAAACTGAAATTCGAAATCTAAATCACAATCGGTTTCAAGAAAATAACAAGCATCTTGAAGTACCAATTCAAAATTGACATCAAGACTCTGATCACCTACATCTAGCAAGCCATCATTAAAATCAAAAGTTAATTCATTAGTGCTGTTGTCAAAATTGAAAGTGACTCCTGATGGCAATGAATTGACAATCACATCACTTACCTGTGGTGGCAAGGTTGTCGCCATAGAAAAATCAACAGCGTCATCATTACCTGTATTCAGAATATCAAATGAATACCCAAGTGTTGATCCTGGAGCAGTAGGGTTGGACCCTGATTCAAGAACGATATCAATTGGTGATAAATTAGGAGACCATACTTCTACGGCAAATCCTAGTAAGTAAAGGCCGTAAGTCTCTTGATTAGATGTCAATCTGAAGGTCGCTGACGTTTGATCGTTATCTATAATGAGATTTCCAGAGTTGTTTAATGGAAAAATAGCAGCATCAAAACCAAGCGTATTTGTACTAGCCGGTAAACGGTTAGTAAAGTTGTTGGTACCTAGAGTAATTCGACTATTAAAAAAATTGTTACTGTCTCTTAAAGGTGCCTGTAAATCAACAAAATTACCTGCGACATTTTGAATTTGTAGTTTATCACCAGATAAATCTCGGTCTCCTTCCAATGCACCGATAATGACATCAGCGTCAACAGCACCTTGAGGCACTGTTTGAAAGCCGTTAAAAGAAATATCAAATCCATTATTTACGGCAGTGACTTGTGCATAACCATCAAATAAAGTGATATTTCTTGCCGGTAATTTCGGGCTTTCATAAACGAATACAATTTGCCATCCACCAGACGTACCAGTAATGCTTAAATCATGACCAGTAAGACTTCCGGTTTTAGCTTCAACATTGGCAACTTGATAAGCGCCAAAAGCATTATTTAATGATTGTACTTGTGCCGTGATATCTTTAAAACAGATATATGGATCATTGTTTATATGTGGATTTTGGTCTCTTCCTCTGTAGATCACTTCATCTGCAGTCACTGTGGTATAAGTAGTCTCTCCAGGAAGCATTAATTTGACGTCATTATAATTCCAGTTAGGCTGATTTTCAGAGTTAATATCTGTTGTTGGCTCTCTATCAGCCGCAGCCCAATACAGGAATACTTTTTTTAATGACAAGCATTCAAGACTAGGAGCTGGATTCGATAAATTTGCTCTTGAAGAATTGAAAGTACTTGGATCATTATCTATATCGACATAAACGTTATCAGTGAAACTATGGTTACCAGCTTCACCATTATAATTTGTAGTGGCAGATCTGGACAATACATTGTTTGCAATCATCGTGATGTCGCCGTGAACCGTTTCATTATATCTCGGTTGGAAGGCATCTAATACTTGACCATGTGAAACATAGCCTAAGCAGAGCATCAATAAAAAGATGATACGTTGTTTGGTATTATGATTAATAGCGGTTTTCATAAATACGTATGAGTTTAGATTTAACTATGACTAGTTAAATTTGGATGGATCTGGGATTAATGATTTAATCAAAATGGTATTACTTAGAACAGTGCCATTGTTTGTGACAGCTTTTACTTCAGTACAATTCCATTTATTGTTTAACGAATTATTGTTTCTTGATAATTTGAGATAAAAATTTAAAATATCTCCAGAACCAAGGACAGTATTATTTAGTTCACTGACTTTATCTTTCTTTAAAAGACGCTTTGCTAAAGGCACTTGTACTTCAGGACTTAGTCCGTCACAATTCTTGTCCTTAGCAGAAATCTTAAAACTAGCATTGTTGCTGCCAATATTGGTAATGCGCAATACATAGAATTGCTCAGGTTCAGTGTTGGGTCTGTCAGCACCTGACATGATTTTTAATTCAAGTGGCTGTTGACCATACGTTAATAGCGTCGCTAGAAATACTAGCATCAGCATCATAATTTTTTTCATAGAATACTATTTAAACTATCTTGTTTCGCTTTGCGATGTTACTTAAAAGTAAAACTGACGGGAGCTTGTAGGCCTTAATCAGAATTCCATTTTTTTTTGAGGGAAGTACATTGGCAACCAATGCGTGGTAAATGGATAAATTAATTTATTTTTGATTTGGGGTCATAAAACATTGTTATTAAACTTAACAAATGAACTCATTAGTTATACCTTTGACAAATATAAATGTTGAAGAGACGAAAATAATCGTTAAAACGGAATTATCCAACATTTTATCGATAAAAATTGCATTTAATCGAATAACATATGAAAACAATCATACTAACACGACATGCCAAATCTTCATGGGAATTTGATGTTTCTGATCGCGAACGACCTTTAAAAAAGCGTGGATTTAAGGACGCGAACTTAGTTTCAAAAGCATTCAAACGAGAGAGGATTGACTCAGATGCCATATTTTCTAGCCCAGCCAATAGAGCACTTTCCACATGTAAAATATTTATGAAAAACTTGAATGTTGATCCGAAAAACATTCAAATTAAGGAAGATTTATATGATTTCGGAGGTGATAATGTTATCACATTCTTGAAATCTCTTGACGAGAATTATCAAAAGGTTATGATTTTTGGTCACAATCATGCATTCACATCAATTTGCAATATATTTGGTGATAAATTTATCGATAATGTACCTACCAGTGGTCTGGTTGTTATAGATTTTGAGGTGAACACCTGGAAAGACATTAAAAAAGGTATAACGAAATTAACGATTTTCCCAAGAGATTTAAAATAATGACAAAAGACAAAAATAGTTATATCAATAGAGAGTTAAGTTGGCTTCAATTCAATGAACGCGTATTGCAGGAAGCAGCCGATGAAAGTGTTCCATTAATAGAGCGCTTTCGTTTTTTAGGAATTTTCTCAAATAACCTCGATGAGTTCTTTAAGGTGCGTTATGCGACGGTAAAGCGAATCGATGAAGCCGGAAAAGGTGGTAAGAGCGAGTTGGGTATCAAAGCTGCAGAATTGCTAGAAATCATTACGCAAGTAGTGATTAAACAGCAAAGTGAAAGTTTGGATATTTTAAGTAATATTCAAAAGAAATTGGAAGATGAAAATATCTATATCATTAATGAAACACAAGTTGATGACGAACAACACCAATTTATTAAAGACTATTTTATACAGCAAATTAGTCCGGCTTTAGTAAACATCATCTTGAATGATTCTGTGGATTTACCATTGCTAAAAGATAGTGCGGCTTATTTAGCTGTAAAAATGGAATTAACGAATCAAAAAAAGCAATTTGCGCTTATAGAAATCCCCAAATCGATGGATCGATTTATCGTTCTTCCTAAAAAAGGAGATAAAAGTTACATCATGATTCTTGACGATTTGTTGCGCTATTGTTTAGATGATATCTTCAATATCTTTAGCTACACAAGTATTACGGCTAATATGATTAAGATTACGAGAGATGGTGAGCTTGATTTTGATAGTGATTTGAGTAAAAGCTTTATTGATAAGATTTCTGATAGTGTGAAGGATAGGCAAATAGGTGACCCAGTTCGATTTGTATACGATAAAACCATTGACGAAAAGACCTTACTTTATCTTATGACAAAGATGGGAATTGACTCTAGAGATAGTGTGATTCCTGGTGGGAGATATCATAATAGACGCGATTATATGGATTTTCCAAGTCTGGGAAGAACAGATTTATTGTACAAAAAAATCAAGCCACTTCAAATTAAAGGACTGAGTTTGGAAAGCAGTATTTTTACGTCTATCTCTCAAAGAGATTATTTGCTGCATACGCCTTATCAGACTTTTTCATATATCGTAAAGTTTTTGAGGGAAGCTGCCTTAGATCCGCAGGTTAAATCGATTAAGATCACGATTTATCGCTTAGCTCAAATTTCTCATATTGCCAGTTCCTTAATTAACGCGGCAAAAAACGGCAAAAAGGTAACAGTTGTGATAGAATTAAGAGCGCGTTTTGATGAGCAAGCTAATATCAATTATGCCGAACAAATGCAAGATGAAGGTGTTAATTTATTATTTGGTGTAAACGGACTCAAAGTACATAGTAAAATTTGTGTTATAGAACGAGAAGAAAACAATACTTTAAAGCGTTATGGTTTCATCAGTACTGGTAATTTTAATGAGTCAACGGCTAAAATCTATACCGATTTTACCTTGTTTACAGCTAACTCCAAGATATTGAAAGACGTCAATAAAGTCTTTAACTTTTTTGAAATCAATTATCGTATTTATAGATACAAACATATCATTACTTCGCCACATTACACGAAAACAAAGCTGTTTGCCTTAATTGACAAAGAGATTGAAAATGTCAAACATGGTAAACCAGCTTTTATCAAACTTAAATTGAATAGTATTTCAAGTTATAAGATGGTAGACAAACTCTACGAAGCGAGTAGAGCAGGTGTTAAAATCCAAATGATTGTACGTGGTATCTGCTGTTTAGTACCAGGAATTAAAGGTATGAGTGAAAATATTGAAGTCATAAGTATTGTCGATAAATTTTTGGAGCATACAAGACTTTATGTATTTTGTAATGATAATGATACCAAAGTTTATATCTCCTCTGCAGATTGGATGACACGAAACATTGAAAATAGAGTGGAAGTAAGCTGTCCAATTTATCAGGAAGATATTAAGCAGGAATTACTCGACATATTTGATATTTGCTGGAGAGACAATGTTAAGGCTCGCGTTATCGATGAATCACAGAGTAATGATTATAGACGAAATAATGAACCTAAAGTAAGAGCACAATTTGCGCTATATGATTATTTTAAAGAAAAACTAACATCCTAGTATGCTGACTATAAAAAAATATGCGGCTATTGATATTGGTTCAAATGCTGTCAGATTATTAATTTCCAACATCATAGAACAAGAAGGACAAGCGCCAAAGTTTAAGAAAAGTTCTCTGGTTCGTGTCCCTATTCGTTTGGGTTCCGACGTGTTTATAAACGGGAACATTTCCGAAGAGAATACACATCGGATGTTGGATACAATGACCGCTTTTAATTTACTGATGAAATCACACAAGGTAATTGCTTACAAAGCTTGTGCTACGTCTGCGATGCGTGAAGCAAAAAACGGGAATGACATTGTTAAATTAATATCGAAAAAAGCAAAAATAGATATAGATATCATTAATGGTGAAGAAGAAGCGGCCATAATAGCGGCTACAGATTTAAATTCCTACATCAAAGAGGATAAAACCTATCTCTATGTAGATGTTGGTGGCGGAAGCACAGAGTTTTCCGTGATTCATCTGGGTGAAACCGTCGCATCCAAATCGTTTAAAATAGGGACGGTGAGATTACTGAATGATATTGTAAAAAAGGAAACTTGGATGGAGCTTGAAGAATGGGTAAAGCACAATACACAGGTCTATGACCAATTAGACTTGATAGGATCAGGCGGAAATATTAATAAAATATTTAAGATTTCAGGAAAAGCACTGGGCAAGCCATTAACTTACTTCTATCTCACTACCTATTACAATAAACTACAAACCTATTCTTACGAAGAACGTATCACAGAATTAGAATTGAATCAAGATCGTGCTGATGTGATCATTCCTGCTACGAGAATTTATTTATCTGCCATGAAATGGAGTGGTGCTAAGGATATATATGTGCCAAAAATAGGGCTATCCGATGGCATTATTAAAAGTATTTATCACAATACGGTATCAAGTGTGATGGTTTAATGTGGTCTTATCGTGTATTTTGGTGCATCAGCTAATATTTATTTTGTAATTTTATTTTTCATCATATATTAGCCGATGATAAGTGGTACAGTGATTTGACGGCTTATTCTAAGATCCCAATTTAAAAAACTTAATTAAAATATTTATGTATATGAAATCATTACTATTTACTTTTTTATTAATCACCTTTACTTCGGTAACCTTTGCTCAAGAGATAAGTTATGGTGTAAGAGGTGGATTAAATATTTCAAATTTGGACTTTGATCCTGATGCCACTTTTTCGAATCAACATCGAAACGGATTTGCTTTTGGTGGATTCGTAGATTATGGCGTGAGTGATCAGTTTTCTGTATTAGTGGAACTGCAATATTCTGCAGAAGGTGCTAAAGCCGATGAACTGAGAGCCGATTATATTCAAATGCCAATCATGGCACGATTTGCCATAAACGATCATATTACCTTAGGTGTTGGACCAATGGTGAGTTTAAAAACTTGGGAAGAGCGTGATGGCTTCTCCACATTTACATTTTCTGGAATTGGTGGTGTAGAGTATATGATTACCGATGAACTATTTGTTGATGCACGTGTTCATTACGGTTTAAGCAATATTTTGGATGAAGATTTGACAGATCTCGAAGCTCAAAACACGACGTTTCAATTTGGCTTCGGAATAAAAATATAATCTTATAGACTTAAGATTTTCAATAAAGCTTCAGTTCTGCTGAAGCTTTTTTTGTGACGTACTAATTAGGATTTGTAAAGGGTTTCTATAGCTTGATAAAATTAGCCATGAATGGTTTCTTTTTTGCTCAAATCTTTCATAATATCCGCTTCATAACCTAAGAGTTCTTCCCATTTTTTGTCAACTTCTTGTCGTTCACCATACTGTCTTGCAAATCTTAAAAACATGGTGTAATGATTCGCCTCACTCACCATCAATTTTCTATAAAATTCAGCCAATTCCTTATCTTTTAATTCTTCAGATAATAAGCGAAAGCGTTCGCAGCTTCGCGCTTCAATTAAAGCGGCATACAAAAGGCGATGAACTAATTGGGTGGTTCTACTGCCTCCCTTTGGAAAGAATTTTAAAAGTTGGATGACATAATCATCTTTGCGGTCTCTTCCTAATACCCAACCTCTCGCGATAATTTTGTCATGAACCATTTTAAAATGGCTTATTTCTTCTTTGACAAGAGCGGTCATTTCTTGTACTAACTCTGTGTACTCAGGAAAACTAACGATCAATGAAATGGCTGTACTCGCTGCTTTTTGCTCACAATAAGCATGGTCTGTTAGGATATCTTCAATATTTTTTTCTACGATGTTGACCCAACGAGGATCTGTTGGTAGTTTTAATCCGAGCATCATGAGGTGTAATCTTTAATTAAAGTGATCAATTCATTGCCTTCTCTGTCTACTAGCAATTCATAAAGTTGATATGTGTGATCTTTAGGATTCATAAAAGACAGGTTCAATACCACCTTTGTAGGATCTGAATGTTCCTCATCCACCCATACATGCTCCAAGGTAGCATAGCGCCAAAAATGACTATTGGAATACGCTGAAAAATTCTTGGCTGAAATGTGTTTATCAAATATCATTTTGTCTGCAACTTTAATATTAATTTCAGACTCAAAAACGCGATGATAATGCGCCGATTTCGACTTCCCGTTTATAGATTCTTTTATTAAGATTCCCGTATCAGATAGAGAGTGATTTACGATACTAACATGAAAGGTTTTTGAAACAATAGAATCTGTTTTTATTTTAACATAATCTTCTGGATAATAAGTTTTTATATCTAAGGACTTATATTTATTATTAAACTCATGAACAGCATGTTCTAAACGTTCTTTTTTACTAGACCTACGATCACAAGAACATATGGTGACCGCAAAAATGCACGTTAAAATAAAGACTATTTTTTTCATGTAGAATGCTTTTAAATATCCAACCCAAAGGTCTTTTTTAGAATTTCAATATTCGGATTTTTTTCCTTTAATTTTTCATATTTTTCTTGGGCAGTAAATGCATATTTTTTAGAAACTTCTTCATTGACATGAATCACTAATTTTAAATCAAAATTCATTAACGTTTTTCTCAGATGTTCCATAAGTGGATGCTGAGCTCTCTCCAATTCTACTTTTAAGGTGTCGTTTGGAAATTCTAAATGAATGTCGGTTCCTTCTAGTTTAGGCTGATCCATTTCTAATATAGAAGCCATAATTTTTTCACCACTCTTATGCAATTTAGAGATATAAGAAGACCAAGCCTCTTGAAATTGTACTTCCGTAAATTCTTCTGTTGGTAGATCTTCTACATCGATAACTACCTCCATTTGTTTGATTTGATGTTCTTTTTTGGCGCGTATACTTTTAAGGGATAACCCTGAAGTCCGTTGGTCTTTTTTTAAATCAATGGTAGGCACTTTGTCTTCAACAAGTTCAGGCTGTGGTTCTGGTTCAACAGTTGGCGCTTTGCTAAGGTTTTGATTTTTTTCTTTTTTGGGAATGTCAATTGGTATTGGTGTAATTCCCTTAGCTTTAAAATAGGAAGGTGGAATTATGTAATGTTTGCTATTTTTTTTTTCTCCATCAAAAGTGATAGAGGCAAGTTGCATGAGGCATAATTCAACCAATAAGCGTTGATTTTTACTGCTTTTGTATTTAAGATCACAGTCATTGGCCAACTCGATGCCTTTTAAAAGAAAATCCAGAGGTGATTTTCGAGATTGTTCTAAGTACTTAGTCTTAGTATCTTCACCAACTTCTAATAGCTCAATGGTCTTTTCATCTTTACAAACTAACAAATCTCTAAAATGAGAGGCTAAACCTGTAATATAGTGATGTCCGTCAAAACCTTTAGAAAGTGTTTGATTGTACTGTAAGAGTAATTCAGGGATCTTGTTCTCCAAAATTAATGCTGTACTGGTAAAATAGGTTTCATAATCTAATACATTCAAGTTTTCCGTAACAGCTTGTCTTGTAAGCTCCTTTCCAGAAAAACTAACGACACGATCAAAAATAGAAAGTGCATCTCGCATAGCGCCATCTGCTTTTTGAGCGATGATATGTAAGGCGTCATCTTCGGCATTAATACCTTGTTCTTCAGCTATATATTTCAGGTATGCTTTCGCGTCTTTGACCGTAATTCTTTTAAAATCAAAAATCTGACAACGCGATAATATGGTGGGTATAATTTTGTGCTTTTCCGTAGTGGCTAATATAAAAATACAATGTTTTGGAGGCTCTTCAAGAGTTTTCAGAAACGCATTAAAGGCGGCCTGAGACAACATATGAACTTCATCAATGATATAGACTTTATATTTTCCTACTTGAGGAGGAATTCTAACCTGGTCGGTCAGATTTCTGATATCATCCACAGAATTATTAGAAGCGGCATCTAACTCAAAAATATTGAAAGCAAAATCCTCATCTTCACGTTCAGAACCGTCACTATTAATCATTTTAGCTAGAATTCTTGCACATGTTGTTTTACCAACACCTCTCGGACCAGTAAACAACAAAGCCTGCGCTAAATGATTATGCTCTATGGCATTCAGTAACGTGTTGGTAATGGCTTGCTGACCCACAACGTCTTTAAACGTTTGAGGTCTATATTTACGAGCAGATACGATGAAGTGTTCCATTGGAATTACTTAGAGTAACAAAGTTAAAAAACTAGGCGTAAATTCTAAATGAAATACTGCCAAGTTTGATGGAGTTATTAACACAAGCATACATAAAAAAGCTTCTTAATAATTCATCAATGTCAAGAGCATTTGAATCCCTCGAGGATCTAATTCGCCATTGCTAAATCCGGTACTTCCTACAATTTCGAGATCTGAAGCTTTATATAAATAAAAAAGGGCATAGCCGTTACTACTAGTTCGTGTGGTTTCAACACCAGCAAATTCTCTTGTCTTGGTACGAGGTCTTTGTGCAATGAAGATTTCTCTTAAAAATAAAATATCTGATTGCTTATTGATTATGGCATCATCTATCAACGACTTATCAACAAACTGATAAGGATATTGATAAAGCTTATCCATCTCTTTAAGCAGTTTTTTTGACACATTATTTTTATCGATCAATAAGGTTTTATGCGCTAGAGAATCTTTTAAAAACTGCGAATAATACTTCGTCTGATCTCTCACTAGGTTTTTGTAATTATCGCCCATTTCCAAGTCTACTTGTAGATTTTTTAGAGTAACCATGAAATCTGCTACTGAATTATAATTATCATCCCTAATATCTGGAATGGCTTTATAGTGCACAGACATTTTGTTTTCTAATAGCCCAATAAGAATACTACTTGCAGGTGCATTCGACTGCAAGGGCGTTAAAGTGTAATGTAAATAGGCATATTTTTTGGCTTCGTCTTTATCTTTAGAAAGCGCTTTCCATTCGTCTGTCGATATATATTTTACAGATGGAGAGAGGGTCCAAACTTCCTCAATAGCTTTTTTAATTGTTTCTTCAAAACCGTCATAATCACCGTAATTGAAAACGAGAAGCGGCCTTTGTTTTAGTTCGTCAATATATTTTGCTGCTTTTTTATCGGTGCCCATTTGTGCAGTGGCACCTAAGCTAAGAATAGCAAGAATGAAGGTAAGTACTGTTTTTCTCATTGTTTATGTTTATAATTCTGAATAGAAATATAAAAAAAATTAATGAAAGAATGTTGTATTTTTGCACCCAAGTAAATCGCCTTATCGCTATTTGTTTTCAAATGGAGGAAAGTCCGAACACCATAGTGCAATCATAGTGGTTAACAGCCATCCATCGCGAGGTGAGGAAAAGTGCAACAGAAAGAATGTACAGGTCATGCTGTAGTGAAATCAGGTAAACTCTATGTGGTGCAATGTCATGTAAACTAGTGTTTGAGCGTGCACGCGCGATGCTAGAGGGTAGGCAGCTAAAGTTTGCTGGTAACAGTAAATGTAGATAAATGATAAGGATCGAAACTCATGAAGTTTTGATACAGAATTCGGCTTATAGATTTACTTTTGTTATAAAGACCCTTTATTCTATTAATAAAGGGTTTTCTTTTAGCATTCAGTACGATCTATTCAAAAAAGCTAAACATATTACCACCATAACTCTTTGCGTATGAATAATGTTCTAGATGGGATAAATCTGTATGCTTAGAATGCTCAACTATGAGTAGTCCGTCTTCTTCCAAAAGATGGTTTTCAAATACCAGCGCAGGTATTTTAGCAAATTCTTCAACAGGAAAGTCATAAGGTGGATCTGCAAAAATGATGGTATGTTGCTGTTTGGTTTTTTCCAAGTATTTAAAGACATCACTTTTAATGGTGGTAATTCCCATGTCGAAACTTTCGGAGGTCTCATTGATAAATTTGATACAGCCATAATTCTCATCCACCGCAGTAATGCTTTCCGTTCCTCGAGACGCAAATTCATAACTGATGTTGCCTGTACCTGCAAATAGATCAAGGACTGTGATATCATCAAAATAATAATGGTTATTGAGGATATTGAATAGGGATTCCTTAGCCATATCGGTCGTAGGCCTAACCGGTAGTTTTTTTGGAGCCGTGATACGTCGCCCTTTATAAAGTCCAGATATAATGCGCATTAATTAAAACTATTTAATAATATAAAATGATGACGGTCTGCATTTTCTAAGTCTATTTGGCTCAAGTCAAAACCGTATTTTGGATACATTAATTCTACGAAACGCACATATTTATACAAAACACCAAACAAAGCTTCATCTTCATTTATAGAGCCAGAAAGCACTGTTTTAATAGTTTCGGTATCGAGTTCTAGTTGTTCAATTGTAAAGAGGATGTAGTATATAAAATCTTCTTTTGTACTATACTCAAACGTATTGTAGAAGATAAGTTTGTCTCCATTCATACAAACAATCTCGAAGGATGTTGGATTGACATGCACAAACAAGGTAGGCGCATTATCATTATGATATTTTTGTAAAATTGTTTCGATTAATACCGTAGAGGCGTGCTTATAATCGAAAGTACCGAACGTTTCAAAAATATAATTATTGATATTCACTAAAGGGACGTAGACATTTTTACAGTCTATTGATAAACTGTCGTAATTAATGTAGTCTGTTTTCAATATTTTGGCATTAAACTTTAAATAGTCAGCCAGATTATTCTCATCAAAATACGCGTCTGGAACCAAACAGGATAGTTCATTTTGATAAATACATGTGATGGTATCAAATGCTTGATTGCTATCGATATGTGTATCAAAAACCTCTTTTAATTGATTCAACAAATCGAATGGTGACGATTTTTTATCCAGAGGTTTATGGTGAAGTTGTTCAATCGTGTTGTTGGAACGATTCAATATACAAAAAGAAAGTCCATTCAAACTAATTTGAATGGACAATGCTTTTATATGATTCTGATTCAAGGAATTAATCTTGACTATTAAGGTTTTTAGGCCAGTTTCCTTTGGTATAGGCTTCCGTCATAGAACCTACTTGTAATTTAGGTCCATTAACGCCATCTACAGAAACGACTTCTTTTTCTTTCGCAACAAGGTTCTTGTCTTGATCAAAGAGGATTACTGCTTTATCAACAGAAGCTTCAAATACAGCAATATTCGTCTCTGGTAATTTACCAGCTTTCAATTCAAATTTTGCTCCTGGTTCTCCAACAGGAACATTCATCATAGTTTTATATCTGGTGTCTGCTCCGAATAAAGAGTCTTTTACTGGTACAAATCCAAGTGTATCTATCACGACGATATCTTTAGTCATTTCTACACCACCAAAACGTTTTGTCAATTCTTCATCAATTACTGTTGAATCCTTACGTTGTGTAATGGTGAATTTAGCAGTGTCTATAAATGTGATAAGTTTATCGAAATCACCAGAGAACGTTCCCGTGACAGATCTGTGTGCCAATTCAGCATCTCTGATGTCTTTTAGTTTAGTAATCACTTTTTGGTATCTGTCGGCCTTTAGTTTGTTGAATTTAATTTCACCGTAAACTGAATCGAAAGTTAAGTAACCTAAAAATATGATAAGCGCCCATAGCACTAAATTGAGTACAGGTTTTAACTTTTTTGGCACAAATTTATCTATGAGCCAAACAATACCAATCGTAAGCAAAATAAGACCTACAACTACAAGAATTACATTTAACATAGTTAGTTTTTTTATATTTTGTTAAGGAGTTACGCAAATCTACAACTTTTTTTTATTCGTTAAAATAATGTAGACAAAAAACAATTAAAGTTGAAAGATATAAAATAAGTTTCATATTATATAACAAAACTTAAGATCAAAACCTATAAAAAGGTTAGCGCATTATATACTATATTGCGATTCAATTGTATATCAATTATTTAAATGACTGCATCAGATTTCTATAAATTACTTGTCCAAAAATTTCCTTTTACCCCAACTAATAAGCAACTTGTAGCTTTAGAGCAGTTATCACAATTTATTTTTAGTGAAGTTCCTAATAGCATGTATTTGCTCAAAGGATTCGCAGGAACTGGTAAAACAAGTATTATTGGTGTGCTGGTTTCCAATTTATGGGAGACCAAAAAAAGTGCCGTTTTAATGGCGCCTACAGGTAGAGCTGCAAAGGTAATCTCCAACTATTCTAAGAAGGAAGCCTTTACGATTCATAAAAAAATTTATTTTCCGAAGAAAGAAAAAGGCGGAGGTGTGAAGTTTGTCAAGCAACCTAACAAACACCGAAATACCATTTTCATTGTGGATGAAGCCTCTATGATTTCTGATACACCTACCGATGCTAAAAATTTCGAGAGTACTTCCTTATTAGATGATCTCATCAGCTATGTCTACTCTGGACATAAATGTAAGTTACTGCTCATTGGAGATAAAGCGCAGTTACCACCTGTTAAGTCCGATTTGTCACCTGCTTTAAACCAAGAACAATTGGATTTGAATTACAACAAACAAGTGACAACTATTGAATTAGACGAAGTGGTAAGACAGAATCAAGAATCAGGAATTTTATCTAATGCCACAAGAATGAGAGAGGTACTTCAAAATGAATTCTATGAATCTTTTAAGTTCAACCTCACAGGATTTGAAGATATTGTTCGATTAATTGATGGTCATGAAATTATGGATGCCATAAATGACTCCTACAGTGCCAACGGTCATGAAGAAACGGCCATTATTGTGAGAAGTAATAAACGCGCTAACCTCTATAATCAACAAATCAGAAATCGTATTTTGTTTAATGAAAATGAATTGACTGTTGGTGACTTTCTGATGGTGGTTAAAAACAATTATTTTTGGATAAAGCCGACCACAGAAGCCGGATTTATTGCTAATGGTGATATCATTCAAGTATTAGAGATTTTTTCAATTATTGAATTGTATGGCTTTAGATTTGCTGAAGTCAAGGTACAAATGGTCGATTATCCTAAGATGCGACCTTTTGAAACCGTGTTGCTTTTAGATACGATTGAAGCGGAAACACCATCTTTAACTTATGAAGATAATAATCGCTTGTATCAAGAGGTTCAAAAGGATTACGAAGATGAATCTTCGAATTATAGAAAGTTTTTAAAAATTAAAGGGAATAGACATTTCAATGCCCTACAAGTTAAATTTTCATATGCCATTACTTGTCATAAGTCGCAAGGCGGTCAATGGCACACGATTTTTGTAGAACAACCTTATTTGCCAAATGGTATTGATAAGGACTATATGCGTTGGTTGTATACAGCGGCTACAAGGGCAAAAGAAAAATTATACCTTATTGGTTTTAAAGATGAGTTTTTTGAAATTAAATAACGTTATATGATGACACCAGAAACGCTTATCAGTATTTTTTTAGGTATTGGCTTATCCGCTTCAGTGGGCTTTCGTGTTTTTGTGCCACTTTTTGCATTGAGCTTGGCCGCTTATTTTGATGTTTGGGAATTGAATGAATCTTGGCAGTGGATTGGTAGTATGACGGCCGTAATTACCTTGGGCGTCGCAACACTTGTTGAAATTTTTGCTTATTACATTCCTTTTGTTGATAATGTCCTAGACACCATTGCTATTCCTCTAGCTGCAATAGCAGGAACAGCGGTCATGGTTTCAACGGTTGCAGATTTGAGTCCTGTGATTACTTGGGCTTTGGCTATCATCGCCGGAGGTGGAACAGCTGCAGCAGTCGCCGGAAGTTCTGGAGCTACACGCTTAGCTTCTTCCGCAACAACTGGTGGTGTTGGGAACCCTGTAGTCTCAACGGTAGAAACAGGATCATCAGTAATCATGTCGATTCTTTCAATTTTTATCCCGTATCTCGCCTTTTTTGTCGTCGTATTGCTTTTGTTTATGATTTACAAGTTTTATAAAAAGATTAAACGTTCAAAGGACTGATTCTGTACTAAAAGTTATATTTTTGATTTCTTACTTATATTTACCTTATGAAGATAATATCAATGATTCCTGCACGCTATAGCGCTTCCCGTTTCCCTGGAAAACTGATGCAGGATTTGGCAGGTAAAACAGTCATACAAAGAACTTATGAAGCTACGGTCGCTACCAATCTTTTTGATGAGGTATATGTAGTAACCGACAGCGATATCATTTTTGATGAAATCAGTAAGCATGGCGGAAAAGCTATTATGAGTACTAAAACTCATGAATCTGGTAGTGATCGTATCGCTGAAGCTGTGGCAGATTTAGACGTTGATATTGTGGTGAATGTGCAAGGCGATGAGCCTTTTACAGAACGGGACAGTTTAGAGAAAGTTTTAGAGGTTTTTAAAGAAGATCACCATGGCGAAATAGATTTAGCTTCCCTTATGGTTGAAATCCACGACTGGGAGGAAATAAATAATCCGAATACCGTTAAGGTGATTGTCGACCAACAAAATTTTGCATTGTATTTTTCGCGTCACGCTATTCCCTTTCCTCGAGATAAAAATGCGGGCGCTCGATACTTTAAACACAAGGGAATTTATGCTTTTAGAAAGCAAGCATTATTGGATTTTTATGAACTTCCTATGCAGTTTATAGAAGCGACTGAAAAAATAGAATGTATTCGCTATCTGGAATATGGAAAGCGCATTAAAATGGTAGAAACTTCAGTGGAAGGCGTTGAGATTGATACGCCAGAGGATTTGGAGCGTGCAAAAAAACTGTGGAAATAATTGAATAATCAGTACCAACATATCAAAGTCATTGGTTTTGACGCCGACGATACACTTTGGGTAAATGAAACCTATTTTAGAGAGGCAGAATTGTCCTTTGCGAAATTATTAGCCCCTTTTGAAACTGCCAATAAAATTGATCAAGAGCTTTTCAAAAAAGAAATTGAGAATTTACCAGTATACGGTTATGGGATAAAAGGATTTGTTTTGTCTATGGTTGAAATGGCTATAGAACTTTCCAATAACACCATCTCCAATCAAGTGATATCCGATATTTTAGATATTGGCAAAGACATGTTAAATAAACCTGTAGAATTGTTAGAAGGTGTGGAGGATACGTTGAAAACTTTGTCACAGTCCTATCGTTTGATATTGGTTACAAAAGGTGATTTACTGGATCAAGAGCGTAAATTAGAGAAATCTAATCTTAGCGATTATTTCCATCACATTGAGGTGTTGAGCGACAAAAAAGAACAGAATTATTCTAAATTATTGAAACATCTAGATATTTCGCCATCTGAGTTTCTAATGGTTGGAAATTCCCTTAAATCAGATATTTTGCCTTTAGTCAATATTGGAGCTCAAGCGGTACATGTGCCTTTTCATACCACTTGGTTACATGAACAAGTTCATGAGCAGGAAGTAAAAGATAAATCATATGGTACGTTGAAAAGTTTGTCCGATTTAAAAAGTCTTTTCAATTGATAGAGGTAATCAACTTAAAATCTTGGAAACGTCGGTCGCATTTCGAGCATTTTATGGGTTTGAAAGACCCGTATTTTGGTGTGACCATCCCTTTAGATGTGACAACAGCTTATCAATACGCTAAAACTAATAACATATCATTTTTCGGTAAGTATTTGCATGACTGTATGAAGGCAATGAATGCTATTGATGAGCTGAAATTAAGAATTGTTGAGGGTTCAGTAGTTAAATTTGACACGATTAATGCCTCAGCGACCCTAATGAGACCAAATAAAACATTCGGTTTTTCTTATATAGCGTACGATAAAAGGTTAGCACAGTTTTTAAAAAATTTAGAAGCTGAGAAACAGCGTATTGAACATTCAGAGGCGCTATATCCATTGCGTAATGACGACGCCTGTATTCATTGTTCTGCCTTGCCTTGGCTGAATATAACAGGCCATAAGGAGCCCGTTTCCGGGAAGGAGGAATCCATTCCGAAGTTAGCGTTTGGTAAAACATGGCGTACAGAAGGGAAACAAGTGATGATGTCGATGTCTATTCAAGTTAATCATGCCTTGGTTGATGGATATCATGTCGGATTGTTTGCTGAAAAATTCCAACATTATTTAAATAAGTAAAGATAAATCCAACTATGTTTTTATTTTTGTTACACGAAGACGAGTAAATGAGTTATAAAAATTATCCAATGGTGTCCAGAGTAGTGTTTGGACGAGGCAGTTTTAATCAATTAGGTGATATCTTAACACCTAAACGCTTAAATACTAAAGCACCATTTATTTTTTTAATTGATGATGTGTTTAAAGGTAATTCCTTGATGACATCTAGAATACCATTAGCATATGACGATCAGCTAATTTTTATCTCTGCTGATGAAGAACCTAAAACGTCGCAGGTTGATGAATTGGTAGAGAAAATCATTTTATCCTATAAAGATAGACCATCGGGAATTATTGGAATAGGAGGAGGCACCATCCTCGACCTCGCCAAAGCGGTAGCCATAATGCTTACGAATGAAGGCGAAGCAAAAGATTATCAAGGTTGGGATTTAGTAAAAACACCAGCTATTTATCATGTTGGAATTCCAACGATTTCTGGAACGGGTGCTGAAGTTTCCCGAACCACAGTACTTACCGGTCCTGAGAAAAAATTAGGAATTAATTCTGATTACACGCCTTTTGATCAAGTTATTTTAGACCCAGAATTGACCAAAGGTGTTCCCAAAGATCAGTGGTTTTATACAGGCATGGATTGTTATATCCATTGTATTGAATCTTTGAATGGGACTTACTTGAATGCTTTTAGCAAAAGTTATGGCGAAAAAGCTTTTCAATTATGTCGCGAGATTTTTATAGAAGATACCTTGTCTGAAACTGAAGCTCAAGATCAATTAATGATGGCTTCTTGGCATGGTGGTATGAGTATCGCTTACTCGCAAGTGGGCGTAGCACATGCAATGAGCTATGGTCTCTCTTATTTGTTAGGAACTAAACACGGCATAGGTAACTGTATCGTTTTTGATCATTTAGAAGAATTTTATCCTGAAGGTGTTGAGCTGTTCAAACAAATGAAAAAGAAACATGGTATTGAATTACCACAAGGACTTTGTGCAAATCTTCATGATGATGAATTTGATATTATGATAGATGTGGCACTAGGGTTGGTACCACTATGGGAAAATGCACTTGGTAAAAACTGGCAGCAAAAGATGACGCGTGAAAAGTTGAAATCACTTTATCAAAAGATGTAATATGCGATGGTTAGCCAGACTTCTCTATTTCAAAATTTTAGGATGGACCGTTACTGGGAATAAAACCTTTTCAAAAGACACTTTGAAAAAAGTTGTGATTATCGCAGTGCCTCATACGAGTTGGCATGATTTCTTTATTGCCATTCTTTTGAGAAAAGTAGTCGGTTTAAAAACAAACTTCGTAGGAAAAAAGGAACTATTTACTTGGCCTTTTGGCTATTATTTTAGAGCTGTAGGAGGTTCTCCTTTGGATCGTACTTCCGGACAGAACAAAGTAACAGCCATTGCCAAACTTTTTGAAGATAAAGAGGAGTTTCGATTAGCACTTGCTCCTGAAGGTACGCGAAAAAAAGTGCAAGAATGGAAAACAGGCTTTTACTACATAGCAAAGGCAGCAAATGTTCCAATTATTATGTTTACGCTAGACTTTAAAAATAAACAGAATCATGTATCTGAACCTTTTTATCCCACCGATAATATTGATGCCGATTTTAAGTTTATGAAATCTTTCTATAAAGGAGTTATTGGTAAAAAACCTGAATATTCTTAGCTCACTTGACTGAGCTTTGCTGAAGCCATAACGACTGTTTGTGCTTCTTTCTAGCGCACTGTATTTCAGTAATTTATGTTGATTTAAAAACTTTGGTATACATTTTGATTTTATAAAAATGTAATCAAACACTGAAACATAAAGTAAACTACATAGTCCCTAAAAAGAAACAGATATTGGTTATTACAAAAGCTATTTGAGGCATATCAAGTAGCTTTTTTTATGGAAGTTGCTTTTCATATTTGGATAACAAGTGATTGGTTTTATGCCTTAATTTGTTTTTAAAGAATAAGGTTCTTCCTAAAACCAAACCTTTAAAGCCTAAGGCTTGTTTCGACCATTTATATAAATCGAAATGATCGGTGTGCTTAATTATTTTTCCTTCATGGAATTCAAACTGTGCCGTAATAGTATTATGCACTTTGCGTCCTGTTTTACTGAATGTATAAAACGCTTCCCACATGGCACTACCTGTATCACCATGAGATACGATATTTGAATAAACAATTCTAAAATCTTTTCCTTTTTGGGACTCGCAAAGCATGCGCCACATATTTCCTGCACGTTCTCCTTTTAAAACACCGAATGCTGGGTCTTCAAATACGATGTCGTCATGGTAGCAGGACACCATGGTTTCAGCATCCAATTCGTCAAATGCTTTGTAAAATGTTTCTATCAATAATTCCATATTTAAAGATAGTGAAATTGTACTTAAAAGTGCTATTGACATACAATGTTAAGACCCATAAAAAAGTTAAGATTATCATAATCTCAAAAGTTTGTTAAACCATAAACCAAACCTATGCGTATATAGATTAAACAACAACATAAAGTTTTAAAATTGATTATTTTGATGAAAGGGCATCTTATAAGAAGGTGCTCTTTTTTTGTTTTAAAACCAAAGTTTAGAAAATTACGTAGATATGTATGTAGTGATAAAATTGATTGATTTAAATTGCTATGAGAAAGAGAAAAGACCATCGATTTGATGGTCTTTTCATTTTTTTAAAAAGTGTTGTAATTAATACATACTTTTAATCTTCTTTAGTTTTTCCTGCCAAATATCGAGGTCTTTCTTATGACGATTTACGTTTTTTATAACCTCTTTTACCAGCGGATTACTGTCGTCAACATTTGAGAAGAATTGCATGTTGTTTTCCAACTGATTAATCTCTCCTTTGATTTCAGAAATTCGTTTTCTAATAAAATTTTGTTCGTTATCAAGTAATCTCGTGTCATTCGGTTGTGACAAACTCTCTAGTTTATTTTCAAACTTGATCATCTCCAATTTGGTTTTATCCATATCCAATTGTCCGAATAACTGATCGAGCGCTTTATTGAACTTACCATCGATATATCGTTTATTCGAAGGAACATGCCCAATAGCTTTCCATTCCGATATTTTTTCCTTGATCGTTTTAATATCCTTTTCTGGTGTTCCTGATAATTTTAAGGCGTTAACCTCTGTTAACAATTGATTTTTCTTTTCGTAAGCCTCCATTAATTCTTTGTTGGCTTCGTTGCGTTCAGCATGTAATCTGTCAAAATAGGCATTGCATGCGCCTTTAAACTGTTTCCAGATTTTATCGCTGTCTTTTCTAGGAACATGCCCAATCTTCTTCCAATCACTTTGAATTTTTTTCATCAAAGGTGTGGTAGCAGCAAAATCCTCATTGTCTTTATTATCTAATGCAATTTGAATAAGAGCTTTCTTCTTTTCTAAATTCTCGTACTGGTCTTTTTTAAGACTCTTGTAAAAAGCATTTTTATTTCTGTTAAACACTCTTACTGCACCTTTAAATTTAGACCAAGTAGCTTCATTGTGCTTTAAAGGAACTTTGCCAGCACTGAAAAACGCTTCGCGTAATGCTTCAATAGCCTTGATCTTTTTTTGCCAAGCTTGATGCGAACTACTTGTGTCTGAAGCAATCGCCTCAATTTTAGAAATGATGTCTTCTTTTCGCTCTAAATTCTTTTCACGAGCCTTGTCCAAATCGGCATAATATGCTTGACGCTTGTCATGAATAGTTTTTGTGGCATTACTAAATCGTTCCCAAATAGCTTCACGATGTTCTTTTGCAACAGGTCCTAAATCTTCTTTCCAAAGTTTGTGTAATACTTGTAATTCTCTAAAAGATCGATTGATATTATCATCTTTCGCTAATTCTTCTGCGCGTTCTATGATTTTGGTTTTTTGCTCTAGGTTATGCTTAAAATCCATATCCCGCAAATCACGATTCAAATGGAGAAAATCATAAAAAATTTCCACATGGTGATGATAAGAATTCCAAGCATTGTTGTATCGATCTCTAGGAATTGGCCCAGCGTTTCGCCATTGTTCTTGTAAGTCCTTAAAGTGCTTATAAGTTGTGTTTATATTTTCTTCAACATTGATAAGTCCTTTGATTTCCTCAATGATCTTCAATCGGTTGTCAAGATTAGCCTGTAAATTGTTTTCACGCTCTTTGTAGTAAGCGTTGAGTTTATTTCTATAAGTCTTATAAGCAGCATTAAAACGCTTTTTAACAGGAGAGGCATAGTAGAAGTCTATTTCATTACCACCCTCACTCACAAATTCTTCTTTTTTTTCATCCAGTAAGGCATCAAATTTTGAGTTAAACTCTGATTTGATCTCGTCAACTTGTGCTTTTATATTTTGAATCTTATGGTTCTCAATGAGCTGCTCTAGTTCAATAGCAAGTTGTTCCATAGACATGGCATGATAATCCTTGGATTCCAATTCATGACGTTCAGCGTTGCTTTCATCTTCTGCGTCCTCAGCATTGGCTTCGTCTATTTCATCTACATGAGCATCCGAAGCTTTTTTTTCTGAATTTTCCGCAACGCTTTCTTTAGCTTCCTGTGCTTCTGTTTTGCTTTCTACTTCTGATGCAGATACCTCTTGACTCCTTTGATCTTCCACGGTTGTGGTCTCTTGATCGCTGTCTGTCATAGCTGCTTCTGTAGTGTTTGTGTCATCTGTTTGAGATGTCTCAACTTGGTTAGATTCTTTCGTTCCGTCTGCGTCTTGCAGGTTTTCCTTCTCCGACATTTTTCAATGTTTTTTGTGTTAGAAGGCTAATATACTAACAAGCGACTGATTTACAAAAAACTTGTGGTAATTAGAGTCGTTATAAGGAGGAATTCCAGATACGCCAGGCTTTTTCAGCTTGGTAGACCAACATTTGATAACCATTACTGATTTTAGCACCTTGACGTTTTCCAAGTCTGAGAAACTCGGTTTCTTCGGGATTGTAAATAAGATCGTATAGTAAATGTTTTGATGTAATGCCATCATAAGGTATCTTCGGACACGCATTAACATTAGGGAAAGTGCCAACTGGAGTACAGTTAATAATTACTGTGTATGTGGATAGTATTTTAGAAGAGAGTTCTTCATACGTAAAAGTGGCCAGGTCATTAGGTGTTCTTGAGACATAATCAAACTTTATTTTTAGCTTTTTGAGTGCATATGCTATGGCTTTTGATGCACCACCAGTTCCTAAAATAAGTGCTTTCTTATGATGTGCTTCTAATAAGGGTTTTATGGATTTTTTAAACCCGTAACAATCGGTATTATAGCCTTTTAATTGCTTGTTTTTATCTACTGTAATGGTATTAACGGCACCAATGCGTTTTGCTTTTTTATCAATTGTATCCAGTAACGGAATCACTTGTTCCTTGTAAGGTATCGTCACATTGAACCCTAAAATATCTGATTGGTCATGAATGATGGTCTTCAACTCCGAAATAGATTCTAGGTCGAAATTTTCATAGGTATAGGGTAGTTGTTCATTTTGAAACTTTTGATTGAAATAAGTTCTCGAAAATGAATATGAAATATTCTTACCTATAAGTCCAAGTCTATGCATGCATTTTGTTTGTTCGCTGACCATACCATTCTAAGGCCAACACTATCAATATCCCAAGAATTATAAAACCTATGGCTATTTGAGTTTGTGATTGCCATTCAGGCAAAAACCTTTCATAATTTGAAATGATTTTTTCCCCTCTTGAATCTAATAGGAGTTGTCCGTCACTCAAGGTTTTATAAATAGTCGTTTTCCAAGGCCATACAACCCCTAGTGAGCCAATAATGAACCCGATGATGGACGCTGTTGTAATACTTTTATAATGCTTCAGGACATAATTCAATACATGTGAAAAGGTCACAAGACCTGTCACAGATCCTAGCGTAAAAACTCCCAAGACTTTAAGCAGTCTCATCCGAAGCTCATTATGAATAAAACTGAAATCTCCAGAAAAAATTTCTGAGAATGTATCGTAGAGCGCATTCACCGAATCTACTAAAAGCAGTACATAGTTGCCTAATAGAATCAGTATGAAAGATCCCGAAAACCCAGGAAGTGTCATACCTGAAACACTAATAATCCCACAGAAAAACACAAAAAGCAAATGGTCGTTTTCGGTTGCTGGATCTAAAAAACTAATACCAATCCCTAATAAAATTCCGACAGTTAAGGATAAAATGCTCTTATAATTCCAATCATGGAAGTCCTTGTTGATATAATATATGGAGCCAATGATCATCCCAAAGAATAAACTCCAAACATACAGTTCATGGTTTTTAAGAAAGTAATCCAATATTTTAGAAACACTAAAATAGCTCACAATCATTCCGAAGAAAAGCAGTCCTAAGAACTTCCCGTTGATGTACCTATAAAAACTCTTGAACCTGCCATTAAATAAAAGTTTTAGAGCCGTTTTATTTACCCGTTGCAAGGAATAAATAAATTCTTCATAAAAGCCTGCAACAAACGCGACCACACCTCCAGAAACACCAGGAACTTTATTCGCAGCACCCATGCCCAGACCTTTGATAATAAGGAATATACGATCTTTGAGGGTTCTAGTGCTTTGCATTATAAATCCGCTTTTTTCTTACCTAAATGTTCTAAAACCAATATGAGCGTAAAACCAATACACATGAAGATAAGCGCATATGCCCATTGACTGTCACCATTATAGGATGTGGGTAAGACGCTCTTATCTAAAACACTTACTTCCAATCCTTCGGAATTAATTCTTGTTTTTAGGACTTCTTTCCATGGCCATATTTTATTCAATGAGCCTATCATAAATCCGGTAAGAATAGCCAATGTCAGATTTTTTTTATGCTTAAACATCCAATTTAGGATCTTCGAAAACACTTTCAGACCAACAATGGCACCAATTCCTAGGAGGCATAGCTTCAAGACCGCATCCTTTAATAGGTCAAAATTTCCTGTGGAAACGCCTTCAACTAACGCATTTACCGTGTTAATAGCGGTTTCATATGCTCCAAGTATTAATAAAATAAAGGCTCCAGACACACCTGGTAAAATCATTGCAATGATTGCGATAAAACCACAAAACAGTAAATACAAAGAGCTATCTGGTGATGCAAAGGGTTCGGCTAAAGTGATGAAGTAGGAGAGGATAGTAGCTATAACTACAGCTAAAATGATCATCGGTGACCATGTTTTTATTTGTTTACCGATATACCAAATACTTGCCAATACAAGGCCAAAAAAGAACGACCATAACAAGATAGGTTCATTATGTAATAACCACTTAATGAGTTTAGCCAATGATAAAATACTAATCGCTATTCCAGAAAACAAGGCAAGTAAAAAAGGGCCATTAATAGCGCGCCATGCGGCTTTTATACCATGATCTTTCCATATTCTAAAGACGCTCATATCTAAGCGATCTATGCTTTCTATTAACTCTTCATAAATACCAGAAATGAAAGCAATTGTACCGCCCGAAACACCTGGAACAACATCTGCTGCTCCCATGGCAATGCCCTTGAAGGTTACTAAAAGGTAGTCTTTAAATGTTCTTCGCATGTGAAAGTCTAATGGCTTGCGTAAAAGTATGAAATTGTTGACGTTTTTTCGGTCGTTTCTTTCAAAAGAAAGTGAAGAAAGCTGTTATTTTCTTGTTTCTGAAATGACTTTTTGTACCGAAGGCTTTTGCAAGATATTTGGAAACAGTTCCTCTATAATAAAGTCATAGTCACTATTCAGTAATAACGCATTTTTCAGATGGTAATGACCTTTACTGCTTTCATGCAATGTAAAATGTAAACCTGCTAAACGAAATTCAATCTCTGCAGTTTCTGGATAAAATTCTGCCGCTTGAATCAAATTAATAACTGAGGCGTCATATTCTCCCAGAGAAATTAAAATATCAGCTCTAGACAACCATGTCTGAAGTTCATAATTACCCAAATCTAAGGCTTTTTTATAGCCACGTTCAGCTTCTTCTAGAAAATTAAGTCGGTGATTTATTTGGGCATAAAGTTTCCAGTATACAACATTTTCGCCATCAATATTAATCGCTTTGTTGATGTAAAACAATGCCTTTTGATAGTTTTGCTTTTTATTGTAAAACTTAGTGATCGCAATCCAGCCTTTATCTAAAAGTGGATCTTCATGAACGGTTTTATAGTAATACTGTACTGCTAATTCATCGTTACCTAATTTGTCATAACAATGACCAATTCGCAAAAGTGCAAAAGACGTAGGTTCATCTAATGCTAGGGTGATTTTATAGTTTTCAATTGCTTCATGATACAACTTCTTTTTCTCTAGCACCTTTCCCTTCTCGAGGTAAGCACCCACAAAACTATCATCTGAGATAATGGCAAAATCGAATGCTACTAGAGCTTTATCATAGTCTTTAATGGTAAAATATTGTCGGCCTAATTGATGCCAAGCGACTTCACAATAAGGATTTTTATCTAAATAAGTATTCAGAAATGTAATGGCCTCATCATTTTCATCTAAGAAATCATAACAGTAAATGATATTATACAAGGCAGAATAGTCCTCTAGATCAATATCCAAACACTTTTTAAAATAAGATCGCGCATTATCGAATTGATCTAGGAATAGGTATTCCATACCTACCAATGCATATAAATCAGCGATACCTTCATCTTTGTCGGCAAGATCAATCGCAGCCAACAAGGTATGAACTGCTTTTTCGTGTTCATCTTGCTTAGAGAGCACATTGGCTTTTTGAATATAAATTTCTTCGTTTAAGGGTTCCAAATTATGAAGCGCTTCAAGCAATCTATTGGCTTCATCAAATTTGTCCTCCATTACAAACAATTCCGTTTGAAACAATTTCAAATTGGTAGAAGAAGGGTGTTGTTCTAAACCTAACTTAACAGCTTTTTTAGCTAAAGCTATTTTACCGATTTCAAGATAATGGTGAATAATGTTCTCGAATTCTGCTGAATCAAAGAATAAAACATTATTGGTTTTAAGCATCGATTCAAATCGGGTAAGCGAAATTTTGTTGTTGTCTTCAGGTAGACTAAACTCCATAAGCAAGTAGCATTGTTTGTTTAATTAAAAGTACTGTTATCGACTAAAATTTTGAATTTTTGAGTTTAATGTTTTCAACAAATTAATTAACAGCTTTAGTGTTGGTTAACATAAACCATTCTATGTGTCAAAATATCAATCAATTATGATGAAGTCTTAAATGCACAAACTATGCCGAAATAGTATTTAAAACATTTAAAATGATCTGGCAACCAGCAATAATTTCATCGTTTGAAATGGTTAAAGGCGGTGTAATTCGGATAG
The DNA here is from genome assembly GCF_052983595.1 of Psychroserpens sp. BH13MA-6. Classification (NCBI taxonomy): domain Bacteria; kingdom Pseudomonadati; phylum Bacteroidota; class Flavobacteriia; order Flavobacteriales; family Flavobacteriaceae; genus Psychroserpens; species Psychroserpens sp. BH13MA-6. The sequence goes on along the minus strand of NZ_JBRJGE010000002.1, from coordinate 537,914 downwards.
CACGTGGTTCAAAAAGTAGCCAAAACAATATTAATCCGTGTTGTTGACATGTTAAAATTACCTCATCTGCAATCGCTGAAGATGGCAAAATCGCTGCAAGCATAAGTCCTTTACCACGAATTTCAGTAATTAAAGGATGTTGTAAATGTTTACGGATAAGCGCTTCTTTTTCTAGGGTCTGAGACATTAAGTTAGACGTCGTAATCTCTTTCACTGTAGCTAACGCTGCGGCTGCAATCACTGGGTGACCGCCAAAAGTTGTGATGTGTCCTAATTTTGGTTGCTCTTGAAGCAAACACATGAGTTTATTAGAGGCTGTAAAGGCACCAATAGGCATGCCGCCTCCAAGGCCTTTTCCAGTGACCAAAATATCTGGGATACAGTCGTAATTTTCAAACCCAAAAAGTCGACCTGTTCTACCAAAACCCGGTTGTATCTCATCTAATATTAATAAGGCGCCAACACGTTCGCAGCGTGACTTCACCTTTTTGAGATAATCTGCTTGAGGCTCGATAAAACCAGCACCACCTTGAATGGTTTCCAGAATAACTGCAGCAGTATCAGAATTGATGCTATCGAGCTCTTCAACCTGATTAAAGTTGATAAAACTCACGCCAGGAATTAAAGGTCTAAAAGCTCGTTTTCTTTCTTCGGTGCCCATGACACTCATAGCACCCATGGTATTTCCGTGATAGGCCTTATGAGCGGCAATTATATTTCCACGACCAGTAGCGCGTTTTGCTAATTTTATGGCGCCTTCAATGGCTTCCGTTCCAGAATTAGTTAAATACGTTGTTTCCAGACTCTTTGGAAGGTGTTGTGCTAAAAGTTTCGCCAGTTCTACAGCAGGTTCTTGGATATATTCGCCATAGACCATGACGTGCATGTAACGGTCTAATTGTGTTTTAATAGCATTCACGACCCTCGGATGTCGGTGACCTAAACTACAAGCTGAAACACCTGCTACAAAATCAAGATACGCTTTACCATCTGTGTCGTAAATATAAGATCCTTCAGCATGAGAAATGTTCATGGCTAAAGGATGTGGTGTTGTTTGAGCCTGATATTTAAGAAAATCTGCTTTCACTAATTCCCTTTTTTATTAATTAAAGGCGCATTCAATTTAGGCGTTTTCTTTTTTGTTTGGTCCTGTTTAGGTTGAATTTTTTTAAAACTCTTTAGCTGTCTTCCTGCCTTATTGACTTCGTCTTTATCTTTTTTACCAGCTTCCTCCACACGTTCTAACAACGCTTCATTAATAAACTCTTCATCTTCAACAAATGGTGCTAAACCTTTGATTGTAGGAAGTATTAAAGGTGGATCATCGCTAAACAAATCTTCAACACTTATGGGGCGTTCATCGCCTCGCCAATCAAATCCGCGAAACCTTCGGGCATTTTCAGGAAATTGAGACTCAGGATAAATATCACCATCTATTTGATTGATTAAAGTAATGTTCTTATAAGGTCCATCAAATTGTAAATTGATACTTCCAGATTTCGATTTGTTAATCCCTATTAATGTCGTATCTGTTTCATTTCGTGTATAATAAATGACTTCAGCATTTTTGATAATATCCACATTATACAATTCATTATCCTCAAAGAGTCCAATGAGTTTTTGCCCTTTAATCTGATTATAACCATCCTGACTTAGTGTGTCTTTACTTATCAGAAAGGCATTGTCGAAAACTTTAAGAGAGTCCAGTTGTTCTTTTTCTACATTCGAAATGAGGTGAATCGTGTCACCCGTCATTTGATTCCCTAAATTCCAGATGATTGGTTTCCGCTTGGTTGAAAAGGCATCACCATCTGAAAATCGTTTTAAATTGATGAGTTGTGTTAAACCAGTTTTGTGATCTGCATGTATAGAATCTGCCTTACCACTCATGTCACTTTTATACATCTTGGCATTGTAATAGGCTCTTGTAATCCGGTGTTCTGGTTTTCCAGTCACCATTAAGGTATCTGCATGAATGTAGATCGAATCTGTTTCTTGAACTGAAATTGCCAGCGCTCTTTTTGTAATAAATACCGAGTCTTTGGCACGAAACACTTCTGCATAGTGCCCTTTAATCACACTATTATTGATCGTATCTGTGACTTTAATATTATTTGATGCCGAAGCAAAACTTTTATTCCTATCAAAATAGAGGCTGTCACCTTCAATTTCGCGATTATCATAATTGATTTTTGAATTCTTTATAAAGTAGCCGGTGTCATTATTGGTATCATAAAAACCACGTTCACAATAGATTTTGCTGACATCACCAACAATGGTCGAAGGTCCGTACATATAGGCATGTCCTGTTTCAGAATAAAAGTCAAGTTGATTGGTCTCAAGTGTGTATTCGGGATTGACTAATACAACATCCTTCAAAAAGCGATATTTCCTGTCATTCATGTAGTAACGACCTATCTGACTTGTAATCGTCCCTGAGGAATCACGAACCACTTTTCCTTTGCTTTTGTAATACGCTTGCTGTTTGATCCTATTAAAATACAGTGTGTCTGTAGTTAACACCGATTGTGGTTCTGTTAAAACAACATCGCCAGCAGCAAAAGCGAGTTGTGTAATCCCACTATATTCTACATATTTGGAGGTCATATTAATCGTGTCGCCTTGTTTCATTCGTACATTACTAAAAGCCTCAATAAAGTCTTCATTTTGATAATACAAGGCTTTATCACACCACATGTCTACACCTTCATGAACAATATGTATTTGGGATTGATCACTTCTTACAAACGTCACGACGTTCGGTCCAGTTAGGGAATCCTTAACCGTAAAACCTGAATATTCAATATATATTTTTTTTGGTTTCTGAGAATAGGAGTAGAGTGCTGATAAACAACAAACTGCAACAATTATATATCTAAAAACTAGATTCAAGGTAAATGGTTTTATGCCAAAAATAACTATAATCCGAAGGGAATAGTATGCCTTAACAGATTTTTAATACCTATCTATTGATGGTCTGTGTTCTATCAGGTCCAACAGAAACAATGGTGATTGGGATTTCCAATTCCTTTTCGAGAAAAGAAATGTAATCATTCAATTCCTTTGGGAATTCAGAAACCGCACGCATTTTAGTAAGGTCTTCTTTCCAGCCCTTAAATTCTGTGTAGATAGGTGTAACGTTCTCTTCTTCAATATTGAATGGCAAATGAGAAATCACTTCTCCTTTATAATTATAGGCTGTACACACTTTTAAGGTTTTAAAACCAGAGAGTACATCACCTTTCATCATACTTAATTGTGTAACGCCATTCACTTGGCAAGCATATTTCAAAGCGACTAAATCCAACCATCCGCAACGTCTCGGACGTCCAGTAACTGCTCCAAATTCATGACCAATTCGTGCCATTTCAGCACCAGTGTCATCAAATAATTCGGTAGGGAAGGGACCAGATCCTACACGAGTTGTATACGCTTTAAAAATTCCAAAAACTTCACCAATTTTATTTGGTGCCACACCAAGACCTGTACAAGCGCCAGATGCTGTGGTATTGGATGATGTGACGAATGGATACGTTCCAAAATCTATATCCAGTAATGAACCTTGTGCACCTTCGGCCAAAATTGTTTGGTCGTTTTTGAGGGCTTGATTTAAATACTCTTCACTATCAATAAACTGAAGTTCTTTAAGTCGCTCTACGGCTGCAAAAAACTCATCTTCTAATTCTTTTAAATTGTATTGGATATCGACGTTGTAGAATCCAATCATCGCTTCGTGTTTATTCGCAAGCGCTCGGTATTTTTCTTTCCAATTAGGCAGTTCTAGATCGCCAATTCTAATACCGTTACGACCTGTTTTATCCATATATGTTGGTCCAATACCTTTCAGCGTTGAACCAATTTTTGCTTTGCCTTTAGCCGTCTCTGAAGCGGCATCCAATAAGCGGTGTGTTGGTAAAATCACGTGTGCTTTGCGTGAGATGATGAGTTTGGATTTATAATCAATATCGAATTGATCGAGACCATCTAATTCTTGAACAAATACCACAGGATCTATGACCACACCATTCCCAATAACATTGATAGAATCGCTATGAAAAATACCAGAAGGAATCGTTCTCAAGACATGTTTGATGCCATCAAATTCTAAGGTGTGTCCTGCATTTGGTCCACCTTGAAAACGCGCAATAATGTTGTATTTGGAGGTGAGTACATCGACAATTTTTCCTTTGCCTTCATCGCCCCATTGTAATCCTAGTAGTAAATCTACTGCCATTTTGTAATTAAATTAGTTGGTTGGTTTATTTTTTGTGCCGTAAAAATAGAGGGAGTGGTTTGAGATGGAAATATCAAACACCTCTTCAATTGTTTTTTTTATGCTTTGAATTCGAGGATCACAGAATTCGATAACTTCACCACTGTCGGTTAATATGACGTGATCATGTTGCTTGTCGAAATAAGACTTTTCATAATGCGCTTGATTCTGACCAAATTGGTGTTTTCTAACCAAAGCACATTCCATCAAAATCTCAATCGTATTATAAAGGGTTGCACGACTTACTCTGTAGTTCTTGTTTTTCATTTTGATATACAATGATTCTATATCAAAATGTTCTTCACTATCATATATCTCTTGAAGAATAGCATAGCGCTCAGGCGTTTTTCTATGCCCTTTTTCCTCAAGAAACTTTGTAAAGACGTTTTTTACAATCTCTTGATTTGTCTGTTCTGTTTTCTTACTCATAATTCAAGGTGCAAATTTACACAATTTTTATACTCTACTAACTTTATCTATCCCATTAATTTTTTTGAGATTTTCAATCAGCTTATTGAGCATCGTATTGTTCGTAACCACAACATTGATTTTTCCTGTGAACACACCGTCATCAGATTCAAAACTGATACTTTTCATATTTACATGCATGTTGGAAGAAATGACTTTGGTGATATTATTGACCAATCCTAAATTATCAATTCCAGAGAGTTTGATTTGCGTCGCAAACTCTTGTTGTGAAGAGTCAATCCATTTTGCTTGCATGATACGATACGCATAATTGGATTGCAAGCTTAAGGCATTTGGACAATTTTTCTTGTGAACTTTTATGCCATCATTAATAGTTAAAAAGCCAAATACAGGATCACCTGGAATAGGATTACAGCATTCAGACAATTTATAATCCAATTTCTGTTCTTCTTTTCCAAATACTAGTTGATCATACTTAGAAGTAATCTCGTCCTTATCCAAATCTGGAGCAACTGTTGGTTTCCGTATTTTGTTTTTGATGTAACTCATAAACATATTACTACGGGACGATGCGTAATCTTTGAGCATTTTATTATCGATGGTACCTATACCAACACGGTAGAATAAATCCAAACTGGTTTTCAGTTTAAAGTAATTGACCATCTCGTTCACAGATTTTTCATCTAGGGAAATTTTAAGTTGTTTTAATTTTCGTCTTAAAATTTCCTTGCCTTCTTCAGCCACGTCTTTCTTCTCCGCTTTTAGAGACGATTTGATTTTACTTCTCGCTCTTGCCGTTGTCGCATAATCCAACCAGTTTCTGTTTGGCTTAACGGTTTCTGAAGTCAATATCTCAACTTGCTCACCACTATTTAATTCATAACTCAAAGGCACTAATTTTCCATTGACTTTAGCGCCTCTTGTTTTCATACCAACTTCTGTGTGAATACTAAACGCAAAATCTAGAGGTGTAGCCCCTTTAGGAAGTGATTTGAGTTCACCTTTAGGCGAGAATACGAATATTTCTTTGGAATATAAATTCAGTTTGAATTGTTCAACAAAATCAACAGCATTGGTTTCATTGCTTTCTAAAGCTTCCTGAAGTTTATCTATCCATGTATCTAAAGCATCTTCTGCATTTCCTTGCTTATACTTGTAGTGCGCAGCATAGCCTTTTTCAGCTATTTCGTTCATACGTTCACTTCGAATTTGAACTTCTACCCAGCGACTTTTAGGTCCCATAACTGTAATGTGAAGTGCTTCATAACCTGTAGATTTTGGTGATGAAATCCAATCTCTTAATCTGGTTGGGTTAGGAATAAAATTATCAGTCACTATGGAATAGATTTTCCAAGCCAAGAATTTTTCGTTTTTATAATCGGATTTATAAATAATCCTGACAGCAAATTTGTCGTAAACTTCATCAAAATCCACACCTTGTTTTACAATTTTCTTTCGAATCGAGTAAATGGATTTTGGTCGCCCTTTGATTTCATAGTTCAAGCCTTCTTTATCCAAAGAATCTTTGATCGCTTTTGAGAAGGTCTTAATATAGTCGTCTTGCGCTTCTTTGCTTTCCTGCATTTTCTCCAAAAGATCATTGTAAACTTCAGGTTCTGTGTACTTTAATCCAAGATCTTCGAGTTCTGTTTTTATGTTGTAGAGTCCAATTCTATGGGCTAAAGGGGCATAAATATATAAGGTTTCAGAGGCTATTTTTTCTTGCTTATCGCGACGCATGGAATCCATGGTCTGCATATTGTGAAGCCGATCTGCTATTTTTATAATAATCACACGCACATCATCATTGAGCGTTAGAAGCATTTTTCGGAAATTCTCAGCTTGTGTCGAGACGTTCGCATCTTTACTTAAAGAGGAAATCTTCGTTAATCCATCTACAATGCGCGCTACGGTTTCACCGAACAAGCGTTCGATATCATCGATGCTGTAATCGGGATTATCTTCAACCACATCATGAAGTAACGCTGCTGCAATACAAGTACCATCAAGACCAATTTCACTTGCTACAATTTTTGCCACAGCAATAGGGTGGAAGATATAGGCTTCTCCAGATTTACGACGCTGATTTTTATGGGCATCCAAAGCCACCTCAAAGGCATGGCGAATGAGTTTTTTATCTTCTTTGGTAAGCGTTTGGTAACTTACTTTAAGAAGCTCCTTGTAGGCTTTAGCAATTTCAGCATTTTCTTTTTCTATAGCTTCTTCTGTCATAGAACTAAAGTAAGCATAAGAAATGTATTGTGCAATGAGTTTTGTCAGTTTTGTTTAGGACAAGAAAACAGCGGTATCAATTGGTCTTCGTTCTTAAATTTTTAACTCTATCCAATAAAGTAGGATGTGAGTAATGCGCTCTAACATAAGCAGGATGTGGCGTTAAATTGCTCAAACTATTTCTAGATAATTTTTTTAAAGAACTTATTAAAGGTGCGGCTGCAAAGGTTTCTTTGGCAAAATTATCGGCCTGATATTCAAATTTACGCGACAAGTAATTCATGAATAATCCTGTTATTTCTGAAATAGGTGCGTATAGCAATCCGAAAGCAATCAGGCCTACATGGAAACTCGCTTTTTCGACACCTAAAGCTTGTGATAGCAATGGGTTCGAGATAAAAATAGATAATAAATAAAGCGTCAAACCTGTTAAAACAACAGATGCCAATAAATTGATGATAATATGATGTTTTTTGTAATGTCCTACTTCATGCGCTAAGACCGCGACAATTTCTTCATCATCTAATTCATTGACCAAGGTATCGAAAAGAGTGACCCGTTTTTCTTTTCCGAAGCCTGAAAAATACGCGTTAGCTTTCGTACTTCGTTTGGAGCCATCGATAATAAAAATCTTTTCAAGATTGAATCCAACAGAATTGGCATACTCAGAAATTCGATCGCGAAGCGTACCGTTTTCTAAGGGTGTTTGTTTATTAAAAATAGGCACAATAAGCTTAGAGTAGAACATGTTCATAAACAAGGTGAAGACTGTAATCACGCCCCAAGTATATAACCAAAAGGATGCTTGTGTTAGTTGATAAAACCAAACAATTAAGGCCAATATGCCGCCACCAATTACAGCCATCATCAAGAGACCCTTTACCTTATCTAACCAAAATGTACTTCGTGTCGTTTTATTGAAACCGAACCTTTCTTCAATCACAAAGGTTTTATAATAACTAAAAGGTGTTGCAATAAGATCACTTCCCAACATAATGATTCCGAAGAAAATAAGCGCGATAACAACGGGATGATTGCTGTAATTTCTTGCAATACTATCTACAATTTCAAAGCCATCAAATACTAGAAAGCCAAGTGTAAGGACTAAAGAAAATAAAGAGCTCCAAAAACCAAACTTATAATTTGTTTTTTTATAAGCTTGAGACTTTTTGTAGGCATCCTTGTCATACACATCGCTTAATTCCTGTGGAATAGGATCATTGTAATGTTTTGCATTGAGATAGTCCAATACTTTATCAACGATAAAATTAGTGATGATAATACCTATAATTAAAGCGAATAATATGTTTGAGTTCATAAGGCAATAAAAAAATCGTATCTTTCCCGTGATAGCAAATTTACATTAAATAAAAGCACCTACAGTTATGAAAATAGTTCTATTTACATTTTTAATGATGACATCCTTTTTTGGTTTTTCGCAAATGACCATTGTTGGTAGTACAGACCCTCAAGTGGTGATTCAAAATAGTCTCATTGGAAATCCGAATTTCCCTGCAACAAATTTTAACCTGAGTTCTGGTAATAATTTTGGTTCGGAAAATGGTATTGGAACATTCAGCTACACAGGTTCTTTATTCCCCTTAGAGCAAGGTATCGTTTTGGCAACGGGAGACGTTGATCTTATTGCAGGTCCTAATACGAGTCAAGTGAGCACTGGAAGTTTCGATTGGTTAGGAGACCCACAATTAGATGCTTCATTTGGTACGACTTCTTGGAATGCATCGCTTCTGGAGTTTGATTTTGTCGCAAATGTTGAAATGATAAGCTTGGATTTTTTATTAGCTTCTGAGGATTATACTGGTACGTTCGAATGTACGTTCTCTGATGCTTTCGCTGTATATATTACGAATCTGTCTACAGGTGTGACAGAAAATATAGCTTTGGTTCCTGGTACTAACACGCCTATTTCTATTACAACTGTGAATGGAGGTGTAAGTGAGGTATGTCCACCTATGAACTCCCAGTATTTTGAACGCTACAACTATTTGGTTAATTTCGCGCCATCCATTCCTGCAGAACAATCTCCTATTGATTTAAATGGCCAAACACAAGTTTTTACGCTTGTAGGTGATTTAGAGATTGGGAGTCCTTACTCAATTAAAATAGTCGCCGCCGATGCTATAGATACCGCATTAGATTCTGCACTTTTTGTGCGCAATGATTCTTTTGGTGCATTTCCAGTGATGGATCAAAATCCACAAGATATAGCGATTGTGGATTTAGATGATAATGGCATAGAAATATTTGATCTTACTCAAAGTGAAGCTCTGATGCTTGGAAGTATAGATACCACAATGTATTCTTTTTTATTTCAGTATCATACCTCGCAATCAGATGCAGAATTAGGAATCAATCCAATTGCAAACCCGCAAACTTATATCAATACGTCTGCGTTGGAAACTATTTATGTCAGTATGGAAAATGCTTACACAGGAACGCGAATCACTAATAGTTTCCGTATTACAATCAACCCTGATTTATTAAGTCTTGAAGACCAACAAATACATGAGATCACACTTTACCCTAATCCCATCAATGATCAATTATTTATTGAAAGCCCACAAAAACGCATAAAGGGAATTGTGGTTTACAATATGAATGGTCAATTGCTATTATCAACATCTGTAAATAACGAAGAGACTATAAGCGTTGATTTTTCAAATTGGGATCATGGAATGTATCTGATAGAACTCATTTCAGATAGTGGCACAGTGTTCAAAAAAGTGCTTAAATAAACTGTCGCTGCCTTTTGGCTTCAAAAATGAGAATGCCTGCAGCAACAGACACGTTCATACTGTCTATGTCCCCTTGCATAGGAATGATGATATTTTGCGTTGCATGTTCTAACCAGTCATCACTGAGTCCCGTAGCTTCAGTTCCAACAACGATGGCAGTTGCCTTCTTGTAATCTTGTGAGTCGTACTGAACAGATGCTTGAAGTGCCGCACAGTAAATGAAAATATTTTGGGATTTTAAATAGGTGATAATAGTTTTGGTGTCTGCCATCACTATTTGATTCGTAAATACGCAACCCACACTTGATCTTATAATATTAGGATTATATAAATCCGTTTTCGGATTAGCGATAATCACTGCGTCTACGTTTGCAGCATCAGCCGTACGCAAAAGCGCACCAATATTACCGGGTTTTTCAGGTGCTTCAGCTACCAGTATGAGCGGATTTTTACGCTGAAATTCTAATTGTTGGATTTCACGTGATTTACCATGAGCAATCGCAATGATGCCTTCGGTCGTTCCACGATGCGCTAATTTTTGAAAGACCTCTTTTGATATGGCAATCATAGAGGCATCAACTAATTCCAAATTTTGTATTTCGGATTCTTCAATGAAATCAGCACAAAATAACAGTGTTTGAATTTTATAATCAGCTTTAATGGCTAGTGATAATTCTCTTTGGCCTTCAATAATAAATAAACCAGACTTTTTACGTTCTCTTGATTTATCCTTTAAAACAAGTATTTGTTTTACTAGGGCATTCTGGGTACTTGTTATTATTTTATGCGGCATTCTATTTACAATTAAGTATATTTATATCCCTACAAAATTACACTAAAACAAAGGTTTTACAAGGCAGTCAATTTTTTTAAATTTTTATAGTAGGAATTTTCTAAAGTGGCTTGTTATATAAGTGTCTCCATTTACTGTAATTATTTCTACTTAAAACAACCCAACCAAAACAATTGATTATGAAACAATTTTTACGCTTTGCTTTTTTGTTTTTTACCTGTTTAAGCTTTACGCAAGAACTTACCATGCAAAATGGTAGTTGGACCGAATGCAATTTTCTTTTAACAGATTCTGGTGGATCCAATGCCAATTACGGAAACAATGAAAACTTAACATTGACCCTTTGTCCGCAAGAAGCAGGCGGACAAGTAATTTTTTCTTTAATTGAATTTTCTACGCAAACGCAGACCGATATCCTTTATGTATATAACGGTGATTCAACAAGTAGTCAGCTTATTGCTCAATATTCTGGTACTTCCCCCAATCTTCCACCATCACAAGCGTCTAATCCAACGGGTTGTTTAACCTTAAACTTTGTAAGTGATGGTGCAGGTACGAGTTCAGGTTGGTTGGCAGAAGTGCTTTGCGTTGCAGGACCTTTCACAATTAATCAACCTTCAGATTTTCTGGCTTGTGACGATCTTGGTGGTGGTTCAGCGGTTTTCGATTTACAATCCAAAGACGCTGAAATATTAGGTAATTTAAATCCTGCCAATTATGAAGTGTCCTATTATTTAACACAAATAGATGCGGATAATCAAACGAATCCTCTTCCAAGCCCTTTTACAAATTTCACCAACCCACAAACCATATATGTTAATGTTAATCAATTAGCAACTGGTAACTTTGAGCAAACGTCTTTTGATTTAATTGTAAATGGTGTTCCCAATATTGATTTATTGGATGTCTATACACTTTGTAATGGAACAACACTCAATGTTGATTCTGGTTTTTCTGCAACAGGTAACACTTTTGCTTGGTATTATGATGGAATTTTAATTCCGAATGAAGAAAATCCAGATTTAGATATCACTCAAACGGGATCCTATCAATTTCAGGTGATCACTGAATTTGGATGTTCGGTATTTACTTCATTTGAAGTTACAGATGCAAATTTCAATGATTTTGTGCCACCTACACCATTTGTTCAATGTGATAATGATGGTGATGGTTTCATGAACTTTGACTTGTCTAGTAAGCTATCAGAGATTATAAATGGTAGTAATGTACCTGATTTGCTGGTGACGTTTCATGAGACACTATTTGATGCCGATGCAGGTGCCAATGCGCTACCGCTCAATTACTCGAATATTACCCCTTATCTACAAACAATATACGTAAGAGTGAGTTCATCTTCAGGGACCTGTTTTACGACCGCCAGTTTAGATTTAATAGTTGATATCACTTGTTTGAGTGTACAGGATGTAACCATCGAAGTTTGTACTCAAGGCCCAAATGGAACAGAGGTGTTTGACCTAACCATGTTGAACGAGACCATCCTAGGTGTTCAGGATATTTCTGGTTATACTTTTACATACTATCAGTCGGAAACGAATGCTATTGCTGAAGTCAATCCAATATCTAATCCTACAAATTATACAAATACCAGCACTCCTGAAATTATTTATGTTCGAGTAGAGCAAGGCGGTTCCGGAAATGTCGGAATTGCGACTTTGACATTAATTGCCAATATGGTCCCTAATGTGGATTTCAACGGTCCTTATACGGTTTGTTCAGGTTCTGAGATTGTCTTAACGCCTTTTGTTAATGGTGTGAGTGATTTGTATACTTACGCTTGGAGTACAGGTGCAACAGACCCTGAAATAGTGGTGTTTACCGCTGGAACGTATTCTGTAACTGTTACTGATATTGCCACAGGATGTACTGGTACAGCGAGCGTTGTTGTTAATGAAGGTATTACTCCAGCTTTAGTAGAACCGTCAGATTTATTTAATTGTGGGACCAATGCGACTTATGATTTAACGTCGGTTACTGATGAAATGTTAGGCGGTGTTCCAGAAGCGAACTTCATCATTAACTATTATCCAGATTTGAGTTCGGCTTATAATGGTTCCAATGCTATTTCGAATCCAACGGCATACTCGCCTACGCAACAAGTAGCTACAATTTATGTGAAAGTTCAAAATATCAATGATTATTGTTTTGAAATTACCGATTTTAATCTCATTACTAATAGTTCCTGTCCTGTCGATGTGGTTTGCGAAGATGGTCCTGTTAATGTGACCTTTTGTTATGCTAATAACGACATCACTGTTTATAGTTTTCAAAGTACCAATGGTTCTCAGATTACTGCTCAAGTGAACGCTGGTTTTGTAGAAGTGAATTGGGATGAATTTGTGGTTATTGATTCTGATGGTGTTACAAATTTGAATGGCAGTAATCCTTATGGTAATAATGGGGATTTAACAGGACTTTCATTTGTATCAACAGGAAGTACCTTAACGATTTATGTAGATGCTGATATTTCTGCAAGCTGTGCGACTAATGGGTACGTACCTCTTGATATTGATATTTCTTGTGTTGATACAACAGCGATTCCAAATTGTAATGCATCCTTAACATCGCCTTTAGATCAAGCAGTTGACGTTGATGAAGATGTGGTTTTAGAGTGGAGTCCTGCTAGTGTGCTGGTTGATGGTTATACCGTTTCAGTAGGAATCACTTCAGGTGGCACTGAAATTATTGATAATCAAGATGTCGGAAATGTACAATCCTTAGACCTTGGCTCTCTAGAATACGAAACCACGTATTATGTCAGCATTGTGCCCTACAACGCTAATGGAGACGCGGAAGGTTGTACGGAAGAAAGCTTTACAACACGTTCAAACCCTTTTCAATTTGTGGTTTGTGATGATGGTCCTGTAAATACGACGTATTGTTATGGTAATGATGACACTACCGAATTTAGTTTTGAGAGCACAGATGGCTTACCGCTCATTGTGACATTTAATTCTGGTGGTACAGAAGTGAATTATGATCAAATTGTTGTACTAGACTCTGATGGCAATATATTAAATCCGAACGAACCTTATGGTATTAATGGTGATTTTACTGGGTTGTCTTATGTGTCAACAGGCAGTCAATTGTCGGTCTTATTTAATACTGATGGCTCTGTAAGTTGTCAAACTGGAAATTCCTGTTGTACAGAGGTGTTTGATTTTGATGTTCAGTGTACGAGTGACATTGGAATTATTGATATTGAAGCATTTGTTGATTCTAATACCAATAATATCTTGGATGCCAATGAGGTGAATTTCCTCAATGGATACTTTACATATGAACTGAACAATGATGGTGTTATAAATGAAGTAACTTCATCGTCCGGAAGCTTTCAAATTCTTAGTACGAATCCTTCCGATACCTACGATATTACCTATAATTTATACGAAGAATCTGCTGGATGCTACGATGTGTCCTTACCAATTTTTGAAAACGTTTCAGTGGCAACAGGTCAAACCATTGATGTCCATTTCCCAATAGTTGAAGAACAAGACTGTGAGGACTTGGCCGTGTACTTGGTGAGTACTTGGGCACCACCAAGACCTGGTTTTTCACATACAAATCAATTAATTTTAGAAAACTTAGGGTTTTCAACAATTACATCAGGATCTGTAGCTTTTGAATTAGATCCACAATTGGTCTTTAATGCCGTTACAAATGTGAACCCCAACTATACGGTTACAACCACAGCGACTGGTTTTAATTTGGATTTCGTCAATTTGCAACCTGGTCAAAGTGAGGTGATATATATATCATTATCATGTCCTGCGTCGGTTGAACTTGGTGAGATTGTGACGAATAGCGCGACTTATGTCACGGATAGTAATGATATGGTGGGTGATAATAATTATTCAACACTTTCTGAAGTAGTGGTTGGGTCTTGGGATCCAAATGACAAAATGGAAGCACACGGACCGAGAATTGACTACAATGCATTTGTTACGTCTGATGAATACTTGTACTATACGATTCGTTTTCAGAATTTAGGAACTGCTGCTGCGACCTTTATAAGAATTAATGATATGCTGGATAATCAATTAGATGAAACCACATTCCAAATGCTAAGATCAAGCCATGATTATGTAGTGACTAGAACAGATAATGAATTAGAATGGTTCTTTGAGGACATTAATTTACCAGCCGAGCAAGATGATTTAGAGGGAAGTCAAGGGTTTGTGTATTTCAGAATAAAACCATTAGCTGGTTATGTGGTTGGAGATATCATCCCAAATACTGCAGCGATATATTTTGATTATAATGCGCCTGTCATTACCAATCGATTTGATAGTGAATTTGTTGAGGAGAATCTTTCGGTAAATGAAATTCAAAGTTTGTCATTTCAATTATCGCCTAATCCAGCTAAAGATAGGTTAAACATTATTTTTCCGAACCCTGTTGAAAACATACAAATCAGCATTTTGGATTTACAAGGGAAAATTGTCTTGGAATCACAACTTACAGGAAATCAGATACAAACACTTGATGTTTCAGCACTACAAAGTGGTATGTACTTTGTAAAAGTGAACAATCAAAAAAATCAAATGGTAAAGAAGTTGGTTATCGAATAAGGGAAAATTACCACTTTTAATGAAGCCTCGGAGACATCTGAGGCTTTTTTTGTAAATGTTTTACAATAACTACGTCTAAGCCATAAACTAAATTATAATTTTATGAAATTCTACAACCTAGTACTCATTGTTCTTTTATTATTGACAACTGCCTGTAAAAATGAAAAAACATCAACGCATGTCGAATCTATAAATTATGCTGAAGAGGAGCTGGATGTCACCACGACGATCTATCCTGAAGCTGTGACGCGTGTGTTCGATGCGCATGGAGGATTGGATACGTGGCAACAAATGAAAACACTCAAATTCACAATGCCAAAGCCATCAGGTGATGAAGTTACAACTACCGATTTACAACATCGATACTCCTTAATACAAATGCCAAATCATGATATAGGGTTTGATGGTAGTGATGTATGGCTCCACAAGAAGGATACAGCAACTTACCAAGGGAAGCCTAAGTTCTATTACAATCTCATGTTTTACTTTTATGCTATGCCTTTTGTTTTGGCTGATGATGGCATCATCTATGAAGAAACCGATCCATTAGTTTTTGAAGGGCAATCTTATCCTGGCATTAAAGTGTCATATGAAAGTGGTATAGGGGAATCACCAGATGATGAGTACATTTTATACTATGATTCTAAGACGCACAAAATGGCTTGGTTAGGATATACAGTAACTTATTTTTCAAAAGAAAAAGAGAAGGAGTTTCAATTTATAAAGTATAGTTCATGGCAAAAAGTAAATGGTTTGTTATTACCAGAGACTCTGACTTGGTTTAATTATAAGAATAATCTACCTACTTCAAAACGAAACGACGTACAATTTGTTAATGTCACAATTGATGCAAATATGTTGGAGCCATCGCTATTCAAAAAACCTGAAAATGCTAGAATTGTAGAGTAATCTATGGCATAAAAAAAGCCCTGTATATTTATCAAATTACAGGGCTTTATTCTAGGATGTTTTAATTAGTCCTTCTCACTTAGCTTTTTAGAATAACGCTGCCATAGTTCGGTTTGATGGGTTTCTAAACTTAACTCTCGACCGTCAATAAAAGCATGTGTAAGGCTATTGGTTCTCATATCTAAAGCATCACCTTCACTGATAAAAAGGGTAGCGCTTTTTCCTTCTTCTAAACTTCCATAAGCATTATCTATTCCTAAGATTTTAGCTGGATTTAATGTAATTAATTCCAAGGCTTTCTCTTTAGACAATCCGTAAGCTACCGTAGTACCTGCATAAAATGGAAGATTTCTAGAATTCATACGTTCCATTTGTCCGCTCGTTTCTAAAGCAACCACAACACCTTTATCCGACAACCATTTCGCTAATTTAAACGGTAAATCATAATCGTCATCTGTTTGATTAGGACGTGAATGAACACGTGTTAATAAAACAGGAATGTTATGCTTCTTTAATAAGTCTGTGACTTTATAAGCTTCATAACCGCCAACAATCACCGTTGAACTCACGCCATGACTTTTACTAAAGTTAATCGCGTCTGTGATACCTTTCTCATCATCTACATGAATAAATAAGGTTTTATTGCCATCAAACAGGCCTTCAGTAGCAGCATAGAGTAAATTAACTGTGGACGGATTTGATCTCGCATATGTTTTTGTCTCACTGAAAAAATCTGCTATTTCTTGAACCTGCTCATCATAGTTTTTATTCACTTTCATTCCTGGGTCTTCACCGAGCCACCAACGACCTCTGGTAAAACTACTAGGCCAATTCATATGAATACCATCATCTTCCTTAATAACAGCATCTTCCCAATTCCAAGCATCAAACTGAACAATTGAAGAGGTGCCTGAAATACGACCTCCTCGAGGCGTTATTTGTCCTAACAGTACACCGTTTGGCCGCATGGATTCTACTACTTTAGATTCAGCGTTATAGGCAATGAGACTTCGAATATGCGGATTCCAAGAACCCAGTTCATTGTCATCATCCGTAGCTCTTACTGCATCTATTTCTACCAATCCTAGCGTGGAATTTGGTACAATAAATCCAGGATAGACATGTTTGCCATTGGCTTCAATGATTTCCATACCGTTCAAATCCATTTTGACCGTTGTAAAATCAGCAACCGTTTTTAAAATGCCATCTTCAAAAACAATAATACTATTGTCTATGACATTACCATTTCCAATATGTGCTGTAGCGCCTGTAATAGCGATGGCTTTACTTTGTTTGGGTGCAGGTGTCTGTTGTGCATATCCAATAGATATACTCAAGAACATCAGCACTGTATAATGTATTGATAAATATTTCATGTGTCGTTTTTTAATGTTGTTCATGGTCTAAGTAATCGCAATGCATCTGATCTTTCTCCTTCTTTTTTATGGGTTGTGTTTTAAGACCTTTATTTTTGGCTTGCATCATTTGATTAATTAATTCGCTTTTTTCTTTCTTTATCTGTGCGCGCATCATTTCGTCACGTTTCAAATCAAAATAAGTAACGCCTTCAATGATGGTTTTCTCTGCTTTGGCGTAAATAGATAAAGGATGATCAGACCAAAGCACGACATCTGCATCTTTACCAACTTTCAAACTTCCAACGCGCTCATCAATATGCAATAATTTTGCAGGATTAAGCGTCACAAACTTCCAAGCTTCTTCTTCACTGATACCTCCATATTTTACAGACTTTGCAGCTTCCTGATTTAAGCGTCGTGCCATTTCACCATCGTCACTGTTAATCGCCACTGTAACACCAGCGTTATGCATAATGGCAGCATTATAAGGGATGGCATCGTTAACTTCGTATTTATAAGCCCACCAGTCGCTAAATGTAGAACCTCCAACACCATGTTCTACCATTTTATCAGCCACTTTATAGCCTTCTAATATATGCGTAAAGGTGTTGATATTAAAGTTGAAGCGCTCTGCAACTTTCATCAACATATTAATTTCACTCTGTACATAAGAATGGCAGGAAATGAAACGCTCTTTATTTAAAATTTCTGAAAGCACCTCCATTTCAATATCTTTTCGATAAGGTTTGCCGCTTTTCTTCAGTTCATCATAGGCTTTTGCTCTACTAAAATAATCTACATACAATTGTTCAACACCCATTCTAGTTTGAGGAAATCTTGAAAAACTATTCCAATTAGATTGCTTGACATTTTCCCCTAAGGCAAACTTTATGAATTTCGGACTGTCGTCATAGATTAAGTTATTGGCAGATTCTCCCCATTTTAATTTAATAATAGCTGAGCGTCCTCCAATAGGATTGGCAGAGCCATGTAAAATTTGAATGGAAGTGACACCACCTGCCAAATTTCGATAGATATCAATGTCTTCATCGTCAATCACATCCTCTATTGAAACTTCCGCAGAAGAATTTTGGCCACCTTCATTTATGGAGGCTGCTGCAATGTGTGAGTGCTCATCAATAACACCTGCCGTAAGATGTTTGTTTGTGGCATCAATAACCGTAGCACTATTATCTGAGAGGTTTTTTCCAATTTTAGCGATTTTACCGTTTTTAATCAGGACATCTGTTTCCTCGAGGATCCCTTCTTTTTCATTGGTCCAAACCGTCGCATTTTTAAATAGGAGGGTTTCAGGTTTTGGTAATTCCGTAAAACCATAAGCCATGTTAGGATAGGTGACAGGCATGGTTTCTTTGGCTTCGTCTTTTTTATCATCTCCCTTTTTATCTGGATTAGCCTCACCAGCTTCTTTTTTTGAAGCATAAAAGGTCATTTCATTACCGTCAGGAAAGAAGGCTTTACCATTCAAGGCATTGCCGCTAGAAACGCGGGCTTCCAAACGAATAAATTTTTGTTCAGTGGAATCTTTAGTCGTCATGGCCACTGTGAGCCAATCATCAGAATACGATACTTTAGAGCCTCGTGTTTTACCATCACTGGTGATTTCAGATTTCAATTTAGATAAGTCGCCTTTAAGTGTCATCTCATAGCTGTCTCCTGCTAAATTGAATGTATAATCGCCTCTCACATCTTTAATCGTCATATCTTCTAAGACTGTCTTTTGACCTTGAACCCAATTTTCAAAAAGGGTTGTTTTTTTGTCAAATAAATCTCCTGAAGTAATTAAAAAGTTAGCGTAAGCTCCAGTTTTGAGTGATCCAATTTCTGAGTCTTTACCCAAGACATTAGCTGGAATCGTCGTGAGCGCTTCTAAGGCTTTTTCTTTAGGCAATCCATATTCAACGGCCTTAATGACATTAGACAGAAAACTTTTAGGTGATTTTAAATCGTGGGTTGTAAAAACAAAGCGTACGTTATTGTCTGAAAGCACTTTTGGGTTGGCTGGTTCCTGGTTCCAAGCTCTCATATCACTTAATGATAGTGACCGACTTAAAAATGCATTTTCAACATCATAAGGTGCTCTGAAATTCACAGGAATAATATAGGTGGCATTAGATGCTTTGACATCCTCAATACGTTCATATTCATCACCACCGCCAAGTAGGACATATTGGATTCCGAATAAATCACCAACCTTGTCTGCTCGCATCGCATTGGCTCTACTGCCTGCACCAAATATTTGGACGAGATTCTTATTGGCATTTAAAGCTTCTAAAGATAAATCTCGAGTCTCGCTATTTCCTTTAGCGTACCAATCGGCATCATAGTACATTTGACGCAATAAGGCCATACTTCCCATGATGGAATTAGGATAAGATTGTCTAGAAGTCACACTTTTACTGAAAGAAAAATATTGCGCTGAGTTCGGATCAATAATCCTTGTGGCATTATCATTTTCAGTGTTAAGAGCCACAAGAGTTCCTGTTCCTCTTATAATTCCGTCTTCAATATGCGTATTTACCACACCAAAACCAGCGTTTAAAAGTTCTTTTGCCGATTTAGAATCGAATTCGAATTTTGAAATGGCTTTATTCTCAGGCATGACATGGTCATTCCAATAATAGCCTGATCGATTGGCCTCGTATTGCGGACCTTGACCACCACTGGCACGTTCCGGTTTTTTAGCTCCAAATGTTGAGTAAATGTCAATAAAGGATGGATAAATGCTTTTGCCCTCTAAATCTGTAACATTGGTATTTTTTGGAATAGTGACCGATGTGCCGGATGCAACCACCTTACCATCTTTAATCAATAATGTGCCATTGTCAATTATTTGATTGGGTGTGACATAAATTTTGGCGTTTGTAAATGCTTGATAACTCGTGTTCTTGGTTTTTACACCGTCGTTTTTGGGGAAGTAGTCTTGTGCAAATAATGCAAAGCTGCAAAAACAGCATGCAATCGCATACGTGATTTTATTCATATATAATGGTTGATTAATATTACCTTCTAAAGATAAAAATAAGAATAGTAAGAATCTTTATAAATTTAATTTTTAACGTTTAATCTAGACTGTTTTTCTTGTAATAATTGACTAAAAGCGCTACAACATAGCTATAACTCTCCATACCTCCAGCTTGGTTGTTTGATTTTAGAAAATTATTGTATGTGGCCTTAAATAAAGGTTCCGTCGGATTTTTATAAGCATCCCAAAATGCTTGTACTTCCTTATAATTTTCAATAATTCCGTAATTCACTTTCACTACCATTTGTTCGTACATAATGCTGTCTCGTCTATATAGTTCATGCAGACAATGGCGCAACGCGAAAGTGTAGCCAGAGTATTTAAAATAACGGTCATTGTGATGCATCGCAGCCATACTTCCAATAAAGTTAGCTTCATTTTCGGCAGCATAACCAAGCTGGTGCGCTACTTCATGACTTCCTGTGGTTGGAAACTTATAGCTCGGTATTAAGCCATCTATCTGAGCTTCATTCGTAAATGGGTTCAGATAACCTGAAAAACCCATGTAGGTGAGAGGTAGACTGTAAATAGAACGTTTAATACTTCTAGGCTCGTAGGCTAAATAAGTAAATTCTTTAGCCAATTCATCATAACCTTCAGGGACCATTTTCAATACATCGGCTTTAGAATATGGCATAAACACTTTTGTAGAATCGGTAGGTGCCAATGCATTTTGAAGCCCATTGGATTTATCAATCAGCTGATTCGTCAGTTTCACCAATTCTTCCGTCGTATAATCATGATCAATGTCTAAGGATTGATGAAGCGGTAAACGATAATAATTAAAAGCCCACAATAAATGAAAGGCAAAATACCCAATGGAGATGGCAGCAAACACATCTAATAGCCAACGCTTAAAATCTTTCAAGACGCGATGACGATTCACGAAAAGCCATCGTAAAATGTAAATACCTAATAAGGTATAAATGAGGTCTCCAACCGAAAATGGCAACCAACCAAAAGCATAGCGCATTCCTTTAGAAATCCAGATGTAAAGGCCGTGACTGTAAAATGATTCCACGAAATGAGGATACAGTGCCAAGACCTTTAGAAGTAGGATTTGGGGAATGATAGACAGCGCAAGAATCGTTTTTTTTGATTTCAGCATCTTCAAAAATAGTAATTTTTAGAACCCTATCCTTGTGAAAGTTTCAGATGTTTGTGTCCTGCTTTCCGTTATATCTTTTGTGCCAAAAGGATGTCACTTCAATCAGGAGTAGCGAGTAAGGTTCGTGGTGTCGATGAACTTTTTTTGAAGCTTTTCTTAAGGTGGTAGGTCACTTTAATTGCAATTTGTAACTTCGCAACGATTACTAATTATAAAGACCATTATAGCTATGAGCTCAGAAATAAGACAATTGGAACCCAAAGCACTTTGGAATAAATTCGCAGACCTAAATGCAGTGCCTCGTCCATCCAAAAAGGAAGAACGTGTGATCGCTTTTATGAAAGATTTTGGGAAAAGTCTCGGATTAGAAACCATAGAAGATACTGTAGGTAATGTCATCATCAAGAAACCAGCAACACCTGGTATGGAAAATCGCAAAACGGTGGTCATGCAATCCCATTTAGATATGGTACACCAAAAGAATAACGATACCGTTTTTGATTTTGAAACTCAAGGTATTGATATGTATGTCGATGGTGATTGGGTAAGAGCTAAGGGAACCACACTTGGTGCCGATAATGGATTAGGTGTCGCGACTATCATGGCCATATTAGAGAGTGATGACATTGCACACCCTGAATTAGAAGCACTCTTTACAATCGATGAAGAAACAGGTATGACAGGTGCGATGGGCTTAGAAGGTGGTTTACTAAATGGTGAGATCCTTTTAAATCTCGATACCGAAGAAGATGATGAAATCGGTGTAGGTTGTGCAGGCGGTGTGGATGTCACGGCAACAAGAACTTACGAGCAAGAGGAGACTCCAGAATTTAAAATCGGTTTTAAAATTGTGGTTAAAGGTCTTCAAGGTGGCCATTCAGGCATGCAAATTCATGAAGGATTAGGTAATGCGAATAAAATCATGAACCGATTGTTATTTGATGGGTTCGAGAACTTTGGTTTACGAATTTCTGAAATCGATGGTGGCAGTCTGCGTAATGCTATTCCTCGAGAAAGCCAAGCTATGGTCGCTATTGATGCAGTCCATGAAGAGGCCTTTAATTCCGAAATGGCTCAGCTAATAAAAACCATTCAAACAGAGTATAAAACCATGGAACCTGACTTAACCGTGGAAATTGATAAGATGGAAACCCCTCAAAGCATCATGGATTTAGGAGTGCAAGAAGGACTTACACGTGCGCTCTACGCGGCTTTAAATGGTGTGTATCGGATGAGTGCAGATATTAAGGATTTAGTAGAGACTTCTAATAATGTGGCTCGTGTGATTGTGAAAGACGGACACATAAAAATTGGTTGTCTCACTAGAAGTTCTGTAGAGAGTTCTAAATGGGATCTTGCCAATATGCTGCGCGCCACTTTTGAGCTTACCGGTTGCGAAGTCACGTTCTCTGGTGATTATCCAGGATGGACTCCCAACATGGATAGTGCCATTTTAAAAGTGATGGTGCCGCTTTACAAATCATTGAATGGTGGCGAAGAACCGCATGTAGCAGCTTGTCATGCAGGTTTAGAGTGTGGTATACTCGGGACTAATTATCCAGATATGGATATGATTAGCTTTGGGCCAAATATTAAAGGCGCTCATTCTCCAGATGAACGCGCACAAATATCATCCACTCAGAAGTATTGGCAGTTTGTATTGGAAATATTAAAGAACATTCCCAAGAAGTAAGCAGATAAAAATAAAAAAAGCCTTTCATAACGAAAGGCTTTTTTTAAACGTTAAATTGAATTTTAATCGACGATTCCAACTAATTCAACAATAAATGTTAAATCCGTATTTGGCGGAATTCCTCTGTTACCACGTTGACCA
Source organism: Psychroserpens sp. BH13MA-6 (assembly GCF_052983595.1). Lineage (NCBI taxonomy): Bacteria > Pseudomonadati > Bacteroidota > Flavobacteriia > Flavobacteriales > Flavobacteriaceae > Psychroserpens > Psychroserpens sp. BH13MA-6. The sequence continues at coordinate 514,587 of NZ_JBRJGE010000002.1, read as the reverse complement.
TATGCTAAATGAGATGGCAAGTAAAAGAAGGCTTTATCTCCGACTGATAAAGACGCGATAGCTTCTTTAAATCCAGCAATCATGCGAGCGTCAGGATGTACATGCATTTTTGTTGGGCCATAAGCATTCGCATCCATGCGTCTCTGATTAAACATGCCGTATTCTTTAGCGATTTCGACACGATCACTATCAAATAAACGACCATCTAAAAAATAACCTTCGTAATATACTTTTACTGAGTCACCTTGTTTTGGTTGAGGTCCTGTTCCCTTCGTGATGACAAATTTTTTCAAGCCAGAAGGAAGTTCCGTCGTTTTGGAGGTATAGTCATCTAAAACTGGTTTCTTTTTTGCAGATGCCGCAGCGATTTTTTCTTCACGCTCTTTACGTTCTTGCTCCGCCTTAATTCGTTTATCTTCCTGAATTTGTTTGATTTCAGCTTCTACTTTCGGTAATTCTTCCTCGAATATTTTAGGAGCATTGAATGATTTGGCATCAGAACCTTTTCGTAGAATGTTCACTTTCAGAATGTATACATCTTCAATTGGTTTGTTTGTTCTAGGTTCCACTTCAACATTGGAAATTGCATCCTGAACATCAATCCCTTTAATGAGTTCACCAAAAACTGAGTGACAACTAACTCTAGGTTGATCACATGGTTTTAAATTGCCTTGGTCATCATAAGCGTTCAAGCTAGGGTAGGGCACTTCAGTAATAAAAAACTGACTACCATTAGTATTAAAACCACCACTATTTGCCATAGACAAAATACCAGCTTTGTCATGTTTTAAATCTGGATCAAAATCGGCAGTAAATCGGTAACCCGGACTACCAGTTCCATTAGCAGATGGATCACCACCTTGAATCATGAATTTATCCATCACTCTATGAAATGTTAAGCTATCAAAAAAGGGTTTGCCTTTGTACTGTTCACTAACCATAGGATGATTACCCTCTGCTAACGCGACAAAATTTGCAACCGTTAACGGCACTTTATCATAGAACAGTTTGGCAAGCATGGTATCTTTACTTGTAACAATTTCGGCATAAAGTCCATCCTCTAAGTCTGGATATTCTTCCTTACATGAGGTGAGGCCTACGAGTAGACATAGCATTAAAATTTGTAGTGTTTTACTAATCAATTTCATTTTGTTGTTTTTAATATTTATTTATTGGTTTTGTTGAATATTATTGACGGTTACTTTTACCATTAAAGGAATATTGGTGCCAATTTTATGATTATCGCCATAATAGCCATAGGCTTTTTGTGATGGAAATAAAAAGGTAGCTGATTCGGAAGGTTTCAAGAGTTTTAAACCTTCACGCAGACCAGTAAATAGTTCTTCTTGGTCCATCGCATAATTTTGAGTCCCTATTTCTTGCTCCGAATAAATGGTACGACCTTGAAGGTCACGCACGTCATAATCAAAATTGACAATGTCTCCGAAGCCTGGAGTAATTGTATCTCTTTCAACTTTGGTATGATAATAGTACCAAAACCCTGTTTCTGAGGCGACGTAATCAAACTCTGGGTTTTGAGCCATAATGGCTTCAATACGTTGACGTTCTCTTTGGTTGAGTTTCTTGTTTCGCTCGGCCGATTCTTTTATAAAAGAACCTGAAGTTACCGTTACAGGTTGTCTAGCCTCTGGAGATTTACAGCCGACTAGAACTAAGGTCAGAATTAATAATTTTAAAAATAGTTTCATGCTTTGAGGTCTTCTTTATAAGAGGGCAAGATACTAATAAATTTATCAATGGTATCGCTCAAGCTTAAATCGCTTTTTCCTCCTGCAGCATTCGTGTGACCACCACCACCGAAGTGTGTTCTGGACAACTCATTCACTGAAAAATCACCTTTACTACGCAAGGAAATTTTAATGATATTCTCTTGCTGGTTTTCGATAAAAATAGCGGCAAAAATAATACCATCTAAAGACAGACCATAATTTACAAAACCTTCGGTATCGCCTTTTTTAAAGTTGAATTTGTTAAGTTCATCTTGGGTAAGCGTAATATAGGCTGTACGATACTCTGGAATCACTTTAAGATTGCTCAGTGCACGTCCTAATAACTGTAGCCTGTTATAACTATTAGTGTCGTAAATACGATTATGAATGTCTGAATTATTGGCGCCTTTCTCAATCAACTTAGCAATAATTTCATGGGTCTTACTTGTAGTAGATGGAAACCGAAATGATCCGGTGTCTGTCATGATTCCTGCATATAAACATGTCGCAATAGTGGCATCTATTTTGTGAGCATCATCGAGAAAAGATATAAAATTGTATACCATCTCACATGTTGAAGACATGCTTACGTCTGAATACGTATAAGTGGCATAATTATCTGGTTGCTGATGATGGTCTATCATAATCTTAATGCTTTTAGAATTGGCCACTATAGATTCCATCGCTCCAATGCGATTGAGCGCGTTAAAATCTAATGTAAATATGAGATCCGCCTTTTCAATGATGGTATCACAATGGGAAGCATCAGCCTCATATTTTAGGATAGTAGATTCGCCTGGCATCCATTTCAGAAAATCAGGATAGTCATTAGGAGCAATAACCAAGACTTGATGTTGATAGGTTTTTAAGTAATGGTATAAACCTAATATAGACCCTATAGCGTCACCATCAGGATTTTTATGCGGAATAATTACAATGTTTTTAGGGCTACTTAAAAGCGATTTGATGTTTTGGATGTCATTTCTATTCATAGAAGGCGAAGATACAATTTTTTAATATGCGTTTCTATTGTTTTTGTTTCTAAATACCTTACTTTTGCACCCAAATTAAAATAAACAAATGGCAACAAATAGAACATTTACAATGCTTAAGCCAGATTCTGTTGAAAAAGGGAATATTGGTGCAATTTTAGAAAAAATCACTGCTTCAGGTTTTAGAATCGTCGCAATGAAATTAACACAAATGACGACTGCGGATGCTGAGGAATTTTATGCAATCCACAAGGAAAGACCTTTCTTTGGAGAATTGGTAGAATATATGACACGCGGACCAATTGTAGCTGCAATCTTAGAAAAAGACAACGCAGTAGAAGATTTTAGAACATTAATTGGTGCAACAAATCCTGCTGAAGCTGCCGAAGGTACTATCAGAAAATTATACGCTGATTCTATCGGTGAGAACGCTGTGCATGGCAGTGACAGTGATGAAAACGCTGCTATCGAAGGTGCCTTTCATTTTTCTGGTAGAGAAATGTTCTAATAGCATCTTACAATATATATGTATTAAAAGCGCAACTTTGGTGGCGCTTTTTTTTGTTTTTTCTTCCCAATAAAAGGTTGTTCCATAGGATATAAATATAGACATTCAACGATTTTATTTGCATCTCAACCCAAAAATTAAACCGATTATCTATTAGATTTTAATATGTTAAAATTATATTAAAAAAATATATATTTTTAACATATTAACGAGTTGATTAACGATATCTTATAGTTTTATATAAATTATTGATTTTAATGAAAGCCTTGTTGATAAAGTCCTAATAGCCCTAAAACTACCATTCGTATTATTCTTCTTTTGTTATGAACAGCAACCCCATGTTTATAACTCCTACATTTTATTAATAATAACTAAATAATTATGAAAAAAACCAACATTTTTTTTAGAGGGGTATTGTTCTTTACGTGTTTGTTTTCACTAACAATTTCCGCTCAAACTTTTTCTGGTAACACAGGCTCCATACCAGATTCAAGTTGTAACGAAAACCACCTGTTTACTAATTTTGTTTCTGGTGTTGATCCGAGTTATGTAGTGACGGACGTAACCATCAACATTGAGCATACTTGGAATGCAGATTTGGATATCTATCTCATCGCTCCAGATGGTGTAGAACTAGAGCTGTCTACTGACAATGGCGGTTCTTCCAACAATTACACTAATACTAATTTTACGGCGTCTGCTACTAGTTCAATTACATCTGGAACTGGGCCATTCTCTGGTAACTATTTACCTGAAGGAAGTATGGCTTCACTTTATGGCTCAGCACCCAATGGTGATTGGGTATTAAGAGCTTGCGATGACGTTGGAGGTGATACAGGAAATGTCTTGGCTTGGTCAATCACTTTTGGTGAAGCACCAGCACTTCCTTGTGATTTAGCAGAGCCAATAACCTGTGGTGAAACGGTCTTTGGTTCTACGGTTGGAGCACCAGCGTCAAGTGTACCATTTTGTGGCACAAGCTTAAGCACAGCACCTGGTGTGTGGTATTTATTTGAAGGAACAGGCGATGTGATTGATATTGATGTCACAACTGCTGGTTCTGATTATGATACTAAATTAGGTGTGTTTTCAGGAGATTGCTTGAATTTATCATGTGTGGCTGGAAATGATGATGGAGGTCCTGGTTTGACTTCTGCATTGAGTTTCTCAACGGAAGTAGGCGAGAACTATTATGTTTATGTTACTGGTTTTAGTACGGCTTCAGGAGATTACACTTTAAATTTATCTTGCCAATTGGCAGCTAATATTGCAGGTGACGAATGTAATACGGTTTATTATGGTTACGAGCCAAGTGCTTGTACAGATTTAACTGTAGAACCTCAATATGGAGTGGCACCATATACCTATTTATGGAGTACTGGTGAAACTACGGCAACTATTTCAGCATGCCCTACAGAAACAACGGTTTATTCTGTAACAGTAACAGATGCTGTTGGTGATACGGCTTCTGATGAAACAACCGTAGTATCAGTAGATGTGACTTGCGGTAATAGTAATAATGGAAAGGTATTAGTATGCCACAGAACTTTGAGTGGTGACTTTAATACCTTGTGTATTGCACCTAGTGCTGTACAAAGCCATCTTGACCACGGAGATATATTAGGAGAGTGTGGTAGTGCAACTTGTGATACTGCTCCTGCTTGCGATGTTGTGGTGACACCTGCTGATGGTGCTACTGATGTACCTACTGGTGTAGAGATTTCGTGGACAGGAGGGTCTGGGTATATATTAGGTTATACTATTTCCGTTGGATCTACACCTGGAGGAACAGATATTGCTGATAACGAAGATGTTGGAACAAGCACATCTTACAGTCCAGATGATCTAGAATTTGAAAGCACCTATTATGTGACGGTGACACCTTATAACGATAACGGTTCTGCTGAAGGTTGTGGAGAAACTAGCTTTACTACTGAAGAGAATCCTTGTAATTCGGCTGTTGAGATATTCTGTGGAGAATCAGTCACTGGTTCGACAGTTGGAGCAAGTTCAGCTAATGTACCATTCTGTGGTACAACTTTAACAACGGCAGGTGGTGCTTGGTATACATTTACAGGAGACGGTAATGCATTTAGCGCAGTAGTTTCAACGGACGGATCTGATTATGATACAAAATTAGGTGTGTTTACTGGTAGCTGTGATGCACTTAATTGTGTTGATGGCGATGATGATGGAGGTTCTGGATTGACTTCAGAAGTCGAGTTTGTAACTGAAGATGGTGAGACATACTTTATTTATGTGACTGGTTTCGGTACGAATGAAGGTATCTATACATTATCCGTAACTTGTTTAGACGCACCATTAGGAGCTCCGGATGCAGTAAATATTATTGATTGTGCAAATGGTCCTTCATCATATGAGTACTGTTATAATAGTAATGATTTGTTCTCTTGGTTATTCAGTTCTGGAGATGACTCTCCTGTAACTTTGAGTTTTACAGCTGGTTCCATTGAACTAAATACTTTCTCTGGAGGTACTTACGACGACCTAATCATCTATGATGGTGCTGATGCTTCTGGAACAGTTCTTTTCAATAGTGATATTGAAGAGCCATCAACATTGGCAGGATTAACATTCACAGGATCAAGTGGTGATCTTTACGTGACGTTTGATTCTGACTTTTCAGTATCGTGTGCTAGTGGAAGTCAAGATTCTTGGTTGTTTGATGTGTCTTGCGGATCTACAGAGCGTCTAGCTCCTAGTTTTACAATTCACCCGAACCCAACTAGAAGCAATGAAGTGAGTTTAGATTTAAGAGATTACATCTCCCAAGATTTAGATATTCAAATAATGGACTTAAGTGGAAATGTGATTTCGCGAGAGTCTATTGAGAATTTAACACAACCAAACCATACGATGCAACTACGCAATGCTGTTAATGGTATGTACTTTGTTCGTGTACTTACTAATAGAGGCGTCGTTACTAAAAAATTGATTGTAGCATACTAATTGCATTCAATTCATATTTAATTGAAAAGAGACCCAGAATTGGGTCTCTTTTTTATTTCAAATAATTACTTTTTTTCTAGCCTCTCACCAAGCTACTACATTGCTTCCCAAGAAGTGCAGAGACACCAGCTGCCATACCACCAATCAATCCAGTGACTAAAATTAAAAGAAAAGGATTTCCGTGTAGTGGCAATAAAACAGCAATTTTCTTAGCTAGCGTAAAATCATTATTCACGCTTACAATGAATGCATAAATGCTCCAAAACAAAAAAATAGCAACAAACGGAACGAGAAAAACTGATAGTCGATTCAAACTAAAAAATAAGGACGAAACAAAGCCGGCAACCATTACCGACCACCAAGGTAAAAATTGAGATAAAATAAAGGCAACAAGAATGGTTACTAAAAAATTAATTACGATTGTCTTTTTCATTTTATTTCAGTGGTATTAAAGCTTGCGTTGATATGATATCTTCAGTATTGGAGGCGTTTTGCAGGAATAATAATTCGTGATAATTCCCAACCGCCCAATCATCAATAAAATTATCGTAATAATAACTTCCAGGATTTCCAGATTGACCACCAGGATAAATACCTAAAGCTTTGGGTGGTGTACTCATTTCAACAATCATACGCCAAGATGGGCCATGATTTTTATCTGCAGCATTAACTGTATTCCTATCACCTCCAATGGGAAGATCAAAACGAGAAAAAGCAGGTAATGCTTGTAGCAAATGACCAACATATGTGGCTTTATATGCTTTCCAATTATAGGGGCCATTCTGAGCTTTCCATTCCATGAGCGTTTTTGCTGTTTCCTTAAAAGACATTAAGAATAAGTCCTGAGCCGTTTCAACTTCTGGAGTGTCTATAATATCCATAAATTCGTCGTCAGGATGATTCTTGAGCAAATAAATGGTTTGATAGGTAAAAGGCTTGTCTAGTGCAATATTTTCTGCATCGTATTCGTCCCAAACTTTGCCATATAAATTGCGCCACCAAGTCGTCCATATACTCGGACCTATTTGATCGATATCACTATTAAAATCCCAAGCCTGTATTTGTTGATAGATCTCTTTTTCCTCTTCGGTTAATGCTGAGGTATTCATCGTTTCAAAAATATAAGGTAGTAATTCCGAAGCCTTTAAATTAAAGTTGTTGTTTTGCAGATCTTTAAAATCATCAACAGTTATCTTGTCTTTAGAATCTAAAAATTCATTAATCACGCGGTTTCGATAAGTTTCATAACCATCATTAAATACATAAAAGGGATAGCTTTCATCTACAGGGTGCTGATTAGCCGAACTCACAAAACCACGTTCAGGATTTTTAGTATGTGCATTATAGGCCTGCGGTATAAAGCTTTGCCAATCATGATCAGGATCACTGCCATCCATTAAAAATTTGCCTTGACCTTCCCATTTATTAGGAAATTTGCCTTGAATCCACAAAGCAATATCACCCTCTGTAGAAGCAAAAACAAAGTTTTGTGAAGGTGCCGTGTAGGTTTTTATAGCACTCAGATAATCGTCATAGTTTTTTGCGCTATTTAATTTTAAAAAAGGGCGTTGGTTATTACCACCTTCATGACCAATCCATTTCATAGCATAACCTTTTAATGGATTGTCACCCTTAAATTGATGATCATAGGTTACAGGTCCATGATGGGTATAAATAACCGAATCCATAATTGTTTGACTCCCTTTCACTTTAATTTCTTCAATTCGCACATGCGTATCTTTCCACGCACCATCATACCTATACTGGCGTCTTGACGCATCTTTAAATTCTATTTTGTACCAATCCAAAACATCACGTGTCGCGTTTGTTTCTCCCCAAGAAATGTGGTTATTAAATCCAGAAATAATACCTAAAGCTCCAGGTAATGTAGCTCCCATAGCAGAGTGTTCTGGCGTACTTAATTGCATGACAAACCAAATGGAAGGCAAATTAAGTCCCAAGTGAGGATCATTCGCTAGCAAAGGATAACCGGAAGCTGATTTATCTGGAGAAATAGCCCAATTATTACTACCATTGTCTGGATGAGGCTTGTTAATCGTTTCTTTTATGGTATCTAATGCTTGCACATTGCTTGGCGATGTAGACATTGTGGTATCAATAAAACTCCAGTCTGTATCCTTTGGAATAATGGGATCATTGCTATCAAAAAAATCTGGATATAAGAAGTCAAATCGCTCTTTACCGAAGAGACGTAGGGCATTTGTATACTCTAGATCATGCTCACGACTTGCCAACATTTTAGTCATATACATGAGCAATAATGCCGTCTTTTTAATGGTCCATGGCTCAGGTTTATAATCAAGTAACTTATATTCAACAGGAAAGTCTTTCTCGTCCAAATTTTGAATATAATGATTAACACCATCTCTGTAAGCTTCTAGATAAGCGAGCGTTTCAGGATCCTCGGTCATTTTTTTTAAAGATTGCTCTGCGCCATAGACCATGCCACGTCTTCGTTCTTCTCGGTCATAGTTGATGGCTTTTTCTCCAATGATTTCAGAAATTCTTCCAGCAGCAGCATAGGTCTGAAATTCTAGTTGCCATAAACGGTGTTTCGCAGTAATATAACCTTGTGCTTTATATAGATCAGCATTGTTTTGCGCGAAAATATGCGGAATAAGTAATGCATCGTAATGAATCGTCACTGGTGCGGATAATCCTGAGATTACTACTTCTCCAGAAATGTTGTCGTCCTTATCGTTTTGCCATATGCCATTAACTGGATCAAGAAATTTTCCGATAGGAGGAATACTGCCAAGTTTTGTATTTAACACATAAAATACCACAAGGGTAAGCAGTAGCGTAACAATTAACTTCAAATAGTTCATAAAGTGGTATTTCTAGTTTTAAAGATGTGATTATCGCAACACCAATTTTTTTACGACATCTTTTCCAATAGATTCATTTAACATACTCATGATTTTCTCCTTACCATAACTCAATTCTTCACGAAGCACACTTGAGGTTAGTGATACGTAGAGCGTGTCTTTGTCGAGTTTGACTTCCGACGTATAATTATTGACACCATTTCCCATCATTTTAGCCCAAGCATCACGTACATCAACTTTGTCCAATCCGGATTGCAACTTATTGGTTTCAACAAATTCTTTGAGAATATCACTAATTGGTAAATGATCATTATGTCGTTTGGCCATTACTCTAGATTTAAAGGTTCATAGCGTTTATAAAGATACACATCTTTATTGGTGTTATTTATGACACGTAAATGCTCAGCACTTGCGTCTAAAATGGTTTCTTTCCATGTTGAAAACGGCGTTTCATAATAGAGGTTAAGACTATCATTTTCAATTTTTATTTGAAACGATTCACTACTATTTGAGGTTTCGAATTGACCGTATAAATTGGGCTTGAGTTTTTTTCTGAAACCATTCAGGCTATCCGTAATTTCTATATAATCTACGGTGTTGTTATAACCATAGCTGCGTTTATTTCCATCTTGAAGTGTCACTTCTTCAATTTCCCAATAACCTTCTATATGCGGTATGAACGTTTCAGGGTTAGTGGAACAGCTCCAGCATATTGAAAGTACGATAATGAGCAGACCTTTTTTCATAGTTTGAAAATCTTATATGATTGATGAATTTGCTTTACTATATCTTCTGTACGTTCAGCATGCGTATCGCTTATAAAAAGCTGACCAAAATCATCATTATCTACCAAACTGATAATTTGTGCCACCCGATTTTCATCTAATTTATCAAAAATATCATCCAATAGCAATAACGGTGTGACACCACTTTGTTGTTTGATAAAATCGAATTGTGCCAATTTTAAAGCAATTAAAAAGGACTTTTGTTGTCCTTGACTACCAAATTTTTTAATGGGATACGATTCAATTTGAAATATCAAATCATCTTTGTGTGTACCAACGCTGGTATATTGTAATGCCTTATCCTTATTGATGTTTTTGGAAAGTAAATTTTTCAATTCATCGTCAAAAAGATCGCTTTTATACACAAGATCAACCGCTTCCTTGTGATTGCTTATGGCGTGATAACGTTCTTTAAAAATAGGAATGAAGGTTTGTAAAAAAGCATCACGTGTTTTGAAGATCTCAGTACCATAGGTATGCAGTTGCTCATTATAAACCTCTAAGGTTTGCCTATTAAACGTGTTGTTAAGTGCAAAATACTTAAGTAAGGCATTTCGTTGGGATAACACTTTGTTGTAATTAATAAGCTGATTGAGGTAAACTTTATCACTTTGTGAAATAACACTATCAATAAATTTTCTTCTGGTGTCACTACCTTCAATAATCAGGTCGCGATCGGCAGGTGAAATGATGACCAATGGAATAAAACCAATGTGGTCACTAAATTTGTCATAAGCCTTTCCGTTGCGCTTGATCATTTTTTTCTGACCACGTTTCAACGAGACTACAATTTTTTCGGTTTTATCATTTTTATTGAAAATACCGTCTACTACAAAAAAATCCTCATCATGTTTGATATTTTGAACAGCGATAGGATTAAAGTAGCTTTTTCCGAAGGATAAATGATATATGGCATCTAAAGCATTGGTCTTACCGACACCATTAGAACCAACAAAACAGTTAATTTTAGCATCAAATTCAAAATCCTGACTTTCAAAATTTTTGTAATTAACTAAGCTTAACGTGTTTAAAATCATAAAACTAATAGGAATATTCTTATTTTGGAGATGTTTATTGTTAGCGGAAGTAAAAATAACAAATAATTTACCTTTTAAATCCCAATAAAAATTTTATTTTTGCGGGCACAAATACAGAATTATGGCAACCTATAAGAAAAGAGGATACAAACCAAAGCCTATCAAGGAAAAAGGAGAAAAGATTGACGTTTTAGAACAAGAATCTACAACCGCTGAAGTATTCAACACCTTAGATGAAGGAGCAAATAAAGCTGAGGACTTTGTAGCTAGAAACCAAAAAGGGATTTTTGTAATCATTGGTTTGGCAGCTGTTATTGTTCTTGGATATTTGGGTTACAATAAATTTATTGCTGAGCCAAAAGCTGAAGAGGCAATGAATGAAATGTACACAGCACAAAAATATTTTAATGAAGCTGTGACAGGAACTGAGAAAGATTCCTTGTATAATTTGGCGCTTAAAGGTGGAGAAGGAAAGTATGGTATGGTTGATATTGTTGAGAAATACGGAAGTACACCTGCTGGAAACTTAGCTAATTATTATGCAGGAATGGCATATCTCAATACCAAGAATTATGAGAATGCGGTGAAATATTTAAGTGATTTCAGTACCGATGATAATGTATTGGGACCGATTGCTAAAGGCGGAATTGGTGATGCATTTGTTCAATTAAATCAGTTAGAAGATGCCTTAGGTTATTATGAGCAAGCGATTAAAGCTTCTACTAATGACTATACAACACCGATGTATTTATTTAAAGCGGCCAACGTGGCACAAACTTTAGGAAAGACCGATGTTGCCTTAACATATTATAAAAGAATCAAATCTGAATTTTCAGAGTCTGATCAAGCCACGAACATAGATACTTTTATTGGTAAGGCAGAAGCTGGTAATTAATTGAATTATGGCAACTGCTAATCATAATTTATCCAATTACGATAAAAACACAATCCCAAACGCGAAGGACTTTCGGTTTGGGATTGTTGTTTCTGAATGGAATGATACCATCACAGACGGTCTATTCAAGGGTGCTTACGATGCGCTTATAGATTGTGGTGCATTATCTGAAAACATTATCAAATGGGATGTTCCCGGAAGTTTCGAGCTCATCTACGGAAGCAAAAAAATGATTGAGCAAAACGTAGATGCTGTTATTGCTATTGGCTGTGTGATTCAAGGCGAAACTAAACATTTTGATTTCGTATGTGAAGGTGTGACCCAAGGTATTAAAGACTTAAATGTCATATCCGATACACCTGTTATTTTTTGTTTACTTACCGATAATACCATGCAGCAATCCATTGATAGATCTGGAGGTAAGCATGGTAATAAAGGTACGGAAGCTGCTATTGCTGCTATCAAAATGGCAGATTTGCGTCGGTTAGGTTAACTTAAACTGCGAATTTTTAACGCGTTTCAATCACTGAACTTACAGACAGTCTTATTTCACAAACAACCCATGTTTGTTAACAATTTTTAGGAATTACTAGCCTAAATTTCCTTGTAAATTCTGTACTTTTGAACTTAACAAAGACTAGTTGAGCCGTGAGTTTGTTTCAACAACGAAAACCTAAACGTTTTAAATACATACCAAGACACCTTCGGGAATCCAAAAATGATGACGAGAATATCCAATCACAATGGGATACTTTAAGGCGTAAAAGTAAGCGTAGTCCATCGCTCGTTTTACTGTTGGTTGGTTTAGGTATGATAATTGCATTATGGTTTATTTTAACGCACTACGAAACATCTTAGCATTATGGGAATTTTAAGTACAAGAAAAAACAAAAAATATAGTTATCAGCCACGTTATTATAAGGGCGAAGGCAGTCCTTTTGAACTCAAGCACAAGTTTGATGAATATCGCGTGACTGCGGGAAGTAATCGTGGTATAAAAACGAAATTGAACAACGCTATCGATGATTATAAATACAATAAAGATAATAGTGGTGCGAACCGTCGTGTCATGATTATTGTTGGTATTTTGATTTTAGTCTTTTTGTTTATTATAGGTTTCGATTTATCCATATTCTCTACAAATAGCTAATGGCAGACATCATTCAATTGCTACCAGATCATGTTGCTAACCAAATCGCGGCAGGTGAAGTTGTACAACGACCAGCATCGGTTGTCAAGGAACTTTTGGAGAATGCCATTGATGCTGGATCCACTACCATAAAACTGATAGTAAAAGATGCTGGTAAGACCTTAATTCAAGTTATTGACAATGGTAAGGGCATGAGTCCTACGGATGCTCGGTTGAGTTTTGAACGACATGCCACCTCTAAAATACGTTCTGCTGAAGATTTATTTAGTCTTCATACAAAAGGTTTTCGAGGCGAAGCATTGGCTAGTATTGCTGCGATTGCTCATGTAGAACTCAAAACCAAACAAGCTACTGAAGAGTTAGGCACACTCATTGAAATTGAAGGCAGTGTGATTAAAAACCAAGAAGTGGCAGTAACACCTGATGGGACTTCACTGTCTGTGAAAAATTTATTTTTCAACATACCAGCACGACGTAATTTTTTGAAATCACAAACGGTAGAGCTCAGACATATTATTGATGAGTTTCATCGTGTCGCTCTGGCACATCCGGACATTGCATTTGTCATGTTTCACAATGGGAGTGAAAGTTTTAACCTACCTGTTGGTAATTACAGGCAGCGTATCGTACATATTTTTGGTACAAAAAGTAACGAAAAGTTGGTCCCAGTGGAGGAGGAGACAGAAGTTTTGAAAATTTCAGGATTTGTAGGAAAACCAGAGTTTGCCAAGCGTTCTAAAAATGAACAATTTTTCTTTGTCAATAATCGATTTATCAAAAGCGCCTACCTCAACCATGCCATTAATTCAGCTTATGAAGGCCTTATCAAAAAGGGTAGTTATCCCAGCTATTTTTTAAACTTGACTGTGGATCCCAAATCGATTGATATCAATATTCACCCGACAAAAACAGAAATTAAATTTGACGATGAGCATACGCTCTACGCCATTTTAAGATCATCGGTGAAGCATAGTCTTGGGCAATTTAATATTGCACCAGTTTTGGACTTTGATCGCGATAATAATTTAGATACGCCTTATGGATATAAGGATATGCGTGTAGCAAATCCAACGGTTGAAGTGGATCGTTCATTCAATCCTTTTAAAGAAGAACAGCAAGTATCAAGGTCAGGACAAGTAGCTCACATGTCTAGAAAAGCATCTGCAGCCCAATGGGAGAGCCTGTATGTAGGATTAGAGTCTAAGGGAACTAAAAACGAACATTCCTTTAGCAATATGGAATTTGAAAGTGAACCTGAAAGCAATACGCTTTTTGCTGAAGACAAAGATATAACAAGTAATCAGACCACCTATCAGCTTCATAATAAATATATCATTAGTACCATAAAATCTGGAATGATGATTTTAGATCAGCATCGTGCTCATCAACGTGTCCTATACGAAGGTTTTTTAAAGCATTTAACGGTCAAGGAAGCGGTGAGTCAGCAGTTATTGTTTCCACTAACTTTAGAGTTTTCTGCTTCAGAAATGGACGTATTGACACAACTTAAAGAAGATCTGGAGCATACCGGATTTATTTTTTCATCCTTTGATACGGAGCAGCTAGAAATTACTGGTGTGCCTGTGAATGTTCCAGAAAGTGAAGTGTCGATTATCTTAGAGCAATTAATAAGTGATGTGCAGCAGGAGGTGCCTGATAGTAATTTTAGTGCTACAGATTTATTAGCAAAATCGATGTCGAAGAGCTTAGCTATTAAAACAGGTCAGTCGCTATCTGCAATGGAGCAAGAGCATCTCGTGAATAGTTTATTCGCCTGTAAAGAACCATCCGTGTCACCAAACAATAAAGTCACCTTCGTTACCATGAGCGTTGATGACTTTGATAAAAAATTTATGTAACATATGATAAGAGGTATCACAGATACAGTTAAACATTTAATCATTATTAATGTGATTATGTTCATTGGTACAGTGACCATAGGAAATGGTCAATTGTTTAATCAATGGTTTGCCCTGTATTTTCCTGAAAATAGTTTATTCGAACCATGGCAAATTTTTACTCACATGTTTATGCATGGTGGTATTGGCCATTTATTCTTTAATATGTTTGCCTTATGGATGTTTGGAACAGCCGTAGAAAGCCAATTAGGGTCTAAGAAATTTTTATTTATTTATATATCTGCTGGGTTAGGAGCTGTGCTTTTTCAGTTAGGGTATTATTATTTCAATTATGTGCCTTTACACGAAGAACTTCTTGCTAGTGGTTTGTCAGAAGCTAGTCTTGTTGAAATGTTCACTAGCAATTCAACAGTTGGCAACGTGTCTTCTGAGCAATTAGCGATGTTAAAACAAGCTTTTCCAATTTATAATGCATCAATGGTCGGAGCTTCCGGATGTATTATGGGCATTTTAGCTGCTTTTGGGATGATGAATCCTGAGGCTAAATTGATGCTCATTTTCTTGCCAATTCCTGTAAAAGCTAAATATTTTATTCCTGGCATAATCGTTTTAGACATTATTTCGGCATTAACGGGTCAATCGTTTTTTAGCCCTAGTAATACAGCCTACATGGCACACGTTGGTGGCGCAATCACAGGATTTCTCATCATGTGGTATTGGAAGAAAAATCAGTTTAATAAAAATCGCTGGGACCGATGACGAGTTTAACATACGACATCAAGGAAAAGTTTAAAAACTTAAATGTTTTTGAAAAAATTATCGCTGTCAATGTCCTCATTTATATGGTTGGTTGGTTGTTAGGTGTGATTCGACGATTACCAAATGAAACTAGTTTGAAATGGTTAGAGCTTCCCAATGAGGCCTTGGCATTTATTGTAAAACCTTGGACAATAATTACTTACGGATTTGCTCACTATGGCTTGTTGCACTTAGCTTTTAACATGTTGATTTTATATTTTGTTTCGAGAACCATGGTGAATCTATTTCCATCGAAACAATCCCTGAATATTTATTTTCTAGGTATTATTTGTGGTGGTTTAGCGTATCTATTGATGTATAATCTATTTCCTGGAATTTTTGGAGCCAGCGTTGGTTCTTTAGTAGGTGCATCAGCAGGTGTGAATGCCTTACTAATATTTATTTGTGCTTATATGCCGAACCGAGAGGCGCGCTTTTTTACATTAAGTATAAAGCTCTGGTATATTGGTGTTGCCATTGTTGTCTTCGATTTAATAGGTTTATTTAGTGGCATTAATCAAGGTGGTAGGATTGCTCATTTAGGCGGTAGTTTGCTTGGTTATTTTTACGCTAAGCAGCTTTTTAGTGGCAACGACATTGGTTCAGGTTTTGGTAAAATTATGGATTATATAGCGAATTGGTTCAAACCAAAGTCGACCTTAAAAACGGTTCATAAGAACAAAAAGAAGTCATATGCTGGCCATAATAAAGATGAGTTTTATGAGTTTAACAATCAGAAAAAAGTGGACCTCATTCTAGATAAAATTAGTAAAAGTGGTTATGACAGTTTAACCAAGGAAGAAAAAGCATTTTTATTTAAGGCAGGAAAGGATTAACAGAACATGCGTCAACTAAAGCGTTATGAAAAACTAATATTCTTCATCAATTCATTGATGGCATTTGCGTTGCTGTTATCTTACATTCTTCCTTATATGCCACCACAGCGTTTCGCATTTCTCTCTGTCTTGAGTTTGGCTGTACCTTTTCTCATATTAATCAACATTTTATTTTTTATTTATTGGTTACTCAAAGTTAAAAAGCAATTGCTCTTATCTTTTTTTGTGTTGATTATCGGACTCAATTATGTGTTTTCACTCTACAAATTCTCGTCATCTAAAAACATAGATCATGCTGATAATATTTCAGTTATGAACTACAATGTGCGATTATTTAACTTATTTGATTGGATTGACGATCCGAATACTAAAGCAAATATTTCAAATTTTATTTCTGAAAAAAATCCTGATATTCTGTGTATGCAGGAATACAAAAGAGACGATGAGATTCAACTAAAAGGTTATCACAAGGTTGAAAAACTCACAGGACATAAGTTTAAAAGTGGACAAGCTATATTTACAAAATTTCCCATAATAAATTCAGGTTCTATAGAATTTCCAAATACGTCCAATAACGCCATTTTTGCGGATGTCATCATACATTCTGATACCGTTAGAATATACAATTTGCATTTTGAATCCCTTCGGATAGATTCTAATGTTGAAAACTTGGCAAAAGAGAAATCAGAAAATCTCATAAAGCGAATAAGTACAACTTTTAAAATGCAACAATCACAAGTGGAACAATTCTTAGAACACAAGGCCAAATGTCCTTATAAAAGTGTGCTATTAGGTGATTTCAATAATACCGCATATTCTTATATCTACAAGGAAATTAAAGGAGACAATTTAAAAGATGCGTTTGTTCAGGCTGGGAATGGATTTGGACGAACTTTCGATTTTAAGTTTTTTCCAGTACGTATAGATTTCGTGTTGGTGGATGATACAGAATTCGATATAAATGGCTTTAAAACCTTCGATGTGACCTATTCTGATCATTATCCGATCATGGCAAAATTGAAACTTAAATAACTACATCATCCAACAATCAAATTGGTCTGCTAACAAATGAATCAGTAAACCCAAACCAATAATTCTGGTCTTTTTTATTAGGGTTAAAAGCAGGTAAGCGGCAAACGCATAATAGGAGTGAAGTGGATGAAAATTGATACTACACCTATTTGGATCAAAAAGTGGTGTTGCCAACAAATGGTCCAAATCAATCACAAATGCTAAAAGCATTATCAGATAAGCGCGTTTCCATGACGACTTATAAAAGAGGTAGGCTATGATTAGCGGTAGCAAAAAATGAGTGCCATAATGAACAATAGGTTGCATCATTTTAGCATCAGATTTTGATCTCTCAGATAGAGTTCGGTATTTGGACCTTCATTGAAAAGTAAATCCAAAATACTCAAATTCGATAAGAATCCATGCTTTTGATCGAAGACTTGCGCATACGGTTTAAACGTCTGCTGTATTTCCTTTCTACAATTGGTTAAGTCCCTCGCATCGACATGATCTTTGGCCGCTTTGTCAAAAACTAAGGATTTTGAATAATCGAATGGGAGTTGTAAGCAATCAAAAATAATTTGAATACTCTGAAAGTTTAATGCCATGATATGACTAAAGTCTGTTTCAAATAACGGCATAAGGTCATCTATGTAAAATTCATAAAATGGCGACATCCGATAGGCAGATTCTAGGGATTTAAGATGTTGTAATTGCCATGGGTCATCATTGTGAATGAGCACCTCCGAAGAAAGTTGTCGGTTCTTTTGAGAGTAAACCACAGGAACATTTAAATCCAATTTACCATTGGCGCCATAAATGGACGTCCGATTGCGATAGGTTTGTTTTTGGTAGTTATCACATACTTCAAATACAACGTGGTCCGCTTGTAACATCGCTACGAAATGTGCCACATTTGGAAAGTATGTTGGATGAATTAAAAGGTTCATTGCATTAAGACTCCTTGTTAGCTTTCTTTTTCTTTCTCCAAGAATTAAAAACTAGCCAAGCACCCAAAAGAATCAAAAATGGAATGAGATATGAGGTGCGTTTACCGCTACCTCCAACGGTCGTAAACCAACGATCCCAACGCGGATTTTTAAGTCCGTCCCAGCTCATCCAAATAAATACAGGTTTCCCAACCACATGGTCAAATGGCACATAACCCCAAGCTCTAGCATCAATGGAATTATCTCTATTGTCTCCCATCATCCAATAATAGTTCTGTTTGAAAGTATAGGACGTTGCTGGAGTATCATTTATAAGAATCTGATTACCTTTGGTTGTCACTTTATTACCTTCATATTCTGAAATGAGCCTTTTATAAAGCGGCAAAACTTCCATATTAAGTTGAACAGTTTCACCTTCTTTCGGAATATAAATGGGTCCAAAATTATCGTAATTCCACGGAAATTGAGCGGCTCGTGGAAATAAATTTCCATCCTCACCTTTGGGAATGACGCGACGGGTCACACTCGCAAAATTAGGATGATTTTTAGCTTTTTCAGCAGCGTCCACAGTGGCTTGAACCACAATCGTAGATTCGCCTATTTGATAAGGTGTATCGGTGATATCGTAGCGCTGTAGCGCATTCATAATTTGTTCTCCTGTATACGTGCCTTTTAACTCAATAGCATAGGAGAATTGTAATTTAGCCCTATCTGGTAACGCATTTTTCTCACCGTTAATATATACATAGCCATCTCTAACTTCGAGCGAGTCACCAGGAATACCAACACAGCGTTTAACCAAATTAGTTTTCTTATCTATAGGCTTATAATAATTCCGATCTGGATTGAAATCATTCATGTCCAATAAGGTATCGGCAGGTTGATTAAAGACCACAATGTCATTGCGATCAATAGATTCAAAACCAGGTAACCTCATGTAAGGCAATTGTAACTTGTTCTTCCATGCCGTTTTTCGCTTTTCATAATTGTCATTAAAAAGGTAAGACTTGACATTCAAACCAGGAATGGTGTCATGAACCATTGGTGTTGCTACGGTTGTCATGGGAACTCTGGCACCATAATGAAATTTACTAACAAACAGGAAGTCTCCTACCAATAAGGATTTTTCCAAAGAAGAACTAGGAATTGTAAATGGTTGAATGAAATAGGTGTGTACAATCGTTGCTGCTACAATAGCGAATAAGATGGAACTTACCCAGTCACCAGAACTCGATTTCGGATGTAGATCACGATTTTCAACATAAGAGACATCGGCTACATAGTTTAAGTAAAAATTATAGAAACCTAAAGACACGATCGCTAAGAAGGTATCTAAATATTGATTTTTACCAAAACTACGAGCTGTTTCAACCCATACTACAGGAAGCATAATCAGGTTCACAATTGGTACAAATAATAATATCGTCCACCACCATGGGCGATTTATGATCTTCATGAGAACTACGGCATTGTAAATTGGCACAAAGGCTTCCCACGCTTGACGTCCAGCTTTAATGTAGAGTTTCCACGTTGCTAGTCCATGAATGACTTGTATGATGAGGATAAATAGTAACCACTGTGTGATAGTCATAATCTTACTTTTGTGTTATGAAATTGAAAACTATTGTAAACATTAGAATAATATTGCAAATTAACTAATATTTAGGACGTCTTTCATAGTAAATACGCCTTTTTTATCATGAATAAATTCCGAAGCGATAACAGCACCGAGTGCAAATCCTTTTCTACTGTGTGCCGTATGCTTAATTTGAATACTATCGACTTCAGAATCAAAATTCACTTCATGTGTTCCGGGTACTTGCGAAATACGCTTGGCTACAATGCCAATCTCGTCTTGCTTCGGAGCTTCTAAAGTCCAATTTTTATAGGAAGAATGCTTTATAATGTCTTTAGCTAAAGAGATGGCTGTTCCACTAGGAGCATCTAATTTTTGAGTGTGATGAATTTCTTCAATACTTGGGATATACTGTGGGAATTTATTTAAAAGCTCAGTGAGGTTTCGATTTAATTCAAAGAAGATATTGACCCCTAAACTGAAATTGGAAGCGTATAAAAATGTGCCGTTTACTGATTTACATTTGGCTACGATATCATCATAGGCATCTAACCAACCTGTGGTTCCTGAAATCACGGGCACGCCTTCTTCTAAACATCTCGAAATATTGGCAACAGCAGTTGACGGTAAACTGAAATCGATAGCCACATCACAGTTGTTGAGAGAAAAACTTTTGGTGTCACTAGACACTTTAATAGCAATGTCATGTCCACGTTCTAAAGCAATTTGCTCTATTTCTTTTCCCATTTTGCCATAACCTAGAATTGCCACTCTCATACCTTAGAATTTAAAATTAAGCGTTAGGCCTAAATCAGACGTGTTTTCCATTTGATTGTATTTAAAATGCGGCCGTAACGATAAATCTTCATCCACGTTGAACTGTAATAAATGTGCATCTACGTTCGCATCGACGATATTTAGGGCATACATACCAATAGTCAATAGCAAGGCTAATTCCTTATTACGTCGTAATTGTTGTTGAGCTCTAATGAGACCGTCATTAGAAACGTTTGGGAATGGGTCGCCCTCAGATCCTTGAACAAAGCCTGCCAATCGTTTTCTGTAAGCATCCCTATACAAATCATAATCCTTGTCATTTTGAATATAGAAATATACAGGAATTCCGATCGCTGCATATACTAAAGGTATTTTCCAATATTTTTTGTTGTAAGCCTGACCAAGTCCGGGTAATACAGCAGAGTAAAAGGCTGCTTTAGATGGCGCTAAGACATTAATAGGTTCTCTTTTTTTAGTGGAAACAGAATCCTTAACGACCATTAAACTCGTGTCCACTTCATCTGATTTATTATCTTCTTGCGCTAAGGAAACTCCTAAGAACAGTAAAGAGAAGACACAAGTAAGAATACACTTATTTAGCACTTTGAACCAATTTTTTTATGCGATTGAAATCTTCTTCAGAATGAAAAGGAATGGTGATTTGTCCTTTTCCATTCTTAGATACTTTAACGCTAATTTTATGTCCGAAGTATTCTGAAAATTCTTTTATACCTTTTTTAACAAATTTAGGTAAAGGCTTCGATTCCGCGCTTTTGGAGGCTGTTGGATTTTGATGATTTTTCACCAAAGCTTCTGTGGCTCGCACCGACAGTTTATCAGTGATTATTTTCTCATAAATATCCAATTGTTCGCTTTGATCTTCGATATTAATGATCGCTCTACCGTGTCCCATACTAATAAATCCATCTCTCATTCCCGTTTGAATGATGGGATCTAGTTTTAATAATCGCAAATAGTTGGCAATGGTTGATCGTTTTTTACCAACACGTTCACTCATTTGTTCTTGAGTTAAAGCAATTTCATCTATAAGGCGTTGGTACGAGAGTGCAATTTCAATAGGATCTAAATCTTGACGCTGAATATTTTCAACTAAGGCCATTTCCAAGGATTCTTGGTCATTGGCTATTCTAATATACGCTGGAATTGTTGTGAGGCCAATAAGTTTAGACGCTCTAAAACGACGTTCTCCTGAGACCAATTGAAATTTATTGAATTCTAATTTTCGAACCGTAATTGGCTGAATGACTCCTAATTCCTTTATGGAGGAAGCTAATTCCCGTAAGGTTTCTTCATTAAAATTGGTACGTGGCTGAAACGGGTTAATTTCAATGGCATCAATGTCCAGTTCCACAATATTCCCAATAATTGTATCTGCGTGTTTATCTTGTGCTGATTTAATATCATTGGATGGGTCTTTCAACAATGCAGATAACCCTCTACCCAATGCCTGTTTTTTTGTTGCCTTCGCCATTATGAATTCTTATTTATGATTTCCTTTGCCAAACTTAAATAATTTGTGGCACCTTTACTGCTTACATCATATTTTATGATGCTTTCACCATAACTAGGCGCTTCACCCAGTCGGACATTTCTTTGAATAATAGTCTCAAAAACCATATCGCTGAAATGCTTTTGTACTTCTTCTACAACCTGATTTGATAAACGTAATCTTTGATCAAACATGGTGAGCAACATGCCTTCAATATCGAGATTGGTATTATGGATTTTCTGAACACTTTTGATCGTATTCAATAATTTTCCTAAGCCTTCTAGTGCAAAATACTCACACTGAATTGGAATAATCACAGCATCTGATGCGGTTAATGCATTTAAGGTTAACAAGCCTAAAGAAGGCGCACAATCGATCAGAATGTAATCGTAGGCTGATTTTAAATGCGCTATGGCTTTTTGAAGCATATACTCACGCTCATCCTTGTCTACTAATTCTATTTCAATCGCCACCAAATCGATATGTGCAGGAATGATATCGACATTTGGGGAATCTGTTTTTATAATTGATTCTTCAGCTGAAGCCGTATGTTCTAGTAATTGGTAGGTTCCAATGTTTACTTGTTCAACATCGATACCCAATCCAGAAGTCGCATTGGCTTGAGGATCGGCATCTATAAGAAGTACTTTTTTCTCGAGTACACCGAGTGATGCTGCTAAGTTAACGGAAGTGGTTGTTTTACCGACACCACCTTTTTGATTGGCAATTGCAATGATTTTACCCATTAAATGATTTGGTTTTATTGGATTGTAAAAATACGATTATTTACGACTTTTGGAAATGGAAGTTGTTAACAAAAAAAGCAGCTTTTAACAGCTGCTTTTCTAATTTTAAGGCGTTTTTTATCAGGATTCAGGGTTGTGAATTCCGATAATATAATCGCCCGACAAGTATTTCTTTGCGACTTCTTGTAGATAGTCCGTTGATAACTCATTAACGCTATCTTCAAACTCTAATATTTTCGTCGCATCCTTTTTCTCATAATCAGCATTTTTAAGGGTACGTAGCCAAAAACGGTTCTCTTTCATATCTTCTTTGTGTTCCAAGATGTACGATTCCTTGACCTTGTCTAAGTCTTTTTGTGTAGGACCATCAGTCACCAATTTATCAACTTCTGCTAAGGCTGCATTTTTCAGTTTATCGACGTTTTCAGGACCGCAAGGAAAATTAATTGTAAAACGATACCAAGCATAAGGCATTTTACTAATACTTCCTCTAGCACCAGCACCATAAACACCGCCTTCTTCTTCTCGCAACTGTTCAATTAATTTAATGGTTAATATTTCACCCAAGGTTTGTAAAGCAAAGGCCTCTTTTGGATCGTAATCTGTGGCACCATGAAACGTAATACCTACAGAACTTTTAGGGTCTTTCCCTTTTTCTATAATTTTTTCATGTTGTCCTGTAAGTGGTCTGAAATCTGTCACTTCATACATTTCATTCGAGTTTTTTCCAGGCAAACTCGCGATGTACTTGCTCACATAGGTTACTAATTGCTTTTCATCGATATTTCCCACGAAATAAAAATGAAAATCACCAGCGTCTGCAAATCGTTCTTGATATTTCTCGTAAGCCAAATCATAATCGGCAGCATCCATTTTTTCAGGAGTAGGGAATCCTGTATATCTCGGATTATCACCATACATAAATTCACCCATTTTCACTGAAAAGTAGGTCTGCGGATTAGACATCATATTTCCTAAAAAGGATTTTTGCTTCTCCTTAAATGAATTGAACGCTTTCTCATCTTTATTTAATGCTGTGAAGTACAGATGAACTAATTGGAATAAATCTTCAAAGTCTTTTGGAGATGCAGCCCCTGAAAACCCTTCACTATAAGTACCAATACTCGGTCTAACCCTTACAATTTTACCAGACATCATTTTTCCTAATTCCACTTTGTCGAATCCATTAACACCAGCTTCTGCTAAACCACCATTAGCATTAACAGTCGCTTTGTAGTCTTCAATAGAATAAAGAGATGTTCCTCCGTAGCTGTAGGCATCAAATAAGATTTCATCATTTTTGAAATCGGTCACTTTATAGGTGACTTTAGCACCATTACTCAACGTTAAGGTCGTTGTTCCTAATTTATCATTGACTTCATAATTAGAAATACTTCCAGGTGTTGGCATAGTCGTCATTAAACTTGTGGCGACGGCCTCATCTTTGTAAGGCTCTAATTCTTGAGTTTCTATTGATTCAAGTATGTTTTTCACTTCGGTTTCAGTAACTTTCTCCAAGCCTTCTTTTTCTGGACCTGTTAAAATAATGACACGATTCTCATCTTTAATATAGTCGGAGATAAGGGCATTCACTTCTTCTAATTGGATTGTCGGTAATTGCTGTTGATAAAAATTAAATTCCCATGCAATGCCTGGCATCGGTTCATTTTCTAGAAAATGTCTCACATATTCACCAATCACTCTATTGGATTCCATTTTATCTCTGTCTTTATAGCTTTTTTCCATGCGCGCTAAAATATCTTTTTTAGCACGTTCAAATTCGCCTTCAAAAAAACCGTGTTGTTTGACACGCATGTTTTCCTTCAATAAGGTTTCTAAGGCTTCCATTTGCCCTGTTTCTTTGGTCATAGCAAACGATTGATACGCATTTTTGTTTTTAGCATAAGTTCCGCCGTAATAACTAGATCCAAATACAAAAGGCGGATTTTCACCGTTTCTAATTTCATCTAAACGATTGTTAATCATTTGCGAAAACAGATTCTGAACGATAGAATGTCTGTAATCTTTTAATGTCTTGTCTGCTTCTGCATTGTCTTTATCTTTAAACATCACTTGCACTTGAGAAAATGACGCTTCTTTATCAGATTCGATGGCGATTAAGGTTTCTTCATGATTTGGTAAATCAAACTCTTGTCGTGGTTTAGGATTTTTTGGTGCTGGAATATTTCCAAAGTGCGATTTGATTTTAGCCTCTAAAGTTTCAACATCCACATCACCAACAGCCATCACAGCCATTAAATCTGGACGATACCAGTCCTTATAAAAGCGTCGTAAACTTTCATAATCAAAAGTTTCAAGATTCTCTTTAGTTCCAATTGGTAGGCGATCCGCATATTTAGAGCCATAAAGCATTTTTGGCAAATACTTCTGCATCATACGCTCATTGGCGCCTTTGCCTAAGCGGTATTCTTCTAAAACAACACCACGCTCATTGTCGATTTCTTCGTCTGTTAGAAGGGCGTTATGCGCCCAGTCCTCTAGAATTTGAAACCCTTTCTCCAACTTTTCCGGATCTTCGCTGGGAATTGGTAAAATATAGACGGTTTCGTCAAAGCTTGTATACGCGTTTAAGTGTGCGCCAAACTTGACACCAATACTTTGTAAGTAATCGACAAGCTCATTTTTCTTAAAGTTTTTGGTCCCATTGAAATTCATATGTTCCATAAAATGAGCAAGACCACGTTGATCTTCATCCTCTAAGATAGAACCGGCTTTTACGACAAGTCGCAATTCGACTTTGTTTTCTGGTTTTCCATTATTTTTGATGTAATAGGTGAGACCATTACTCAAGGTACCCGTTTTTACTTCTGGATTAAATGGAATTTTTTCATTCACTGAAATTTCCTTTGAAACTTCAGATAATTCTTGGGCGAAAGAATTGAAGGCAAATATGGTTGCCATTAGCATGAGGAACATGCTTAATTTTGATGGTTTTGTAATCATATTTAAAGCGTTTTATTAGTGAAATGAATGTGTACATTCAACACAATAGATCATTCTTTGAAAAAAATCTATTGATAGATAGCTCAAAGTATAGAAACAATCGCTTGATTAAAAGAAGTTTAACAGGTTTTAACGAAATATCCTACATATGACGGTTAAAAATCTAAAAATAACTTAGCATCACATCATTAATCGACATCCGATGTGCTGGCAGATTAATCTAGTAAAATCTCTAGTATTTTGATCGCCGCGTCGCTAATTTTAGTACCGGGTCCAAAAACGGCTACCGCTCCAGCATCAAATAAAAACTGATAATCTTGTTGAGGAATCACACCACCTACGATCACCATAATATCGTCTCGACCGTGTTTTTTTAGTTCATCTATCACTTGAGGAACTAATGTCTTATGTCCTGCAGCTAAAGAAGATACGCCTAAAATATGAACGTCATTTTCAACAGCCTGCTTGGCGGCTTCCTTAGGTGTTTGAAATAAGGGACCAATATCCACATCAAAGCCCACATCGGCATAACCAGTAGCGACCACTTTAGCACCACGGTCATGTCCATCTTGTCCCATTTTGGCAATCATAATACGAGGTCTGCGACCATCCTGTTCTGCAAATTTATCTGCTAATGCTCTGGCCTTTTTAAAACTACTATCGTCTTTAATTTCTTTACTATACACGCCTGAAAAAGATTTAATTTGTGCTTTATACCTACCGAACTCTACTTCAAGAGCATCGCTTATCTCACCTAATGTGGCACGTTCTCGTGCTGCATTAACAGCTAAAGCTAATAAATTGTCATCGCCTGTACGAGCTGCTTCCGTTAATTTCGCAAGAGAATCAGAGACCGCTTTGGCATTTCTTTGCGATTTGATGGTTTTCAATCGCTTGATTTGTCCATTTCGCACAGATTGGTTATCGACTTCCAAGGTGGTGATTGGATCTTCTTGGTCTAATCTGTATTTATTAACACCTACAATAATATCTTGGCCAGAATCTATTCGCGCTTGTTTTCTTGCTGCCGCTTCTTCAATTCTAAGTTTAGGAATTCCAGCTTCAATGGCTTTAGTCATACCTCCTAAAGTTTCAACTTCCTCGATTAATGACCATGCTTTTTGGGCTATATCATGGGTTAGTTTTTCAACATAATAGCTCCCTGCCCAAGGATCAACAGTTTTGGTAATACCGGTTTCTTCCTGCAGGAATATTTGCGTATTACGCGCGATTCTCGCAGAAAAATCAGTGGGTAAAGCGATGGCTTCATCTAAGGCATTCGTATGTAAACTTTGGGTGCCGCCAAAGGCAGCTGCAGCCGCTTCAATAGTGGTTCGAGCCACATTATTAAAGGGATCCTGTTCTGTTAGACTCCATCCAGAAGTTTGACAATGCGTTCTCAATGCCAAGGATTTTGGATTTTTCGGATTAAATTGTTTAACAATTTTAGCCCAAAGCATTCGTGCCGCACGCATTTTGGCGATTTCCATAAAATGATTCATTCCAATAGCCCAAAAGAACGACAATCGAGGTGCAAATGTGTCAATATCCATTCCAGCTTCCAGTCCCTTTTTGATATATTCCATACCATCTGCCAAGGTATAAGCCAGCTCAATGTCACAAGTAGCTCCAGCTTCCTGCATATGGTAACCAGAAATACTGATACTATTAAATTTCGGCATGTTCTGACTGGTATATTCAAAAATATCAGAAATGATTTTCATAGAAGGTGTAGGAGGGTAGATGTACGTGTTTCTCACCATAAACTCCTTTAAAATGTCATTCTGAATGGTTCCAGCTAGTTGCTCTGGTGAGACACCTTGCTCTTCCGCAGCAACAATATAAAACGCCATAATTGGCAGTACCGCACCATTCATGGTCATAGATACCGACATTTTATCTAAAGGAATCTGGTCAAATAGAATTTTCATGTCTTCAACCGAATCAATGGCAACACCCGCTTTACCAACATCACCAACCACGCGTTCATGATCCGAATCATAACCTCTGTGTGTCGCTAAATCGAAGGCTACAGAAAGTCCTTTTTGACCAGCCGCTAAGTTTCTTCGGTAGAACGCATTACTGTCTTCCGCCGTTGAAAATCCAGCATATTGACGAATCGTCCAAGGTCTCCTGACATACATGGTGCTATAAGGACCTCTTAAAAATGGTGCTATGCCTGCCACAAAATTGAGGTGCTCAAGCGATTGAAGGTCTGTTTTTGAATAAGTAGATTTTACCTCAATATCTTCAGCGGTCTTAAAAGATTTTGAAGTGTTTTTTGTGTTGGTATTAGGTGTGTCCCCTAAAGTGATATGTTCGATATTCTTACGCATCTTTTAGTGATTATGTCCTTCGTGACCGTCTTTTTCAGTATTTAATTTAGAAGACTGCTTTTCAGTCTCGGAAACATCTGGAACCTCTTTATTAAAATCGACATCAAAAAACTTAGCATAATACAACTCTAATGCCACATAGGTTGCTAAGTACTTGTCATCCTTCATCCCAAAGGTCTTTCGTCTCAATTGATCACCAAACATTCTTAAACTCATGCTGTTGGTATCAATAAGTGCGTTAAAAGTTTTGTGGAGTTGTTCGTCTTCAATATGTGCACCAATACATTTAAAAATAGGATGATTGTAATTTAAATGACTTCCATCAGGATTAGTAGTCCATAATGTTTCATCCTGTTTTAAGGCCTGGAAGACAGCTTTTGAATGATCGGTAACCATATTTTGGTATACAATTCGATTGTTTATTGCTTGACTTACAAATAAGCTATAAGCTCTTGAATACACAGGTTGATCGGGTGTGTAAAACGCAATAAGATCGGCTTCAAAAGAATACAAGGCTTCCTGAAATAATTGCGTGTCCATATCATCTCCACAATCCAATAGTTGTTCTACGCTTGGATATTTATAATTGAATTCTACCGTTTTTTTTGCATCCTCCTTACAGGTAAAGAAGCATAAACTGAAGGCTACTACTGCTATTTTTAGTTTCATAGTTTTGATTTTATTCATTATTAAGTCGTTGTTGTTCCATACTTTCAGCAAGCCGTTTTTCGATAATTGGCTCAATCAAGGTTTTTACTGGATTGGTTTTAACAAAAGGATAAATCTCTAAATGATCCTTCATTTTATCTGACGGATTGGGATGTTTATTCGTGCCTAACAAAACGTATGCACCTTGCTCAAACTGATCCTGCTCTTTAGACGCACTTTCTTTAATTTTCTTTTGAATAGTTCCTTCCTTCAGCTGCGATAAAAACCCACCGTTTTTTTCAATGTCTTTGAATAATTCCAACGCTTTTTCAGCTAACTGATCTGTCAAGCTTTCAATATAATAGGCACCATCAGACGGATTATTAACTTTATCAAAATAGCTTTCATTCTTTAAGATGAGAAGTTGATTTCTCGCTATGCGATCACCGAAATCATTGCGCTTGTGGTACAGATCATCATAAGGCCTATTTATAATTGTATCAGCACCACCTAAAATAGCACTCATACATTCTGTGGTGGTTCGCAACATGTTAGTGTTGTAATCGTAAATCGTTTTATTACGACGCGTTGGCATGGCTGTAATGGTACATTCTAAATGACAATCATAGAGTTTAGCCAGCGAAGCATATAATTTTCGCAGTGCTCTAAGTTTGGCGATTTCAAAGAAATAATTACTACCAACAGCCACATTGAAAATGACTTTTAAATGCTGTTTGGATGCTGTATCCAATAGGGTGTCAAAATGATTTAAATATTCATTGACATGGCACAGGGCATAAGCCAATTGTTGCACCATTTGAGCACCTGCATTTTGATACAATCCAACATCAATACTTAGGGTATGAAACTGTTGGACAAGATTTTCAAAACCTTCGTGATCGTTTTTAAGGTTATGGTACCAATTCCCTGCGCGTGCTAAATGGCCAATAATATCTGAATGAACGATTAAAGATTCGTGATTAGGGATCTGTTTTATAAATTCTGACGACAGAAATTGCAACTTAAGATGTACTGGAGTCGTGGAGAGGTCGATATTTTTTAATAAGTCTGAGATAGGAATGTCCTTATGTGGAATGATAAATTCAATCGATTCGGCACCTTTAGAAATGGCCTCCACAGCCGATTGATTTGATAGCGCTGCATTGGCGACATATATGGATTGACCGATTTTAAAATTACAAGCTTGAGCTCCAGATACGTCTGGTTTTGATTCAAATTCATCTGCGTGATAAAAGGGTTTGACATCAATACCTTCATTGGTATGCCAAATGAGGGTATCGTTATAATCTGCACCTTTTAAATCTGCTTGTATTTTTTGTTTCCATTGTTTAGAGGAAACTTCAGAAAACTCATTAAATAACGTTTTATTCATTTCTCTTTCTCTTGTTTTATGCTGTCTTGATATTCAATGATATAAATATCCTCATTTTCCTTCTTCATATAGTACTTCTCACGAGCCAATTTCTCAATACCTTCATCAGTACTCAATTCTTTAATGGCTTCTTTGTCTTTTTGCATTTCTTTCCTGTAATAAGCCTTTTCATTTTCCAAGTCGTTGATATCCTCGTTGAGCTCACTATGGATCAAAAGAGAGTTGGAGTCAATGAACAGCATCCAAATAGCAAATACTATAAAGACGAGCACAAATATATTTTTAAGGTATTTCAGCATTTAATTAATTAGTTTTTCGTTGATAATTGTCTTTACGATATCAACTGCCACAGTATTGTATTTGTTGTTTGGAATAATAATATCGGCATATTCCTTCATCGGTTCAATAAACTGTTGATGCATCGGCTTTAAGGTGTTCTGGTATCTGCTAAGCACTTCATCTATATCTCGACCACGCTCAGAAATATCGCGTTTTAGGCGTCGGATAAGTCGTTCATCACTATCCGCATGTACAAAAATCTTGATATCGAACATGTCGCGCAGCTCTGGATTTGTTAAAATTAAAATCCCTTCAACAATCATGACTTTCCTCGGCATGGTCTTGATAACATCACCAGTACGATTGTGTTTTACGAAGGAATATACAGGCTGATCAACGGGTTTATTCAAACGTAATTCCTTCAAATGAGCTTCCAATAATTCAAAATCTATGGATCTTGGGTGATCGAAATTTATTTTAACACGTTCTTCGTAACTCAAATGTGAGGTATCCTTATAATAGGAATCTTGAGAAATGACACCAACTTCACCTTCTGGTAATTCATTTAGGATTTGATTGACAACGGTTGTTTTACCACAACCTGTACCACCTGCAATACCGATAATAAGCATAAAATAGGACTGATTTTTAGTACAACAAATTTAACAATTATGAGATAATATCACTGTTCAATTCTTGAAACTTCTTCCTCAGTTATTAACCGATCATTGGAATTTCCCCAACTATTGTTAATGTAATTCATGACATCTGCTACTTCCTTATCTTTGAGTCCTAATGGCGACATGACGCTATTATAAATTTTACCATTTACCGTAATTTCTCCTGATTGACCATATTTTATCGCACGAATACTCGCTTTTTGTTTGTTCATCAAATAATCTGAATTAGCGAGTGGAGGGAATGCCTTTGACATACCTTTGCCATTACTGCCATGACAAGACATACAAAAGTTTTTATATATTTTTTCGCCTCTCATCATGCTTCTTTCAAGTGCTGAATTTTGAAATTGAGTTTCCGAGTTGTTAGAGACTGAATTCGCCATGTCTTTTCCTTTTTTCGAAAAATTACAAGCTAAGCATAATATGGACAGTATGCACGTTCCAATAATTTGTCGCATTTACTTTTGAATTAATTTTACAATACCTAAATTCTCAACACCTACATAAATATAGCCATCTGGACCTTCCTCGATAGAACGAACACGGCCAATTTTGTCGAGTAATCGCTCTTCCTTGACCACCTTACCATCTTTGATGTAGCAATTATCTAAATATTGAAATTTTAAAGATCCTACCAGTAAATTACCTTGCCAACCTTTGTATTTATCACTGGATATAAAGGCCATACCACTAGGAGCAATAGAGGGTACCCAGTAGTGTAGTGGTTGCTCCATATCTGGATGCGAAGTCTTGTTGGTGATGGATGTACCACTATAGTTGACGCCATAGGTGATAACTGGCCAGCCATAATTTTTACCAGGTTTAATAATATTGATTTCATCACCACCTTTTGGGCCGTGTTCATGAGTCCAGATTTCTCGAGTCTCAGGGTGAAGTACCATGCCTTGAGGATTCCGATGGCCATAAGAATAGATCGCGGTTTTTGCATTATTATAGTCTTTAAATGGGTTGTCTTCAGGAATGGTCCCATCATCGTGTAAACGATAAACTTTGCCACCGTCTCTAGTAATATCTTGCGGATTTACATCCCGATTACCACGTTCGCCAATTGTAAAATATAGGTAGCCTGAATCATCAAAGATGATACGAGATCCAAAATGCTGTCCTCTTGTCGTGTTTGGTGTAGCCTTATATAATAGTTCGTGATCTACTAGGGTGTCGGAATCTAATTTAACTCTTGCAATAGCGGTATGTCCTCCTTTTTTTTCACCTTCTGAAGATGCATAAGAAAGGTAAATCCATCCATTTTCTTCAAATTTTGGATGAAGTTCGATATCTAACAAACCTCCTTGACCACGAAAGTAAACTTCTGGAACACCTTCAATATTAATCTTCTTACCATTTTTAAAATGGATCATTTTACCTTCTTTTTCATTAATAAGCATGGAACCATCTGGAAGAAATGTAAATCCCCAAGGATTCGTCAATTCTGGTACAACGACCTCATATGTATTTTCTTTATTTACCGGATTTTTATCTTGTGCACAAGCAAAAACACTTATCACACTGAATATGAATATAGTTTGTCTAATAAATTTCATTAAAATAAATTTTATGCTTAAATTTAATAAGAAAAGTTGTCAATTTTTAAAGATTTACTATATATTTGCACCTCGAATTTTGAGACAAATTGAAAATTATTTTCTCAAAGTTAGATAACCGATTTTCGGGGTGTAGCGTAGCCCGGTTATCGCGCCGCGTTTGGGACGCGGAGGTCGCAGGTTCGAATCCTGCCACCCCGACTTTTTTTAGGGCTCTTAGCTCAGCTGGATAGAGCACCTCCCTTCTAAGGAGGCGGTCGAAGGTTCGAATCCTTCAGGGCTCACAAAAAGCTTCATCTTTAACAGGTGGAGCTTTTTTGTTTTATAGAAAATCAACACTAAAGTTAAAAACCCCTTGTATATCAGTAATTTAGTGATGTATTTCGTCGATATCTCACAAGAATTATTGCATTTCATCGAATATATTATTCATTTTAACGATAAAATAATTTGTTTTAAATAGATTTAGGTCTATATTTGCCCCATATTTCATTAAACCCCAAAACGATGAAAAACCTACTTAAACATGCAATTGCTTGCGCAATTGTCTTTACTTCATGCTTTAACTGTTCTGTAGAGTCATTACAGGATGAGCCAACTGATGTTAATAATGCCATTGAATCATCAATGGTTACTCAAGCTTTTGATCCAGTTTGTGATGCACAAGATCCGCAAGCACGAATCACTAACAATGGTACGATTGCTGTAACCTTGGAAATTGCGACTTCAGAAGGCATTGTCTTACACACTGTATCAAATTTAAGTCCAGGAAATGCTTCAAGCTATTTAGCTTTTGCCGCGGATGACATTATTTTTAATGTCATAAAGAACACCACTGGAGTTACTGATGAAAAGGTAGTGTATACCATGGATCAATGTATGAGTTTTGACATAGAAGTTGGATCTGACAATTATTTGATAGAAACTGTTCCTGTCAACCTCTAAAAAGTCTATAGTTTAGAGCACACAATTACTATTTTCTTGTTATCCGAGTTCGTCGTAAAAAACAGATAGGTGTTACCGCCATCTTTTATGCGATATTTTCCTCTAATTTGTTGTACACTTTCAGGGAAATTACGAATCGTGATATTGGCTTTGGTATTGGATAGTTGTCTCATTGATTTTTTACTGTAATCAATAACAGTTTCAATTTTGAATGACCTCCCAGGAAATTCAATGACATCATCACTCGTATATAAATGCGAATGCTGATGCAGCTTAAAGAGTTGAAATTTATTTGCAATACTGTTGAATCCACCCGATTTTAAAATAGCAGCATTGGGTTCAAATAAAAATGATTTAGGGAAATCAAATCTTGAATTTGCCAAAGACTCCTCTTTTAGAATAAAAGAAAATTCCTGATAGCTCTCTTCTAATAAATTAACGGTTTTGATGGTGATATCACCATTGAAACCGTTTTCTATATGCCAAAGTAATTCTTTAACTTCATTGTTAACGGCTACTATATGGATCGTTTTTACTTGAGATAATTCTGAAATACCGGAAGAAATATCTAACAGAGGGGACGTTTTAATAAGTATCTGATCACTTAACTCAAACAGGTCATCTAAGCGCTCAGGAACATTGGGTTCACAATCATTTAAAAAGAAAACTTTTCCCTTCACGTCATGTCTTCTGGAAGGATCAAGATACAACCAATCATAAGTGGTCGATTGCGAATTTAGATAGTCAATGCCATCTGTTGCTCTAGTATATACATTTGTGACACCTAATTGCTTTAAATTGTGAGTGACAATCTCTGATAAGTTCTTATTGATTTCAAAATGATCTACCGTTTTAAATTGTTTTGAAAAATAGTAAGAATCTACTCCATAACCACCTGTGAGATCCGCTATAGTTTTACCAGAGATAAGTTGTGACTTATACTTTGCAGAGACTTCCGAAGAGGTCTGTTCAATATTTAGTTTGTTTGGATAATAAATGTTATTTGTGGAAAACCAGGTAGGTAATTTTTTTTTACATTTTAATTTAGCTTCTATTTGTTCGACAATCTCCGTGGTGGATACGTTGGGAAATGACGTCCCTTTTAAAAGCAATTTTGATACATTCGTATGAAGGTTTTCATCAATGAAATGTTGAATTTCAGTATGTAAAAGATGCCTGTTCAATGAAAATCTAAAGTCCTTGAGTTAATTTTTTCACCACCTTGTTATCAGATAAAAACTCTTTAAGAATTACTTTTATAGCCGTATAACTAGGCACAGCAACAATCATTCCTACGACGCCAAACAGCAATCCAGCAATAATGATGATTAAGAAAATTTCAAGAGGATGCGATTTCACACTTTTCGAAAATATGATAGGCTGACTAAAGAAATTATCTATCAACTGAGCAATTACCAATATGATGAGTGTGTAGGATATATTTGGTAAGATGACCTCATTAAAACTATCACCTAAATTATTAGTCATGACTAATAACATCATCAGTGCGCCACCAATTAGTGGTCCTAAATAAGGTATGATATTAATGAGCGCACATAAAAATGCAATGACTACGGCATTTTTTACACCTATAATTAAGAGCCCAATGGTGTATATAACAAACAGTATAAAAATTTGCAGAAATAAACCTACAAAATACCGCGAGAGTAAATCCGATATTTTAGTAAACGAGCGCTTCAATCTTAATTCTTTCTCATTTGGCACAAAGGTCATGACACCTTGCTGAAATAAATTGCTATCCTTTAAAAAGAAAAACGCAATAAACAATACCGACATGAGTCCGATGCCAATACTACCCAAACCAGAGGCGATATTATTTAAAAAATTAGGAATGATACTATAATCTAAACTCGATAATATTTTAGACTCCTTAATGGCTTTTTCTGCATCGATATGGTTCAATTCAAGATAGGATAGGGTCGCGCGATATAACTCTTCAATATTGGTTTGTAGCTGGTTGATATCTAAAAGCGATAAGTTTTGACCTTGTTCAATTAACAATGGTATCAACAAACTAATGACACCTACGAAAACACCTACTAAAAGCAGCATGGTGCAAATAACAGCGACTGTATTATTGAATTTAAGTCGTCGTCTTAGGAACAAAACGATAGGTCTTCCAATAAGAGAAATGACAGCAGCTAATAAGATATAGACAATCACCGATTGGATCTCATATAAAAAATACAATACCAAGGCAATAGCTATAATAATACCAACAGCTCTTAAAATACCATTAGCTATAGTTTTTGAATTCATTTAATTGATTTAATAGGTTAAATATATGAAGACTTTATTTAAGTTGTTTGGTAATTTCATACAAAGTCACGCTTGTGGCTTGTACGACATTCATACTGCTATTTTGTCCATACATATCAATATGTACCGTTGCGTCACAGTGTGCCATGGTTGTTTCAGAAATTCCAAAATTTTCATCGCCTATAATTAAAGCAATAGGTGTGTCCTTTATAAATTTATACGTGGCTAAGGAGGTGCTTTCTGAAGTGATTTCAAGTGCTATTAGAAAATAGCCTTCATTTTTTAATTGTGTTACAACATCCAAACTATTCGACGCGATGCTATAATTGACAGATTTTTCAGTGGCTCGCGACGTTTTCGCCATTTTCCTACCCATGGAAATTTCCGAACCACAAAAAATCAATTTTTCAATTCCAAAGGCGTCACAAGCTCTAAACAAACCACCAATATTTGGAGCATTGGTCACATTGTCACAGACAACGATTATTGGAAATAAGCGTTTTTTAAAAAAGTTAGAGTAGTGGTCTAGTTGCATTACTTATGATCTTGATTTAAATTTTATACTGTTTTTTTTAAACTTATATTTGTAACAAACACGTAAATATATGCTTTCAATTTTTTCTAAAAGTAAAAACAAGAAAACTAAAGAGGCTATTTTTTTACATATTCCGAAGTCTGGAGGCTCAACGTTTGTCGGTCTTCTGCAATCAGCTTTCAAAAACAACAATTCGACAGAAAGCTTGACACCAACACATAAAACAAATCGCGTTGGTACTACCACCATTTACCATGTCGATTTTTCTAATAAGCATCGAAGATTTAAGGGCGCTGAGATATTCAGTACTAAAAATACGGATGAGTTTGCAAACAAATTATTGTTTATGCTTTTAAGGGATCCAATTGAAAGACTTATTTCAGAATTTAATTTTCAATATCACATTCTAGAAGGTAAGAACGGTAATCCGAATGCGATGATCTTGAATAACCTGAAGCAACGACCACAATCTTTTGAAGCTTATATTGAATGTAAGGAAACTCAAAACTATCAATTAAAATTTTTGTTAGGTCGTCCAATCAATGATTCCAAAAAAGTCACTGAAAGTGAACTTGAGCAGATCCTTGAAAAAATTGACACGTTACCTATTTATTGTGGTATCACTGAAGAATACGCGAGTTTTTTAAATTTATTTGAAGAAAAAACACAAACGTCGCTGCCTAAAAAAGTAGCAGTAAGAAAAAAAACGCCATTTGTGTATCAGGTTGTCATTGATGATACATTGCGGGAACGCATCAAACTGCTCAACAGTATGGATTACAAATTGTATGATCAAATTAAAAAAGGGATAACTATTAACAATAAAAAATTCAGGTTTATTCAATCTGATAAATTCATCGTTTAACATGGGACTTTTCAATCTGTTTAAGAGTAATGAGAGCAAACTTGCTGAACTTGACGTACTAGCAGCGAAAGACAAAAAGCTTTTCATGACTCAATATAAAACTGCTCGTGTTCCGGTATTATTAAAAGGCGCAGCAGAAAACTGGCCATTAATGTCTAAGTGGGATAAAGACTATATCATTGCACATATGGGGAATTATGTTTGTAAGGTGATTAAGGATTCGAGACCTGCTTATTCAAAAGAACAAACGACTTTAAAATTCTATTTTGAAAAATTGAAAGACGTAAGTACGCTAACATTAGATCCTTTCAATTCAAAAAAGCCACCACGTTTTTTTAAAGATGTGACATGCCCGAATCCCTATTTCAATATAAATGACATCCAAAGGTTTTTCTTTTTTCATTCAGTCAAAGATGCTGGAACCTTGCCTCACATTCATGGTAATGCCTTTAATATTCTTCAGAATGGTACCAAAGAATGGGTGTTTTATGACGCTAGCGAGACCCATAGTCCAAAGGGCTATCAAGTACTCCAAGCCTCCAATAAGAAGTACAATGTGGGAAGCCATGCTAAGGATTGGTTTAAGAAGGAAGTACCTAAATTACCGCAAAAACTCGATAAGGTGTATCGCTGCACTCAGGAGGCTGGAGATATTGTTTTTATACCTGAAGGATACTGTCATGCCGTGCTTAACAAATCTGAAGTAATGGGTATTGTTTTCGAAACGCGATGAATCTTAATTCTCGAACGCAAATTGCACAATATTAGCACCCATTTTCAGGGCCTTTTCACGAACATCCTGTGGGTCATTATGGACTTCTGGGTCTTCCCAGCCGTCACCAATGTCACTTTCAAAAGTAAATAACAGTACCAATCTACTTTCGTAAAAAAGTCCCATAGCTTGAGGGCGTTTTCCGTCGTGTTCATGAATCTTAGGTAAACCATCAGGAAATTTAAATGCTGTGTTGAAAATGGGATGGTTTTTAGGAAGCTCAACTAATTCTTCATTAGGAAACACTTTTTTAAGTTCCTTTTTGATATACGGTTCCATACCGTAATTATCGTCGATATGTATAAATCCACCTGAAATTAAGTAACTCCTCAGATTTTCGGCATCTTCTTCGCTAAAAAAAACATTCCCATGACCTGTCATATGCAATAATGGGTATTGAAAGATATCAATACTGCTCGGTTCAACCACATCTGGTTTAGGATTCATTTTTGTATTGATATTCGCATTACAATAGCTAATCAAATTTGGGAGTGCTGTTGGATTGCTATACCAATCGCCACCTCCTTTATATTTCAAAACAGCTAAGTCTTGCGCATTGGCACTATTGATGAATAGGCCAATCAACATGATAATGACCAACGATTTATGACAGTTTCTCATAACTCAAAATTATAAAATAAAGCCAATCATAGTTATAAATTAACGTTAATTATACGGAAAGAACGCGTGGCTTAAGATTGATTTACGAATGCCACCGAGTGACAAGCCACAATAGCCGCAGTTTCTGTACGTAATCGCGAATCGCCTAAAGTGACTGGTCGGTAATTGTTTGAAATGGCTTGTGCAATCTCTTCCGTACTAAAATCACCTTCAGGTCCTATTAGGATGGTAGTTTGTCCATTCGGAATTAAGGCTTGCTTCAAAGAGGTTCGGTTGTTGTCTTCACAGTGAGCGATAAATAAGTCACCCGTCATTGGTTGTTGCATAAACTCTTTAAATGGTATCGCCTCATTTAAAACGGGTAGATAGCAATTTAAAGATTGTTTCATAGCCGATTGCAATATTTTCTCATAGCGTTCTGCTTTAATCACACGACGTTCGCTATTATCGCATATCACAGGCGTAATAGTATCCACGCCAATTTCAGTAGCTTTTTCTAGAAACCACTCATAACGATCATTCATTTTGGTAGGTGCAACGACCAGATGTAATTGATAGCTCCTTGCTGGTTGCAATTCTGAACTCTGAATCACAGCCACACAATTTTTTAAATCTGCCACAGTGATTTGTGCCTGAAACAACCAACCTTTACCATTCGTAATATGTAAGGTGTCGTCAACAGATTTTCGCAATACTTTTACAATATGTCTACTTTCATCCTTTGTGAATTGGATATCGCTGTCTGAAGGCGTGAGGTGTTGATTGTAAAATAATTGCATTAGCGTCTGCTAGGTTCTGTCACTTTTAAAACTTTCGATTCTTTAATCAGTTTGGAATCATGGGTTTTTAGAATTACATAATACGATTTTGTTTCTGGAATATCGACTAAAAAGATATCACCCACCGCATGACCAGTATCAGTAATGGCTGTTTCAAAGTCTGGATGCATATCACCGGTTTTTAGCCAACCGAGATCTCCACCTTGTTTTGCGGATTGATTCATAGAATGCAATCGTGCTAAATCTGTAAACCGATAGCCTTGTTGGTATTTGCTGATAATTTGTGTTCGGAGTTTTTCGATATCATCCATAGCCATTTTTTCGCCATCTAAGAATACACAACTCACTCTATAATAAGGGATTTCATATTTATCAATAACTTTATAGTAGGTTTTCTGTGGTGCGTCCTTAAAATATTTTTTGGAACCAAGTCCCATTTTCAAAATATCTAAAGCCATGCTTGTTTTGTGTTTTTCTTCATTAAAAACAATCACTTTGCCTTTTATGGTTTTGTTCTTTTTGAAAAACAAATTCACATCATCTAAGGTTTGAATAGAATCTAATGATTGTTCAAAGTCATTTTGCGCAGTAATGGTGAACGTTAAAAGGAATAGGGAAGTAGTAAGTAATATTTTAAGCATCGTTAAGGTGTTTTTTAATCTATTTCAAAATTAAACCTCTAAAACTTCTATAAAACACATCCACAATGAAGTTTTTAAGAAATCATTGTTTATAACTCTAATCTCAAAGTTATTTTACCGCAATCATACTGATTTCCACATTTACAAACTTGGGTAAATTCGCCACTTCAACAGTTTCTCTGGCAGGAGCCGTCAAAGGGTCAAAATAATTGGCGTAAACCGCATTAATGTCTGAAAAATAATGCATGTCACTTATAAAAATCGATGTTTTTACGACATTTTCGAAAGACATCTCAGCGGCTTCTAAAACAGCTTTTAAATTTTCCATGACTTGCTTTGTTTCGGCAGCAATGGAATCCATAACAAGTTCTCCTGTCACAACATCAATGGCAATTTGACCAGAAGTATACAAGGTGTCATTAGATAAAACCGCTTGATTATAAGGGCCAATTGGAGCAGGAGCTTTAGGTGTATTGATAATAGTTTTCATGTCACAAATAATTATAATTGTTGATCTCTTTGTCGACGTTTATCATACTTAAGATCTTTAAGTAAATTCGATTTTATTCCGATAAAGAAGTTCCAGGAGTTATAGCGTCCAAAAGGCACCCACGAAAAATTCATTCGCCAACTTAATAAATCGCGTTCAAACCGCAATTGCGTTTGGGTAAATCCTTTATTTACAAAATCATAACCAGAGGAGCCACCAACAGACCATCGTGGAGATAATTCGATATCACCAGAAAACATGAGAGAATTACTAGAAATCATATTTTGTCTGGCCGAGTTAGAGTAATTCACAGCATAGGCCAATCGCAAACTCCAAGGGATTTTATAATTATATAATTCTGAAGGTTCCTCTTTCTTTTGCTTATCATTTTCATCAGAAAGCCGTTGATCTGCAAAATCTTGAGGTTTTCCGAATAAATCATCTGCGCGACCACCACTTCGTATAGACTCTTGAATCGCTGCCTCGTCTTCTTTACCATTGCCTTCAAAGGCTTTACTCGATAGCGAATAACTAATATTTAAATTCGCCGAAGTCAATCTAAACAGACTTCCACCATTGTCTATATTAAAGGTGTTAATTTTTCGGTTATTATTGTCTAAAGCGTAAGGATCAAGTACCATCCCGAAATTGATATTCATTTTATCTTTTAAAATCGTCGTTCCACCGGAAACACGCAACGGACTCCATTGCAAGGAATCACCTGCCAAATTATAGGAGGTAGAAAAATTCAGGTTGTTTAACAATTTGATTTTTTTTGGTTCCGTAGCTGTAGAGTCTTTGTCTCTCACTTTCGCCTCAAAATTGTTGCCCAACGACAATCCCACCGAACTCGAATAGGTACGATTAGGCGTTCCGAAGATAGAACCTTCAAATCGCGTATACTGTTCTTTGGTAGTTCCATCGGCATCAATGATTTCAAAGGTATCGTAATATTGATCGAAAGCCGGATTGATGTTATAGCTAATCGATGGACGCATCACATGTCGTATTTTTTGAATTTTGGGATTCTTACCTTCCTTTTCAAAATCGAACATGCCATAAATAGTCGTCCCAATACTCGTACTGAAATTATAAGTGAAAAATCGATCAAACTGACTTAAGTCTGTAGTCACTACAGATGCGGTTGCTTCGTCATAGAATTTATTAACGGTGTTCAGTGTCCAGGTTTCTTCCAAATTCGCACTAGCACTCATGCTAAAATATTTAAACACCTTAAAGTTTGTAGACACTGGAATACTATGTTGTGCGCCTACTTTGGCATCATCGAACATTTCAGATTTAAAAAAAAGGGAATCGGTTGTTTGAATTCTATTTTCACCTCTTACGTTGTATTGGAGGTTGATATTTTGAATAATCCCTTTTTTGCTACCTACTTTTGGTGCGAATGGAAATATCCTACTGACGCTGGCCTGTAGCGTCGGTAAGGTCATATTTATCTGTTGCGTATTGGTGTTTTGTGAATGCGTTGCTGTGACACTCATATTCACTTGTGGTTCACCTTGAAAGGTTTTGGAATACGACACGGAAGACGCTAAGGTGTTATTCTGTGTGTTTGCTAAGTTCAATTGGTTTATCGACTGCTGGTAATACTGACTACTACCTAAGTTAACAGACGCCGAAAACCTGGAACTCGGATTGGATTTCGTATCTTGACTGTGTGACCATCGGATATTGTATATGGTCGATTTCCTAAAATCTGGAAAGCCACGTTCACTATTGATAAGGTTTTCATATCGAAAACTCAAATTACCTCTAAACTTATAGCGTAAGGCATAATTAGTTTCCAATCGCAATCCATAGCTACCATTGGTATAATAATCTCCTAAAACTGCCAAGTCGACATAATCTGAAATCGCAAAATAATAACCACCATTCTGTAAAAAATAACCTCTATCATTCGCTAAATCTTGACCAGGTGTTGGCATAATAACACCAGAGGTTTGCTTTTTGGTCATAGGAAAATAGGCAAAAGGTAGTCCGATAGGTGTTGGTACATCGTAAATAAAAAGATTGGTTAAGCCTGTGACGACTTTCACGCCAGGCACAACTTTCGCATTACGCATTAAAAAATAATACTCTGGATCGTCTAAGTTTTCCGAGGTTGTAAATCGACCATTCT
The DNA here is from genome assembly GCF_052983595.1 of Psychroserpens sp. BH13MA-6. Lineage (NCBI taxonomy): Bacteria > Pseudomonadati > Bacteroidota > Flavobacteriia > Flavobacteriales > Flavobacteriaceae > Psychroserpens > Psychroserpens sp. BH13MA-6. Next base: position 471,678 of record NZ_JBRJGE010000002.1, on the reverse strand, counting down.
TAATGAATAGGGTCGAGTCATTTTCCATTTTCGTGGTCTCGGCGATAATGGTACCACCACTTTGTTCTGTCTTAGAATTAAAAACCAGTGCTTTTCTGGTTTTCTGATTAAATATGATAGAGTCTGGCTCAATCACGCTTTGTCCTTGGGTAAAAACAGGTGCTTGCGAATAAACACCAGAGGAATCTTTAAGTCGGCCAGCATAAATTAAATCGGTTCCATGGTCAATGACAATGATACCAGCTTTAATATTCATATCTGTATAATTGACTTCAGCTTGGTTGTATAAGGTCGTTTGCTGCTTACGTTGGTTCAATTTAACATAATCCTTTGCCTTATAATTGACGATGTCTTGAAGCGTTTCTTTTTTCTTCGGAATAGAGTCTGTTTTGGTACTGTCAGATTCTCGATTATTATTGGGTGGCTCCAAAATAGTTCCAATACTAACTTTGGTAGTATCATTAACTGTTTTGGGCTTGATAGGTTCTTTTTGATTTGGCAATTCTTGAGCAAAGCAGAACATGTTAATAAACATGGTAAAACTTAGGGTGAAAAGTATGTGAAAGCTTTTTGTACGCAATGCTTTAAAATGTATTTTTGCTAAAGTATGGCTCGGTTTTTGAATTGCCAAAATTACATATATTTTTTATGATTAATTTATAATTCAATTAAATTATACAAAGTATCCAGCAGCATAGAACAGAGCCTTGGATTTACTTAAAATAAACGTCATTGATTAAACGTTACATTCGTATGAAAACGACACCTCATTATATATTCGTATTAACCTGTTTGTTAATTACCAGTTTTTTAACACCTGCAGAGGCATTTCAAAAAAACAGAGATAAATTTATCGTTGTTCTAGATGCTGGACATGGTGGTAAAGATCCTGGCCGACCTACAAAATATGGCTATAAGGAAAAGAATATTGCATTAAAGTTAGTATTATCTGTAGGAGAAGCCTTAGAAAAACAAAAAGACATCAAGGTGATATATACACGAAAGACAGATAAGTTTCTTGAGTTGCATGAACGCGCAGCAATTGCCAACAAAGCGGATGCCGATCTATTTATTTCCATACATTGCAATGCGCATAATTCTCAGGCTTACGGTACAGAAACCTATGTATTGGCCACGAGAGGCAATAGTAAAAACTTGGAGATCGCAAAGAAAGAGAATGAAGTTATCTTCTTAGAAGCCGATCATGAAAAGCACTATGAAGGATTTGATCCAAATTCACCAGAGTCATTAATTACTTTAAGTTTTATTCAAGAAGAATACTTAGATCAAAGTATTCGATTGGCGCGCTATATTGAAGATAATTTTAAGAACAAGATTAAACGTAAAAGTAGAGGCGTAAAAGATGCCGCCTTTTGGGTTTTGCATAACACATATATGCCGAGTGTACTCATTGAAACTGGGTTTATCACCAATAAGACAGAAGGCGATTACCTCAATTCTAAAAAAGGTCAAACTGAAATTACTAAATCTATTGTAGATGCGGTAAAAGATTATAAAAAAGTACTAGAGCAAAATATTGGAGAAAATGTCTATCAAGAAAATTCCGATACGGATATTGCTAGCACAAACAATGAACCTCAAATTATTGAAAACGTCGTGTTTAAGGTTCAAATAGCGGCCAGCTCTAGAGAATTAGCTCCTAAATCTTATAATTTTAATGGCTTAGCTGATATTTCCAGAGAGAAAATCGGGGAGTTTTACAAGTATTATTTTGGTTACACTTCCGATTACAATGCTATAAAACAGCTGCAGTATGAAGCCCAATCAAAGGGTTACAAAGATTGTTTTGTAGTGGCTTATAAAGATGGAAAACAAATTGAAGTTTCAGAAGCATTAAAATCAGCATCTAATTAGAAACGTTCTTTATATTTTTATTGTTAATTTTGTTTTAACCCAAAATACTAAAATTTGAAAGTCTCAAGAGAAGTAAAAACAGCCATACTCGTACTTTCGGGTATTATTTTATTGATATTCTTATTCAACTACCTCAAGGGAGAGAATCTCTTCGAATCGCCTGATACCTACTACACAGAATTTGAATACAACGCCTTAAGTTCTTCTTCTCCAGTAACGGTGAAAGGTAATACCGTTGGTAAAATAAAAGCGATTAATTACGATTTCAACACGGGAAAAACACGAGTCGCTTTTTCAGTGGATGATCAGCTTAATTTTTCTAAACAAAGTAAAGTACGTCTTTATAAAACAGGCCTCATGGGAGGTAACGCTTTAGCGATTATTGTGAGTGACGAAGGCGAATTGGCGCAACCAGGTGATTTTTTAAATTCTGAAGTAGAAGAGGATTTGGTATCCAGTCTTACAAAGAATTTTTCTGGCGTGAGTGACAATCTAGACACAACATTAAAATCTGCAGATTCGCTTTTGGTGAGTTTAAACGCCTTGGTGAACGATACCTCTGAAGATGGTATTAAAAATGCTATTGCAGAACTCAATGCGACGATGAAGTCGTTCAAATCTGTTTCTTATACGATTAATTCCTTAGTGAAAGATAACGAGAAAAAATTAGCATCTGTACTTTCTAATGTGGATTCCATTACTCAAGATTTATCGGTAGTGACCAACGATTTGAAGGACGTTAAGCTTTCTGAAACAGTGGCAGGATTAGATAAAACCTTGGCATCTGTCAATGTACTGATGGCACGTATAGAAAGTGGCGAAGGGTCTATTGGGAAACTCTTGAAAGATGAAGGCTTGTACAATAACCTTGAAGGTGCTGCGCTGCAAATGGAGCAATTAATAGAAGACATGAAATTGAATCCGAAACGTTATGTGCATTTTTCTATTTTTGGAAAAAAGCCTAAGCGTTACGATGCCGATGGTAACGAAATAGAAGATTAAGACTAACACACCAACCATATATGAGTTTTTTACCACAAATAGTATTCGCCATAGCTTTAGTGCTTGGTATTGGTTATTTTGCTAGAAATGTCAAAAAATTAATGCGCAACATTAAACTAGGTCGCGATGTTGACATTCAAGATAATAAACCACAACGTTGGAAAAATATGGCGATGATTGCCATGGGACAAAGTAAAATGGTGAAACGTCCCATTGCTGGCTTTTTACATGTTATCGTTTATGTCGGTTTTGTGGTGATTAACATTGAAGTTCTAGAAATAATTATCGATGGACTGACCGGTAAACATCGTATATTCTCTTCCGCAGGTGAAATTTATGACATCCTCATAGGAACTTTTGAATTGCTAGCTTTTTTAGTGCTAGTATCTGTGATTGTTTTTTGGATAAGACGAAATGTCATTAAACTCAAGCGTTTTTTAAGCGCTGAAATGAAAGGTTGGCCGAAAAGTGATGGAAATATCATTTTATACTTTGAAGTGGTGTTGATGTGCTTATTTCTAACAATGAATGGTGCCGATTTACAATTACAACTCAATGGTGCAGAAGGCTATGCTACAGCTGGTTCTTTTCCAATTAGTCAGTATTTGCTGCCTTTGTTTGACAGTTTATCAAATGCGACGCTTATCATTATTGAACGTACGGCATGGTGGTTGCATATCTTAGGTATATTAGTGTTTTTGAATTACTTATATTTTTCAAAACATTTACATATTTTGTTGGCGTTTCCAAACACTTACTACGGAAAGCTAACGCCTCAGGGGCAATTTGAAAATCTAGAAGCGGTCACTAAAGAAGTTAAAATGATGATGGATCCTAATGTCGATCCGTTTGCGGCACCTCCTGAAGGTGCTGAGGCTGCAGTTCCTGCAAAATTTGGAGCTAGCGATGTACAAGATCTCAGTTGGCTAAACTTATTAAACGCCTATTCCTGCACAGAATGTGGACGATGTACAAGTGAGTGTCCAGCCAATCAAACAGGGAAAAAACTGTCACCTAGAAAGATCATGATGGATACACGTGATCGTTTGGAAGAAGTTGGGAAGAATATTGATGCTAACAACGGGGAATTTAAGGATGATGGCAAGCAATTATTAGACGATTATATCACTAAAGAAGAGCTTTGGGCATGTACGAGTTGTAATGCCTGTGTAGAAGCTTGTCCTATTAGTATCGATCCTTTAAATATTATCATGCAAATGCGTCAATATTTGGTGATGGAACAAAGTGCTGCACCAATGGAATTGAATAACATGATGACCAATATAGAAAATAATGGAGCGCCTTGGCCTTATAACCAAATGGATCGTCTCAACTGGAAAAATGAATCATAATGAAGTTTGGCTTTCAGACATATCAGATGATTCTAATCATGGTTCTTATTTTCAGTCAGGTCAATGTGAGTGCGCAATCTTACAGGAAAGACTCCTTGCAGATTAAATCCTATACCCTTATTGAATATCGTAATAATGACGTAAAAGAGGTACAGCTTCTTAAAGTATTATGTGATTATTGTACTGAGTTTCAAAAGAAAATAATTGGCGAAGAAGCCAAGCGCAGAGCGTTTTTAGAACGTTATGATCCTAAAAACCGATTAAAGGAAGGTCAAAAGAAATTGGCCATATATATTCGGATTGCAAAAAAGGATTTTGCAGCAATAAAAGAGAACTAAGTTTAACCCTTGAAATTCCTAGAAACAAAGGAAATTATTTATGGAGAGAGAAGAAGCAGACAAGCTATTACATGAAAAAGTTGAATCTGGAGAAAAAGTAAGTCCAGTATTACCGAAAGGTGTAAAAAATTACTTAATTGATATTGACGGAACCATTACTGAAGATGTTCCAAATGAAGAGCCTGAACGTATGGCAACTTGTGATCCTTATCCAGATGCATTAGCCACTTGTAACAAATGGTATAATCAAGGTCATATGATTTGCTTTTTTACGTCTCGAACGGAAGATCACAGAGAAGTGACCACGAATTGGCTGAATAAACACGGATTTAAGTTCCATTCATTACTCATGGGAAAACCAAGAGGAGGAAATTATCATTGGATTGACAACCATTTGGTTAAAGCCACGCGTTACAAGGGGAAATTTACTGATTTGGTCGACAAAAAAGTAACGATCCAAGTGTTTGACGATGGGCAACACGATTAAGTAGAAACAAGCGCGTTTCTCATGATGCTGTTTGTACAGCAAATAAGAACTAAAGCATTTTAAGAAAACGTTTTCGATACCATTGAAAACTAAAAATATAATTTATGAGCGATTTACTGAAAGTACCTACGATGGCAGAATTCATGGCAGCTGGTAAACAACCGGAAGTTTTATTTTGGGTTGGCTGTGCCGGAAGTTTTGACGACCGAGCAAAGAAGATTACAAAAGCATTTGTCAAAATCTTAAACAGTGCCAATGTTGAATTTGCAGTCCTAGGTACAGAAGAAAGTTGTACTGGAGATCCTGCGAAGCGTTCAGGAAATGAGTTTTTGTTTCAAATGCAAGCGGTTACCAATATCGAAGTCATGAATGCTTATGACATTAAAACTGTAGTCACAACGTGTCCGCATTGTTTTAATACCCTAAAAAATGAATATCCAAGTTTGGGAGGTGATTACAAGGTCATGCACCACACACAGTTTCTAAAATCATTATTAGAAGACAATAGACTCACCATTGAAGGTGGCACGTATAAAGGTAAACGAATCACATTCCATGACCCTTGTTATTTAGGTCGCGCCAACAATGTGTACGAAGCACCGAGGGATCTCATTAGAAAATTGGATGCTGAATTGGTAGAAATGAAAAGCTGTAAGTCGCGCGGACTGTGTTGTGGAGCAGGAGGTGCTCAAATGTTTAAAGAGCCTGAGAAAGGTGATAAGGACGTGAATATTGAACGTACAGAGCAAGCCTTGGAAACTCAGCCAGAGATTATCGCTGCTGGTTGTCCGTTTTGTAATACCATGATGACAGACGGTGTTAAAAACAAAGAGAAAGAAAATGATATCGCTGTTTTAGATATTGCTGAACTTATCGCAAATGCTCAAGATTTGTAATATGGCTAAAATCGAAAAAAAACGGATCATTACTGCGGCTCTTATTGGAGGCATCATCTTTTCAGGAATAGTTATCTTATTAGATTACTTATTAGGTCGAGATTTTTCTTTGATGCGACTTCTCTTTTATTTAGTTTTTGGCATACTGATGTACGGATTTTTAACTTACAGAAATTTTAAGAAGCATAATAATGGGCAACAATAATAGTGTTTGCAAGCCTTCGATAGGATAATTAATCACTGTTTTTGCTGCTAATTGGTCTGATATTTTGACCTGAAGAATTTCTGAACGAATAAAACGATGTTTACAAACAATCAAATAGACTTAAGCAGCATACCAAAACTAGAAGCGGTTAATCTCAAACCTATTTCAAAACAGTATCTCAAAATAATCATCCTGAATAAATTACTGGTGTATGCCGTCATGATTGGCGTATTGCTAATGGTCAAATGGTTCATTAATAAAGAGGTGATTCAGCAAGGCTTTTGGTATATTTTAAGCATTTTTTTAGTTTTTGTTTTGTTCAATTTTAGTATCACCTTATTGGCATTTAAAACACGTAAATACGCACTGAGATCTCATGATGTCATTTATGCTCAAGGACTTATTGTTAATTCTGTCACTACAGTGCCTTTATCACGAATCCAACACGTCGAAGAATCACGTGGTTGGTTGGCAAGAAAACTCAATTTATCAACGCTTAACATTTACACAGCTGGTGAATCTGGAAGTGATTTGAGTATCAAAGGTTTGCCTCATGACGAAGCTAAAAAAATTAATGATTTTATAAGTGCTCAGGTCCATGGGAACGACTGATTTTTCACAACCTTTACGGCAATCTTCTAAAGGGATTATTATCATTTTTGCCTTTAATACGTTTAAATTCCTTAAGCGTTTTTTTGTGGCATTTTTAGCCATAGGGTTTTCCTTGATGAAGAAAAAAACTTTTGGTAGTTTGAGTGTTACGACGCTACTGTTAATACTCTTCGGAATTCTTATCATTATTCTTGTAATTGCCATTTTAAAGTATCTGAACTTTAAATTTCATGTCAACGATGAAGATTTTCATTTATCGACCGGTATTATCACTAAAGACCATACTATTATTCCAAAGTCTAAAATTCAAAATATTTATATCAAGCAGAATTTTTTACAACAACTCATTCAAGTAGTGTCTCTTAATATTGAAACAGCTGGTGATAAGAAGTCCGAAATTGAAATCAACGCTTTAGACAAGTCAACGGCTCTTCAATTAAAACAACGGTTGTTTGATAAAACAAAGAAGGTGTCCCAAGTGGAAGAGGATGTCAGCAATTCAGATCAGGTCTTCTTCAAAGTATCTCCTAAACGTTTGATTTTAGAAGGGATTTCACAGAATCACTTAAGAAGTTTTGCGGTTATTGCCTCTTTTGTATTTGGCTTGTATTATGAATTTAAGGATTATTTCTCAGATTTAAACTTACGCTCATGGCTAGAATCATTGCTTCAGTTTGAAGAAGAAAGCTTCCTGAATTTAGTGCTTGCCAATGTTATTCTAGTTGGTCTAATGCTGTTTGGTTCCTTATTATTTTCTGTGATTAAGACCGTTGTGGTCAATTTCAATTTAGAAGTCATAGAAAACAAAAAAACCATCGAAATTAACAAAGGGCTATTTAATAAAGTATCATTGAGTCTTACACCGAGTCGGATTCAAAATTTAGTTGTTAAAACGAATAGAGTTAAACGTTATTTTGGTTTACATACCTTATCAGTTAAGCAAGCCATGGTGAACGTCAAACAGCGTAAAAACTTTGTGGTTATCGCTCTTGAAAAATTACAATTACATCATTTAATAGAAAAACTCCTAGATCATTATACGCTCGGTCCAGAGATCCTAAAACCTCAAGGTTTTTACAAGCGCGTTCTAGCGTTTAGAATTATATTTTTGGCGGCTGTGATTCATATGCCTGGTTTACTCGTTTTTGGTGCTTCCTTCCTTTGGTTGAATCTCCTTTGGCTACCAATTATTGGATTGTATATTCACTATGGTTACAAAAAAGCCTATTATAGCATTAGTTCAGACTTCATCACTGTTGGCAGTGGTATTATTGATACAACGACTAATATTTTGGAAATATCAAAAATTCAAGCCGTAAAGCTCCAGCAAAACATCTTTCAAAAACAACGACAGATAGCATCGGTATCAATTGCCACGGCCTCAAAGACAGTTGTAATACCTTATATCTCCCAATTAGATGCTGAAAATATCCACGATTTTTTAATATATCAGGTGGAATCACAGGCTAAGGATTGGATGTAAAATCGTACTTTTGTAATCCTAAAATCAGAATTATGCTTGTTGACTTTAATACGCTACCAGAGGAATCCCGTGTTTGGATTTATCAAGCCAATCGCTCCTTTACAGACGAGGAAATTTCAGAAATAAAAGAAAAGTTAGATACGTTTATCGAAAATTGGACCGCTCATGGAAGTGATTTACAATCGGGTTATACTATTGAATATAAACGATTTATTGTAATTGCATTAAATCAAAACTTGAATAAGGCTACAGGTTGCAGTATTGATGCTTCTGTTCGTTTTATACAGGATTTGGAACAAACCTATAACGTTGATTTAATGGATAAAATGAATGTCTCTTATAAACAAGGTGAGTTCGTGGCCCATAAATCGCTTTTAGATTTTAAAAAAATGGCTAAAGACCGTGCCATTTCCAAAAACACTATTGTTTTTAATAATCTCGTAAGTAATATTGCCGAGTTTAAAGAAAATTGGGAAGTACCTGCCAGTGAAAGTTGGCATAGCAGATTTATTAAATAGTCGTTGCATTTCAGGTGTTTACAACCTTCTTTATAAATCTATCTTAAAGTCTTTTCATTCTTGACCGTAAAGTACTATTTTGGCATAGTTTTTAAGGCTTTTTAAGAACAAATCAATAAGACCAGATTCTATGCGATATATATTGTCCCTCATATGTTTAATTACATGTATTCAACCTACCTATTCTCAAGAGGAAAATCATCCTTTAGCACATAAAGACTTAAACGCTCAAAAACGTTGGGTAGACAGTGTTTATAACGACATGAATCTTCAGGAGAAAGTCGGACAATTATTTATGGTAAGGGCTTTTTCAAGTGCGAGCAAAGACAATTCTAAAGCTGTAGCAGAACTCATAAACGATTACCATATTGGTGGTTTAATTTTTTCAACTGGAGGACCTGTTAGTCAAGCAAAGCAAAATAACTTATATCAGGCTATTTCAAAAACACCTTTATTGATTGGGATGGATGCTGAATGGGGTCTTAGTATGCGTTTGGATTCTACTTATGCATTTCCATGGAACATGACCTTAGGCGCTATTAAAGACAATAAACTGGTAGAACGCACTGGTTATCACATTGGTGAACATTGTAAGCGAATTGGAGTGCATTTTAATTTTGCACCAGTGGTTGATATTAATACAAACCCGAAAAACCCGATTATTGGCAACCGATCTTTTGGCGAAGATCGAGATAATGTCACAGAAAAGGCGGCTGCGTTTATGAAAGGGATGCAAGATGCTGGCGTTTTAGCTAATGCCAAACACTTTCCAGGTCATGGCGATACCGATAGTGATTCACATAAAACCTTGCCAACGATCAGTTTTAACGAAAAGCGTATTGATTCCATTGAATTGTATCCTTACAGAGAATTGATAAAACAAGGTTTATCCAGTGTTATGGTGGCACATTTGAATGTGCCTAGTTTAGAACCTCGATCTGGATTTCCTTCGTCTTTATCGACTCATATTGTGACCGATATTTTAAAAGAGCAACTCGGTTTTAAAGGCTTAATTTTTACCGATGCTCTGGAAATGAAAGGGGTTTCAAATTTCAGTACACCAGGAGAAATCGACTTAGCGGCCTTTCAAGCAGGAAATGATGTCTTATTAATTTCCGAAGATGTTCCCAAAGCCATAGAAAAAATAATTCAGGCATATGAGAGCAAAGCTATTTCAGAAGAGCGCTTAGCTCATTCTGTTAAAAAAATTCTGATGGCGAAATACAAAGTGGGTCTTCATAATTATCAACCTATTGGAACCACGCATTTAGTAGAAGATTTGAACCGACTGAAAGATGATATGCTCTACGAAGCCCTAGCCGAAAATGCTTTTACGGTCTTAAAAAATAAAGAAGAACTGCTACCGCTAAGACATTTAGAAACGAAAAAGATTGCCTATGTACAACTAGGTGATGATGATGGTAGCGCCTTTTATAATGAACTTAAAAAATACACGAAGGTACATTTGGTGCAAGCCGAGAAGCTTGATGAACTTATTGCGAAGCTTCAAAATTACAATACAGTAATTGTTGGATTTCATAAGAAAAATGACCACCCATGGAGAGATTATAAATTCACGGATAAAGAAATGGTTTGGCTTTATGAAATCGCAAGAACGAATTCTGTGATCTTAGATGTCTTTGCCAGACCTTATGCGCTTATTGATTTGCTTAGTATTGAAAACATTGAAAGTATTGTGATGAGTTATCAGAATAGTACCATTTCTCAAGAGAAATCTGCTCAAGCAATTTTTGGTGCTATTCCTGCAAAAGGTGAAACACCTGTTTCGATAGGAGCGCATTTTAAAGTGGGTGATGGCATCACCTATAATGCCATTCAATCGTTGAGTTATGGCATCCCAGAACGCGTTGGGATGAGTTCAGAAAAACTCAAACGGCTAGATTCTATAGCACAATATGCGGTTGACAAAGAAATGACGCCTGGTATTCAACTATTAGTTGCAAGAAAAGGGAAAGTGATTTACAACAAAAATTTTGGTAAGCATACCTATGAAGGTGATGAGAAGGTGAAGTTTGATGATATTTACGACGTCGCTTCCTTGACGAAAATATTGGCAACTTTACCCTTATTAATGGAGTTAGAGGAAAAGAAAGCAGTATCGTTGAATACGAAGCTGTCAAGAATACTTCCGGAATATATAGATTCTAACAAGAAAAATGTTACAATCAAGCAGATGTTATCGCATTTCGCTAAATTAAAACCTTGGATACCTTTTTATGTAGCGACCTTAGATTCTGTGACAAAAAAGCCAGACCCTAAATATTACAGACGTGCAGCTACACCGAGATTTAATATCAAAGTGGCAGAGCAGATGTACCTAAGACACGACTATCCTGATTCCATTCAAAAAATCATTGTAGATTCTGAGCTTTTATCATCGTTGCGATACAGATATAGTGATTTACCGTACTATATCCTAAAGAAATATATTGAAGGCTACTACAAAAAGCCCTTGAATGAGTTAGTTCAGGAGCACTTTTACCAATCCTTAGGGGCTAATTACACCACCTATAATCCTTCAACTAAGTTTACAGATAAAAATATTGTACCAACAGAAATTGATGACTATTATCGCTATCAAAAGGTGCATGGTTATGTGCATGATATGGGTGCTGCCATGCAAAATGGTGTTGGAGGTCACGCAGGTATTTTTAGCAATGCCAATGATGTCGCAAAGATTATGCAAATGTATTTACAAAAAGGCTATTATGGCGGGAAGCGTTATTTCAAGACGGAAACCATCGATAAATTTAACACCTGTTATTATTGCTCTAAAAATGTAAGGAGAGGGATAGGTTTCGACAAACCACAACTGGGAGAGGAAGGTCCAACGTGTGGTTGCGTATCCATGACAAGCTTTGGCCATTCTGGATTTACAGGTACTTATGCTTGGGCTGATCCAGATGCTGAAATTGTTTATATATTTTTAGCAAATAGAACCTATCCTCATGCTGGTAAAAACTTATTGTTACGTGAAAATATTAGAACTGAAATACAACGCTTAATTTATGAAGCTATAATCGATTAGTACCATGCGCATAGGAATTGTTTGTTATCCAACTTTTGGAGGAAGTGGTGTTGTTGCCACAGAACTTGGACTCGAATTGTCCAAACGTGGCCACGACATACATTTTATTACGTATAGTCAGCCCGTTAGGTTAGAACTATTAGGTAATAATGTTCATTACCATGAAGTGACCGTTCCTGAATATCCATTATTCTTATATCAACCTTACGAACTAGCCTTGTCGAGCAAATTAGTAGACATGGTTAAGCTTCATAAAATCGAAGTCTTGCATGTACACTATGCCATTCCTCATGCTTATGCGGCTTATATGGCGAAAAAAATGTTACAAGAAGATGGCATATATGTCCCTATTGTCACCACCTTACACGGAACCGATATTACCTTAGTGGGAAGTCATCCATTTTATAAGCCAGCCGTTACCTTTAGCATTAATAAATCTGATACAGTGACATCGGTTTCACAGAGTTTAAAAGATGATACTTTACGTTTGTTTCATATTAAAAAAGACATTAACGTCGTACCAAATTTCATTGATTTGAGTAAGTATGGCTCAAAATTTACCGATTGCGAACGTGCAATGATGGCCTCAGATGATGAAAAAATTATTACGCATATCAGTAATTTCAGAAAGGTGAAACAAATTCCTGATGTGATCAAGGTATTTTATAATATTCAAAAGGAAGTCCCATCGCGCCTGATGATGGTGGGTGAGGGTCCTGAAAGAGAACCAGCGGAACGTCTGTGTGAAGCATTAGGGATTGAAGATAAAGTCGTTTTTTTTGGAAATAGCAACGAAATTGATAAAATCCTAGGATTTAGTGATCTCTTTCTGTTACCATCGTTAACCGAAAGTTTCGGACTATCAGCATTAGAAGCAATGGCCTCAGGTGTTCCTGTAATTTCAAGTAACACAGGAGGTATTCCTGAAGTTAATGTACACGGCGAGTCGGGTTTCTTAAGTCAAAAAAATGATGTGGATGACATGTCCAAAAATGCCTTATTCATTTTAAAGGATGCTGACCGATTGAAAACATTTAAAACCAATGCTCGTGAAACTGCCAAAAAGTTTGACATTCATGAAATTGTTCCGCAGTACGAGGCTATCTATGAAGACACACTTAAAAAGTGTCTAATTTCTTAAAAAATTAGTCTGATTTTTTTGAAATTTTAGTGAGTTGTTCCTGCAATTGTTTCTTATCGCTCTCTGATGGTGACTCGGGTTCTTGCTCACTTGCCTTATCTGGTTCAAAGCTGAATTTGGCGTATAACGGAAAGTGATCTGAAGAGGTTTCATCATAGGTTTTAAAATCCTTAAAACGAAATTCTTTAGAACAAAATATATGATCTAATGGCCATCTCAAAAGAAATTTTTGCGCATTATAAGTGCTGTAAATACCACGTCCAATTCTCGGATCTAAGAGCATGCTGTTTCTTTTAAATAGCTGATTTGTTTTTGACCACGATACATCGTTAAAATCTCCTAAAACAACCACAGGCAACTTAGAATCGATCACTTTTTTAGCAACTAACATCATTTCAGTATCTCGATCGGTCGACATAGGATTATGTTGAGGCATAGGAGGTGTTGGATGAATCGCATATAACTGAATGGTATCACCTGATGTTATGACAAGCTTCGAATGAATGGAAGGAATACTGTCATTGATTAAAAACTTGACTTCTGGATTTACTAATTTTAACTTTGAATACAACAGCATTCCATAGGTATTGTCCAAAGGAAATTCAATTTGATACTTGTAATCATCTGAAATGGCCTGAGAAATAACATCTCTCCACCGATTATTGGCCTCTGTTAATACCATGACGTCTGCATCGGAATCATCTATAGCTTTGATAATTTTTTGAGTATCCTCATTATCTTGATAAACATTAGCTGTTAGAAAACTGATTTGCGTTGTTACGTTTTTTGAAGATGGTTTTAGTTCTTCACCTGCAAATAAGGTAAACGGATATATTTTAACAAATTGAAAGACAAAACATGCGACTAATATCAGTACAAAGGCATAATCTCCTTCGTTTTTAAAATCAAACTTGATGAAATAAACAAGAATGGCCAGTGCTGTTAGAAACGTTAATTGTGTGTGTGGAAAATCGAAGATCCGTATCCACCAATAGTCTAATGCAAAAATTGGGGTAATCGTGATGAGAATCGCTATAATCCCAAAGATTTTTAATACTAATTTGAAAGTCATGAATAAAACAGAGGTTGGTTGAGTTGCATTCAATGTAACCAATTCAATAATAGCTTCCTAATTATATGAGTAATAGGAGTAATACTTAGCTGATATGAGTTAACAATGGTTTTTAACAAAAAACGATATGAGTTAATTCTTTTAGTCTTAGCATTATTAAAACCGTTAATTTTTGGCGACCTTGTATTTATTAATCTATTAAATTTTTAGTGATGAATAAAACTTATATATCTTGTATTGAAGCCTGTCAAAAATGTCTTGTAGATTGCCAAAATTGCTTAACGGAAATGGCTGGCAAACAAAGTATGAATGATTGTCCGAAATGCTGTGTGCAATGCATAGACGCTTGCTACATCTGTATTAAAATGATGGCCTCTAATAGTGCTTTTGTCAAACAATACGCGTTACTGTGTGCTGAAATTTGTGAGTACTGTGCAGACCATTGTGAAGCTCATAATCATGAGCATTGTAAGCAATGTGCAGCATCATGTAGAGCTTGTGCTGAAGCTTGCCAACAATTAGCAGCGTAACATAATCCAACTTAACATATCAACATAACAATGGCTATTTTAGGAAATATTATCAAAGGTGTTATCAACTTAAAAGACACACTCACTTCAGAGGTGAATCATGTAGAAGCTCAAGAAAAGGTTTTAAAACACATTCTTGAAAAAGCCAAAAATACGCAGTTTGGTAAAGCTTATAATTTTCAAAGTATTTTGAATGCCGATGATATGCCACGAGCTTTTGCAGAGAGCGTTCCTTATTTTGACTATCATTCGTTAAACGACAAATGGTGGTATAAACTCCATGAAGGTGAAACCGATGTGACTTGGCCTGGAAGTCCGTCTTACTTTGCTTTAAGCTCAGGAACCACAGGAAAAACAAGTAAACGAATTCCTGTGACAGATGACATGATTGAGGCTATTAGACAATCAGGTATCAAGCAAGTTTTTGCCTTGAAGAATTTTGATTTACCAGCCGATTTTTTCGAAAAAGAAATCATGATGTTGGGAAGCTCTACAGACCTTGAAGAACGACATGATCATTTAGAGGGTGAGATTAGTGGTATTACTGCGAGTAACATTCCAACGTGGTTTCGTGGCTATTATAAACCAGGAGAGGAGATAGCCAAAATTGATGATTGGGACGATCGTGTGCAACATATTGCGGAAAGAGCGGCAGATTGGGATATTGGCGCACTTAGTGGTATTCCATCGTGGATCGAACTGATGCTTCAAAAAGTGATTGATTTTCACCAACTTGATCATATTCATGACATCTGGCCGAATCTCCAAGTTTATACATCTGGTGGTGTGGCTTTCGGACCTTACGAAAAAAGTTTTAAAGCACTCTTGGGTAAACCTGTAACGGTTATTGATACCTATTTAGCTTCTGAAGGCTATATAGCGACACAAGTTCGTCCAGAAACCGATGCGATGCAACTCAACACAAATCATGGTATTTATTTTGAATTCGTGCCTTTTCAACCTGAATATATTAATGAAGATGGTTCTCTCACTGAAAACGCTCCTGCAATCACTCTCAAGGACGTAGAAACGAATCAAGACTATGTGCTTATCATTAGTACGGTTAGTGGTGCTTGGCGTTACCTGATTGGTGATACCATAGAATTTACAGATACAGATCGCGCCGAAATCAAAATTACCGGACGTACAAAATTTTTTCTAAACACCGTTGGTTCGCAATTATCTGTCAATAAAATGGATGCTGCCATGCGCGAATTAGAAGAACAATTCGATATGAAAATACCGGAGTATACGATTTGTGCAAAAAGGGCAGAGGACGACGAATTTTATCATTTTTGGTATTTGGGATCTGATGCTAAATCACAAGATAGTGACGCCTTGGCAGATGCATTAGACAACGCATTAAAAGAAGCCAATAAAAACTACAAAGTCGCAAGGAGTAAAGCTCTTCATGGTGTTAAAGTGAAGGTGGTGTCTCCCGACACATTTTATGATTGGAATGCACGAAACAAAAAGAAAGGCGGACAAGTGAAAATGGAACGTGTTATGGGTGAGGAGAAATTTTCAGAATGGGAAGACTTTATAGCAAGCGTTTAATCGGTTTGTAATAGCATATCACGCTGCTTGACCAATTCCATGATTTCCTCAGGTGATAGATAGTAGCGCTTGATACGTTCTTTGTAGGCGGTATTTATCTGCGCATGATTCAAAATAAAATCCTTGGTTTTTAAGATGTAATCCTCCATGCCGTGTGCAACGGCAAAGGTATCGGCTGCTCGCTCGGCTTCAACGATGTGATTGTCAGACAACAAATAATTAATCCCAAACCATATAAGATTTAAATTACTACGATCTTGATAATCCATAATGTGACCCAATTCGTGGCCAATCCAACCAATTAAGATATCAGAAGGAATATTTTTGGTCTTGAACTCCTTATCTGAAATTTTAAATGATTCGCTTATTAAGATGATATAGCGTCTCTTTTTTTTACTTCGGAAAAAACTCCCAAAAGTGGGACGCGCTTGCATCGTGGATTTCTTAATATGCTTTTTAAACTTGATTTTAATGATCGTACTATCTAATTCAGGGTAATAGGTAAGCGCTTTTACTACTTCTTGTTCGATAGATTGTGGAATGGTATGCTGTGCACTCATAGTTGGACTGATACAGATTAAAATGATTAAAATAAAACGCTTCATTAGGAACATAATACTGAAGAAATTAGGGTTTTATTGAAGTTTTCAAAGTTATTCTTAACCCATTTCATAAAGTGATATAAAATCAAACATATGTTTGAATTATATCACATAATTCACGATATTTACAAAAAAAAACCTGCTTATGTCGTTTGAACGCATTCAAGAAAAATTAAAAATATTAGCTGATGCTGCAAAATATGATGTGTCATGTTCTTCAAGCGGAAGCAAACGAGCCAATACTAATAAGGGTTTAGGAGATGCTACAGGTATGGGAATTTGTCACTCCTATACAGAAGATGGTAGATGTGTTTCACTACTTAAAATTTTATTGACTAATCATTGCATTTTTGATTGTGCCTACTGTGTGACAAGAAAAAGTAATGATATCAAACGCGCGGCTTTTAAAGTTCAAGAAGTCGTAGATCTCACCATCAACTTTTACAGGCGCAACTACATTGAAGGGTTGTTTTTAAGCTCTGGTATTTTTAAGAATGCGGATTACACGATGGAACGCTTAGTCGCTGTCGCTAAAAAATTAAGATTAGAAGAAAACTTTAATGGCTATATCCATTTGAAATCGATTCCTGGAGCTTCGGACGAGTTAATGAGAGAAGCCGGACTTTATGCAGATCGTTTAAGTGTGAATATCGAAATACCAACTCAGGCAGGCTTAAAAAAATTAGCACCAGACAAAAAACGGGAGGACTTCATAAAGCCTATGGTGAAAGTAAAGAATGAAATCATTCAATACAAAGCTGAAAAAAAAGTCATTAAGCATACACCAAAATATGCACCTGCCGGACAAAGTACGCAAATGATCATAGGTGCGAGCGGTGAAAGTGATTTTCAAATCATGCAGACGTCCAATCATTTTTACAAAAACTTTAATCTCAAACGTGTGTATTACTCAGGCTATGTTCCTATAAGCTATGATGATCGCTTACCTCAAATTGGTAGTGCTGTACCTATGTTACGCGAGAATAGATTATATCAAACCGATTGGCTCATGCGCTTTTACGGTTTTGACGTTAGCGAAATTTTAAACGCGCAACATCAACATTTGGATCTGGATATTGATCCCAAGTTGAGCTGGGCATTAAGAAATCTTCATGAATTTCCTGTGGATATAAACCGTGCCGATAAACACATGCTGGCAAGAATTCCTGGATTAGGAATGCGATCTGTCCATAAAATTTTAAATGCTCGGCGATTTCGACGCTTAAATTGGGAACATCTTAAAAAAATAGGTGTGGCTCTAAATCGTGCTAAATATTTTATGGTGTGCGAAAGTGATCCCTTTAAACATCGGGATCTTGCGCCTGAAACCATAAAAGGTTTAATTCTTCAAAATTCAAAAAGTAAATACCAACAATCCCTGAGTCAGCAACTAAGTCTTTTTAACTAATGCAAGAACGGCATTTAATTTACGATGGTACCTTCGATGGGTTTTTGAGTTGTATATTCTACATTTATGAGCACAACTTGGACCAAGTACATATTCAGAATGAATTTGAAGTACAAGAGCGTTTGTTTTCTGAATTTGAAACGGTCATCACCGATATTGATAAAGCCAATCGCGTTTGGAAAGGACTTAAATCCAAATTGTCTAAAATGGGATGCTATCAATTGTACTATGCCTTTTTAAGTGAGGAAGCTAAAATAGAAAACACCTTACTATCCTATGTGAGGTATGCCTTCAGCAATCAGCTGAAAGCGGATAAGAATTATGCAAATCCATATGTATTAAAAGTGGCACAAACCGCTAAAAAAGTTGGTAGAGAGAAACACCGTATGGAGGCCTTTGTGCGCTTTAGACTCACCAAAGATCAAGTATATTTTGCTTCTATTGAACCTGATTTTAATGTGCTTCCTTTAATCTCAAAGCATTTTAAACGCCGTTATGCCGATCAGAAATGGATGATTTATGATATCAAGCGTCGTTATGGTCTGTATTATGATTTAAATACTGTGGAAATTATACAAATGGCGTTTCCTGAAGATTTCGATATGACAAAAAATGACACGGCTATTTTTACAGCGCAAGAACTAGAATTTCAAAAATTATGGCAGGATTATTTCAAAAGCACTAATATCGAATCTCGTAAAAATATGAAACTTCATGTGCGTCATGTTCCCAAGCGCTATTGGAAGTATTTAAGTGAAAAACAACCCAATTAGATTACCACCATACTAAGAATGCTTTCGATAGTTGTTCACCAGTAGCTAACCAAAATAAAGGCGATCTGTGCTCATTCAATAGCTTCTTGGTTTTAGTATTGAAAGCCTCATAATCCATCCATTCTACGTCAGCACGTGGTTCTAAGAACCAGTCCAATTTTGAGGGTAAAAAAAAGCGACAATTCGACAACGCTTGCAATTGATGTTTCTTGTAAAAAACACCTGACACACAGTTTTTATTAAGCAATTTAAAAGGGATGTCTTTATCAATGGGTACAAACAATTGTCCTTTGAATAGCACCTGTTGTTGAAAATTATATGTTCCTAATCCTAATACTTTTAAACGATTAGCACTTTCTTCCGAATATAACAGTGGTAATTGTTTGTCTTTGAGTTTTGTTAATTTCTCCATCAGACTATCCTTCCTATTCGGACCAATCCATCGATCTAATTCATGAGAGCCAGAATTGCTATCATAGACATAAAATTTATAAACGATTTCTAAATGAATAGGCGTACCATGTACTTTGAGTAGCGCATCAAGCTCTCCCAAAGTGTGCTTGTTATGTTGAATTTGAATGTTTTCAGATAACATCTCATAATCAGGCAAGGCCGAAAGTTCTTGAAAAGCGAATTGTTCTGCTAATTGTCCCAGTCGCAAACGACGGCTAATTTTTCGGTCGAAATAACTTTCACTAAGCTCAGGAAGCGCTAATTGTTCTAAATCAAAAACGGTAGAGCCTTCCCATAAAGGAGCTGTTTTTAGGTAGGCGTGATAAAGGTGATTTAAATGATCTTGGTTCATACACATAGAATTTCGAAAATACGAATATTAATTCTGAAAGCTAAGCGAATAACAATACCTTTGCATTCAATTACAATTCATTATGGATACAACATTTTACGATTTAGGGATTTCAAAGCCTTTAATAAAAGGCTTGAAGGAACTCCATATAAAAACACCAACACAAATACAATCAGAAGCCATACCAGTATTACTTAAAAACGATACTGATTTTGTAGGATTGGCACAAACAGGTACTGGTAAAACGGCCGCCTATGGATTACCAATTTTACAGAACATTGACCCAAAAAACAATGAAGTTCAAGCCTTAATCTTGGCACCAACAAGAGAATTGGTACAACAAATTCAAAAGCAATTGTTCAAATTTACGAAGTACTGTGATCATAAGATTTTTGCGGAAGGGGTTTATGGCGGAGAAAAAATGGATATTCAGTTAAAGCGTTTACAGCGTACTACCCATATCATTGTTGCTACACCTGGACGTCTATTAGATTTTATTGAAAGAGGAGAGGTGCAAATAAAAAACATTGACACCTTGGTACTTGATGAAGCCGATGAAATGTTAAGTATGGGTTTTAAACAAGACCTTAACAAAATTTTAAAATATACCACTGGAACACGTCATACTTGGTTGTTTTCTGCAACCATGCCTGAAGACATTAAAAAGATTATCAAGACCTACATGTCTAGTGACGCCATACAAGTTGAAATTGATAGAAACAGCTTGGTCAATGCTAATATTTCGCATCATTATATTGTCACTTCAATCAAGGAAAAGGTAAACATTATTACGCGTTTACTAGATAAGTATACAGATGACAGAGGTATTATTTTCTGTAGAACAAAAGCAGGCACGAATCAATTAACTGAAAAACTAAAAGCAGAAGGCTTTTCTGTGGATGCCTTACAAGGCGATATGCAGCAAAAAGAGCGTGACAAGGTCATGAGAGCATTTAAGAACGAATCCTTACAGTTTTTGGTTTCTACTGACGTATCTGCAAGAGGAATCGATGTCAATAATTTGGCATTCGTCATTCATCATCAATTACCAGACCAATTAGAATATTATACGCATAGAAGTGGAAGAACAGCAAGAGCTGGAAAAACAGGAGCTTCAATCGCTTTGATTATCTCTGGTGAGGAACAGCAAATCCAAGGCATTCAGAAAGACTTAGATATCAAGTTTAAGCAAATGACTTTATAAAAAAAAATGCTACTGTATTCAGTAGCATTTTTAGATTTTATTACATCTATTATTATTTGTTAACAATAATAGCATGAATAACACCAGGTATCCAGCCTAATAGTGTTAGAAGTATATTAATAAGAAAATCCTTTCCAACACCATGTTTTAGCAAAACTGCTACTGGTGGTAAAAGGACACTAAGAATAATTGTTAATAAAGACATGTTTTTTGGTTTTTTGTTATGTTCTCAATATAGTCTCTAACTAACGAAGGTATTGTCTTATATGCATAAAAGTTTGTCTTTATAGCCTTCTTTTGATTGCGACCGTAATGATAGGTATTGAGCACATCTTATTCCTTTCCTTTTCATACATTAAGCAAAATCTTAAATTTATAATAATGACAAAGCATATCACCATTTTAACTTTTATCATACTGGCCATTTTTGGTTGTCAGAATTCTGTTATAGCCCAAGCTCCAGAAGCAGTAAAAGCTACTTTTCAAAAAATGTATCCTGGAGAAAATGATCCCGATTGGCATCAAGACGACCATGGAAACTATGAGTCACATTTCAAAATTGATGGCATTAAATATCGTGCTGATTTTTCTAAGAACGGACAATGGATTGAAACGGAAACTAGCATTGACAAAGATGATTTACCAAAGGCCATCAAAGATAAAATTAAGGCTGATTACGAGGATGAAGAGATTACCGAAGTTGAGAAAGTAGAGCATCATTCAAAAGGCACATTTTACGATGTTGAGTTTAAAAGGAAAGGAAAAAACAAAGATGTCGAGTTTAGAGCTAATGGTGACATCATTAATGCCTAATCGTTGTAACAAACATCAAATCACTATTTAAAATGTTAAATAACAATGTTTTAAGTCGGCAATATCGTATATTTAAGTGTATCATTTGAATTATGAAACTTAAAATAACATCTCTATTTATAGTCATTTTGCTCTGCGTAAGTTGTGGATCTTCAAAAACCAACGCAACGCCAGAGCAGATTAAAAAACTAGACGCTTTGGTGGCCAATCAATCCTTTCAAATTGAATCGGATTGGGCATATCCACAGGCGACTATGGCCATGGTTGCCATTCAAAATGCTGGCATATTACCTCCTGGAGATAATGCAAGTCGTATCAATTTACATGGTAATCCGAACGAATTAGTACTCAAAGGTGAGAAGGTGAGTTCAAAATTGCCTTATTACGGTGAAGTGCAAATGCCTTCAGGTTATAATGGATCGGACAATGGAAGTATTTCATTTGAAGGTGCGGTCGAAGATTATACCGTTGTTCAAAAAGATAATCACAGTTATAAGATTTCCTTTAAAGCGATAAGTAATAACGAAAATTTCAATGTATCCATTGTATTATATCCAAATCTCAAGAGCGACATCTTATTACAAGGTAGCAAACGATTTCCTATCCGTTACATTGGAAAAGTAAAACCCTTAACCACCGAATAATAAAAATTTTAAACTACACATACGATTGTTATTCCTTTTCTTAAGTTTAGATATTATACCTCATATGACTGACGACCCGAAGATAATTCCCAATACTACAGACCTTATAGACAGCGATTAATGACTTAAAATTCGCAATAATCTCCTACAACTCGTACCTGCTTCAAGCGTTGCCATACCGAATGGTCATGCGGTTGACTCGACAAAAAGAACAAGGGCGTATAATTATTCTTCTTTTCACAATACACATGTACTATTTGAACATAAAGTGTCATCGTTTGTAAGGAGTGGAATGAATCGTAAATCGTTATTCGACCTTGATACTGATGTCTCCCTTTAGCGCTTATGTCCACCGTGGTCTCAGGAACTGTAAAGCTTTTATCCTTATTTACGGCTTTCATGAGACCATCATAATATGCTTTCAGATTATTGGACGTCTCAGTTAACGTAAAAGGTTGTTCAAGTGCTATATGCCAAGCTATGACATAGGACCAAAATTCCTGACTGCTTTGATTAGACCATTCTTTCGAGAATTGCAATGCTTCATAACCTTCATAATTCAAGTCTGGTGCAAAGCCAAACGGAAAGTGAATGACTTCAGAAATCCAACGGTCATCAGGTGTTTCTAAAAACTGTTTGTCTGGTATATTTTGTCCGTAAACGCAGCATGTGAAACATAAAACGATTATAATTATTTTGTAATGCATTGTTATAGATTTAAAGTACGAGTTTGACTTCGAAGGCGATGGCATCAGAAATTGCACCATCTCTTAATTTGCTATTATAATTAATGCCCCAGCGCATGCGATCAATTTTAAATTTAGTAGTCATTTGTTTCTTTTCATAATCTACTTCCGCTTGAAAATCGATAGGCAATGTTTTTCCTACGATGGTTAAGTCTGCAAAAACTTTCATATGAGTAGCATCGTGGTAATCCACACTTTTAATAACTAATTGAGCCAAAGGATGGTTAGATACATCAAAAAAATCAGGATCTTTAAGATGATTCACCAAGCTTTCATTAGGTTCTTTGTCTTTGATATCTGTACTTGTAATGGTATTCATATCAATGACAAATACACCGCCAACAATTACGTCATTTTCTTTTAAGAAATAGCCTTCTTTAAAATCTACCAATCCATAATGGCCTCCAAAATAAAAGGTATAATCAGCGCTCCATTTAAGCCTACTCTTCTCTGTATCAATAGGTAACTGCTCTTGACTTATAGCATTGGTTAACATAAAAAATGTTAAAGCGAGTAATACGATAGGTGTTTTCATAATTGGAAATATTTAATTTTGATTAGACGGTAAAACTAGCTGGGATGCAAGTGAAAAGTGTCAAAAAAATGTAAAAGAAGTGTCAATGGTTGCAAAAATTCCTTAAATATGCTGTTATTTACAGTCACTATGAAAAACACATACTTTCAATTATTCGTGATTATAAGCCTGAGCGTGATATGCAGTGCACTGTTAGGATGTACTAATGAATCGGAAAGTAAGGATCCTGCACTTGTAAAAATAGCATTGAGAGAGGCAGGCAACCAGTTATTGTTGCAACAAAATGACTCAACCTCCATTATTTTCCCTATTGTGGCGACTGAAGAGTATAAATATCAGTTATCGTTTGAAAAAGAATTATCATTTGAGCCAAATGAATTAGTGCAAGTTATCGACAGTAGTTTTGCCTTGGCAGGAATTGATGCTAATTATAGAGTAGAGGTGCTGCAATGCACTGATTTGGAAGTCGCTTATAGTTATGAAATGCAAAAAACACAAGAACAAACCATCATTCCTTGTGGTGGTCGCTACCTGCCTCAATCCTGTTATCAAATTGAAGTACAATTTTTAAATCCTCAAACCCATTCTTTGAATCCTTATATCCTTTTTGGTTGCCTAACTACGGTTGTTTTACTCATCTTTTATTATTCAAAAAATAAATCTACGATGTCTACCTCGACTGATGCGTCCTCTAATTATGCTGAAATTGGCAGTTATCATTTCTATCCTGAACAGAATAAATTAGTGAAACAAGCACAAGAGATTAGTTTGTCTAGAAAGGAATGTGAACTATTGGAATTATTTATTGCGCAACCCAACCAAGTGATTAAAAGAGATGAACTGACGAAACGGGTTTGGGAAGACAATGGTGTTATTGTTGGCAGAAGTTTAGATACGTACATTTCAAAATTGAGAAAAAAGCTAAAAGATGATCCTTCTATAAAACTGACCAATGTACATGGTGTTGGTTATAAATTAGAACTTATTTGATTTTTATTGCGTTATAATTGCGAGCAATAGTGTTCGTTACACTGCAAATAATTCTTGATATTTGTATTATGCATGACGCGATCGTATCACATATCAAATCCTATGTCCATCCCTCAGATAAAGATTTGCAAACTTTTTCAGGAGCGCTAAATCGCGTAGACGTGACCAAAGGTAATTTCTTGTTGCGACCAGGCACTCAAGTTTTGCACGAATACTTTGTGATACGTGGTTGTTTGATGGCCTATTATTTAGATGATAAAGGTCACAAGCATATCATACAATTTGCGGTTGAGAATTGGTGGATTGGTGACTTCGATGCCTTTTACAATCAAATTTCTTCAAAACTTTACATAGAAGCTATTGAAAACTCTCAGTTATTGTCTATTAATTATCACAAGCTGCAATCTATTTACGAAGAAGCACCCATTTTTGAACGGTATTTTAGAATTTTAACAACGAATGCTTTCATTTCACAGCGTAAGCGGATTTTGTCTTCTTTGGAAAAAAATGCACAAGAGCGCTATCTGGAATTTTGTAGCTCTTATCCAAATATAGAACACAGAGTTCCCAATTATCAAATAGCTAATTATTTAGGGGTTTCAGCAGAAAGCTTAAGTCGCATACGTACCAAACTGAAATGTTAATATTTTGCCAATTGATATAGGTCAATAGAATTGGTCATTTCTAATGGTATATTGATACCACATTAACATATTTCAAATAATCAATAGGATACCAACCTATAAACCAAAATAGAATAGATGAGCAAACAACATTTACTAACGCCTTACCGAAAAAACATAAGTTTAGAAAATAGAATTGTCATGGCTCCCATGACAAGGAGCCGTGCAGATAATGCGGATAAAGCACCAACCAACGCACTTCATGGGTTATATTATGAGCAACGCGCCTCAGCCGGACTCATTATAACTGAAGGATCTCAAGTTTCCGAAAGAGCTGTGGGTTATATTCATACGCCAGGAATTCATAGTAAAGCACAAGTGGAAGGCTGGAAGCTGGTGACGAAACGGGTACACGATAAAGGTGGTAAGATATTTATTCAATTATGGCATGTAGGTAGAATGTCGCATCCCGATTTTCATGATGGCAAACTACCTTTATCGGCTTCTGCCATCAATCCGGAAGCACAATCGTACACACCTGAGGGCTTTAAAGATACAGTGACGCCCAAAGAAATGACTATTGAAGACATCAAAACCACCATAAAAGACTTTCAGAATGCAGCGGCTAATGCTGTTGAAGCTGGTTTTGACGGTGTTGAAATTCATTCATCAAACGGTTATCTTTTTCAGCAATTTTTCAATGGAACTTCCAATCATAGAACAGATGACTATGGAGGAAATATTGAAAACAGAACGCGCTTCTTCTTTGAAGTGCTTGATGCTATGAAGGAAGTGATTCCGGAAGAGAAAATTGGCGCACGTTTTAATCCATCACTCCATGGAGTGTTTGGAATGACAATGGATGAAGAGACCATTCCAACATTTGAATATATTGTGAAAAAGCTGAACGATTACAATTTGGCTTATATCCATCTTTCGGAACCGTTTACAGATGTGTCAGATATTCCATATGCCGTAACTGAAATTGCGAAACATTTCAGACCACTCTACAACGGAACACTTATGATTAACTCTGGCTTTGACCAAGAGAAAGGCAATAAAGTCATTGAGGAAGGGCATGCCGATTTAGTATCTTATGGCAAGCTGTATATTTCCAATCCCGATTTGGTTGAGCGTTTTGAGAATCATCTCGAGTTAGCCGATTGGGATAAAGATACATTTTACACAACAGGAGCAAAGGGTTACACCGATTACCCAAAAGCTTCAGAATAAAAAAGTTTAACTTAAAAAATATGATAACATTATGAAATTTACAAGAAATGCGAATGCCGAATGGAAAGGCTCTGGAAAAGACGGTAAAGGTCAATTGACGACAGGAAGTAAAGTTCTTGAAAACACGGCTTATTCTTTTCATACGAGATTTGAAGACGGCGAAAAAGGCACCAATCCAGAAGAATTAATAGGTGCGGCTCATGCTGGATGCTTTGCGATGCAACTGAGTTTTCTATTAAATGAAGATAATTTTACGGCGACAGCTTTAAATGTTGACGCTAAAGTAACCTTTGAAGATGGCAACATCACAAAAATAAATTTAGATTTAGAAGGTGATGTTCCTGAAATTGATGCGGAACAATTCCAGCAAATAGCTCACAAAGCAAAAGACGTATGTCCGATTTCAAAATTATTGGATACGACCATTGAATTAAAAGTAACCTTAAAAAACTCATAAACACTATGTCCACAACAACTGTAAAAGCCTATGGCGCAAAATCTAAAACGGCAGATTTAACCCCTTTAGATATTGAGCGCAGAGCCGTAGGAAAACACGATATCAAAATAGACATTACTTACTGTGGCGTTTGTCACAGTGATATACATACGGTCAGAAATGATTGGGGCGGCTCAAGCTATCCCGTTGTTCCAGGACACGAAATTATTGGTCATGTTACTGAAGTTGGCGCTGACGTTAAAAACTTTAGCGTTGGAGACGTCGTAGGCGTAGGGTGTATGGTCGATTCTTGTCAGACTTGTAGTTCTTGTCAGAAAGACTTAGAGCAATTCTGTGAGAATGGTGCGACTTTCACCTATAACAGTCCGAATAAGCACATTGAAGGAACGCAAACCTATGGTGGTTATTCCACATCCGTAGTCGTCGATGAAAAATTTGTACTCAGTGTTCCTAAGAATTTAGATGAAGCTGCTGCTGCACCATTATTGTGTGCCGGCATTACAACCTGGTCTCCTTTGAGCCATTGGAATGTTAAAAAGGGTGACAAAGTTGGTGTGATTGGCTTAGGTGGCTTAGGACACATGGGTGTCAAATTTGCAAATGCACTTGGCGCACATGTTGTAATGATTACAACCTCTCCTGAAAAAGGGAAAGATGCCAAGGCCTTAGGTGCCCATGAAGTATTAGTCTCAAAAAATGATGATGAAATGGAAGCACATCAAGGGTCGTTTGATTTTATTCTCAACACCATACCTGTAGGACATAATATGGATCCTTACATTAACTTACTGAAAGTTGATGCGACGATGGTTCTAGTAGGAGCTGTTGAGCCAATGGATGGCTTTCATGGTGGCGGACTGATAATGGGTCGAAAACATGTTGCTGGTTCTCTCATTGGAGGTATAAAAGAAACACAAGAAATGCTTGATTTTTGTGGTGAGCATGATATCACTAGTGATATTGAGTTGATTGACATGCAAGACATAAATACCGCATATGAACGAGTGACGAACAGCGATGTCAAATATCGATTCGTCATTGATATGAAATCATTGAAATCCTAAGGATTTTAATTGAACAAAAAAACCAGCAAATAATAACTTGCTGGTTTTTTTGTATTTATAACGATCCATTCTATTATTGGTTCGTTCCGTTGTTTTTATATTTCCTCCAACTGGTTCCTTTGGTACACGGACAGTCACTAATGCCTTGTAGAAAATCCAATCCAATAGTTATTGAATGCGTACCTGAATTAAAACTAGACAAATCATTAAATGTGAATTGATAAGAGTAAGCGAAATACAATCTGTTTTTCATAATTCCTGCCATGGGACCGAAATTTAATGGTTTTAGGAATTGATCATTCAGAAATCGGTAGGAACCTCCAACCCAGTAATAATCGCCATCTCGATTAAACTTTCGGTATTTAAAATTAATATCTGTACTTGAACGCTTATCACTATTGAACATTTGATAAAATACAGAAGGCTCGAATTCTACATTCTTGTTATACTTACTCTGAATCACATAACCAGAGTAGATTTGATAGTTTAATAATCGGCTCGGTTCAACATCAAAACCCGAAAAATTGTCTATATCCTTATCCAAAAAGTTATTCGCATTAAAACTAAAATAAAAACGATTAAATCGGTATAGAAAGCCAACGTCAAAGTTATTGTTTGAAATGGCTCTATCATCGGTAATACTTGGATCTACAATAGGAATTTCTTCTGTGGTTTCAAAATTTTCAATATCAATTCTAAACGCGTTAATATTATAAGATAAACCAAAAGACAAATATTGTTTTGATTTGTAATCAAGAATGATATGATGCGCAAAAGAGAATTTAATACCTTTTTGACGGGTGTTACCATTTCTATCATTGTAAGCCGAAATACCTACACCTGAACGATTTGAAATTCTAAAATCGGCATACAACGCCTGATTATCAGGTGCGTTTTTAATACCAACCCATTGGGTAAGTCCGTTAGCTCTTACTCTAAAATTGTCTCCAATTCCTGCGTAGGTAGGTGAAATTACAAAGTCGTTATCTGCCAAATACTGCGTCCACGCTGGTAAATTTAACTCTTGACCGTAGCCGAATGTAACCAGTAAAAAAGCGATATATAGTGTTAATTTTTTCATTTTAGTAGGTTTTAATTCATTAGGGTTTTTTACCTGTAAAGCGTGAAATGTCCAACATATTCCTTGTTCACTAATGGACTGTTAGGTCTTACAACATACCAGTAATCACCTGTAGGTAATTCAGTGCCATTATAGCGACCGTCCCAATATTCACCAACTCTATAAGTGGCTACTTTTCTTCCGTATCTATCAAAAATGTCAAAGGTGAGATTTGGGAAATCCTCAACACAACCAGGTGCCCAAGTATCTACGACACCATCACCATTAGGTGTGAAATAGTTAGGGATACAAGGACCCGTAATTTCCACGTTTATCTCAGCCATAGCTTCACATCCAGCACTATCTATTACGACCACAGTATAGGTAGCCGATTCAGTAACGATAAAAGAATTCGCATCACCAAAATCTCCTCCATTGATAGAATATTGATAGTCACCTGTACCACCTGAAGCAATAGCAATAATTTCTCCTGGCTCATCACCAAGATTTAAAATCAAGGATATAGGGTCATAATCTTCAATATTGAATAATTCCGTTATTTGAATACAGCCATTGGTATGTCTCACCTCGATGTAGTGATCTTCTCCTGGTACTACATCAGTAAAGACATTACTCAATTGATAAGGACCACCATCTAAAGAATAGTCTAATTGTGACAAGTCTGTAATACTATCATCGACCGTTACTGTCACTGTATTTCCTAGATTATTATTATCACAATTGTATGCTATTTCAATTTGCGGATCGATATTTACTGATTCCGGGAATGTGATATTCCACTGTGATTCACAGCCTGAAGCATCTCTTACATAAACAATGTGATCACCACCATCTAAGTTGGTAAAAACAAACTCAGTTTGATTAGCTGCACCAGTACTATAAGGACCTTCATACGTATCTAAACTTACACTGTACGGTAAAGTTCCCCCTGAAATATCTACACTAAACTCACCGTTACCTTCACCTTCACAAGTTTCTTCAAACAACGAGTTTGGAACAATACTCAAGATAACTGGAATTGGATCTGTAATGGTAAAATTGAAGGTTACATAACATCCTAATACATCCTGAACAATCACATCATAAGTGCCAGGAGCTAAGTTTTCAAAAACGTTTGTTTCAAAAAATTGATCCAATTGTGGTGATATGGCGTACTTAATAATTCCAGTGCCACCAGTGGCATTAATTTCTAATACACCATCATTATTACCACTACAAGTCACATTGTTTACTACAAAATCAACCTCTAAAGGTGCGTCTGGTTCAGTAATGGTAATAGGCGCAGAGGTCTCATTACAATCACCACTAACTACATTCACTACATAAGTTCCAGCTACTAATTCTGTAAATACACCAGGACTATTCTGAGTGGCTGGTAGTGTATTACCTTGAGTGTCTTCAAGTGTATAAACATAGTTACCTAAACCACCTTGAGCGGTAGCAACAATAGTACCATTGTTATCACCAGCACAATTGATGGTTGGGTTCGTTGATTGTAGATTGATGGTCAATTCAGGTAATGGATCTATCGTAATTTCATTAGATACATTAGCCACACAACCATTCGTGTCTCTTACATAATATTCATAAGTACCTACAGGAACAGAAAATGTGGTGTCATTAGTAAATGATCCTAAGACATTTGTAAAGTTAGCATCAGTACTATAGGTATAAGGACCATTGCCTCCTGTTGCTGATAAGGTCAAGGTAGATTCAGTTAAACAGGTTTGTGTTGTTGCTGTTACCAAGTTAGCTTGAACAGGTGAAGGTTCAGTAATGACAATGTCTACAGACGTCATAAAACATTCATAACCATCACTAATACTTACCGTATAGGTTCCAGCACCTAGGTTATCAAACACATTTGAGGTTTGTGGACCTGAGGTACTTGGTGATGGTAAAATGGTATTAAGCGTATAGATATAATCTGTTGTTTGTCCGCCTGTCACGTTAGAAACTGTAATGGAGGCATTCTGATCACCAAAACAAGACAACATGCTCGTGCTAGGTGTAAATGTCGCATCAAGAGGTGTTGGTTCTATTAAGGTAATAGGCACTGAAACGATACATCCTTCAGCATCTCTCGCTGTCACAACATAGTTGCCTGCTGACAAATCAGTGAAGGTTCCATTCGATGAGAAAGCCACCGATGCAGCACCTGAAAGTTCGTATTCATATGATCCCCAACCACCTGTCGCTAATGCTGAAATGGTTCCTTGACTGTTATCACAAGTCACGTTAGATGTTTCATCAACAGTTAAGGCTAATGTTTCAGTTGGAGATGAAATTATGACATTAGAAGTAGTCGTACAGAACGGACTCTGAGTTTCGTTAATCGTTACCGAATAACTCCCAGCAGCTAATCCTGAGACCGTTAAAGGATTGGTCGCTGTATTCGCATTAACAAGTCCTGTTACAGAGTTTCCTAAGTTATCAAAAACCTCATAGGTGTAATCACCTGTGTATCCAGCAACCGTCATTTCAAAAGCACCAGAATTATCGCCAAAACAGGTGACAGCAGTAGGTGATGTCGTTATTGTTGGAGGCGTCGCTTCTTGTAAAGCCACAGTCACTTCATTTGTACATGAGGTTACCGTATCTGTAATAGTTATGGTATACACACCAGAAGGTACTCCCGAAAACACATTACCGTTTAATACAATAGAACCAGCACTTGGTGAAATCGCATAGGAATAAGATCCAGAACCGTCAGTTCCTACCACTGTTATTTCACCATCATCATTATTACAAGTTGGCAGCGCTGAAACAGACGCATTAACATCGATAGGTGCAGGAATGTCAATCGTCACTAAATTACCGCAGCCATTCGCATCTTGTATTTCTACGGTATGAACTCCAGAAAACAGGTTTGAAATGGTAAAAGGAGCTGATTGCGTTTGAAAAGCGCCACCATCGATGCTATAACTATAAGGAGCAATACCTGGACTATCTAATGTTACATTTATTTCAAATTCTCCTTCAGAAACGGTACATAAATCATTAATAGAAGCAGAAATAGAAGGCGTTGGATCCATTGGTAAAATCACCACTGGACTAGAAACGACACATCCATAAGCATCCAATACATGCACGTAATAGTTTCCAGCATCCAAATTGAAAATACTCGCAGCATTCCATCCTGTATCGGAAGCTAAAGGTGCTGTTGCAGACGTTGTTACTTGATACGAATAAGGCGCAGTACCATTCTGTCCGATAGCACTTATCACTCCAGAAGTTGGATTACAATTAGCATTTTGATCTATGGAAACATTTAAATCTAATGGAATGGCAGATTCAGTAATATTAAATGGTGCAGTCACGATACCACAACCAGCATTTGGTCCAGTGGTTTCAGTGATTGAAACAAAATAATTTCCGAAAGGCAGCGGACCTAAATCAGTCACTGTTAGCGATCCATTGGCAGGTATATTTCCTGAATTAGAAATACCCGTTGACACCAATGATAAGGCATCAAAAATTTCATATGTGACATCAACACCTGATCCATAACTGCTATCTACTGTAAAAGAGACGTTCCCATCTGCGTTACCAGTACAAGTAATATTGTTTGAGCCAAAGGCACTTAATGATAGGGACGAGTTTGTTGGTATTGGTGTTGTTGCAGGTTCGTAATAACTACACAAGGTTGATGCATCATAAACAATGAATGTATACGTTACACCAGACATTAAACCTGTAAAAGTTGCAGATTGACTACCAGGCGAATCTTCAGGCAACCAAGAACCAGGCGGATTTGGATACACTGATATTGGACCTTGATAAATACTGAAGAAGAACGGTCCAGCACTACTTAAAGTAGAACCAACACTTACCACAGCTTCACCACCTGTAGCACAATCTATTGAAGTATCAATTGAAATATCTAAGTCGGTTGGAGGAGAGGCCACTAAAACATCTTGTTCCAACACTGAACAGCCGTTAGCATCCACAACATTTATTTCATAAAGACCGAAATCGACCACATCAAAACTCACTGACGTTGATCCCGTTGCATTGAGTTCAGAATTAGAATAACCGTTTGAGCCCGTCACAAAATAATTGTAAGGTGCCACACCACCTGTTACAGAGTTAATGATTACAGATCCTTGAGACACACCACCAGTAGTACAAGTAATATCAATAGTACTAAAATCCACATTAATTGGATCTGGCTCAGCAATCACCAAAGTTTCAGTGTCTTCACAAGAATTAGCATCTGTTAAAGTGATTGTATAGGATCCTGCTGGTAACCCAGAAGTTTGTGAGCCATAGTCGACACCAGTGGTATCATTATTGACATTGATTGTAAAAGGAGGCGTGCCTACAGACCCATCAATACTAATATCGATGGCACCATTCGTATCACCATTACATAAAATATCATTAGTTTGAGTTACAAAACTCAATTCTGGTAATGAAATTGGATTCACTGTAATGATACTAGATTCAGCAATACAACCATTCGCATCTGTTATTTGAAACTGATAAGTTCCAGCGTTTCCGGTTGTATAATTAAATGGTGTTCCAGTACTTCCTAATCCTGTAAAAGCACCACCATCAATAGATACAGCATAAGTAAAGGGTGCTGTTCCGGTTATATTACCTGAAATTAAAGCGTCAGGCGTCACGGTACAATCAAGACCTTCGGCAAGAACAACATTCACTGTTGGTGAAGGAATTGGGTCTATT
Source organism: Psychroserpens sp. BH13MA-6 (assembly GCF_052983595.1). Classification (NCBI taxonomy): domain Bacteria; kingdom Pseudomonadati; phylum Bacteroidota; class Flavobacteriia; order Flavobacteriales; family Flavobacteriaceae; genus Psychroserpens; species Psychroserpens sp. BH13MA-6. The sequence continues at coordinate 437,894 of NZ_JBRJGE010000002.1, read as the reverse complement.
GTATAAGATTCAGAATACACACAATCATTAGCATCTCTCACTTGAAACGTATAGGTTCCAGGTTCTAATCCTGCAAATACATTAGACGTTTGATACGCAGTTGCATAAGCAGATGGTGCTATAATTTGATATTCTAAAGGTGTTGTTCCACCAGTTACGCCTGTAATGGTCACATCACTCGTGTTGGATGGACAAGTTACTGGACTACTATCAAAAGTTATATCGGTTGGAGGATCTAAAGGCGCAATCGTAATGACGTTTGCGATAAACGTACAACTATTGGCATCTTGAATAATCACAGTATAAGTACCAGCTGTTAATCCTGAAAAGGTGTTACTCGCTTGGAAATTTACGCCATCAATACTATACATGTAAGGAGCATCACCACCTGTAACGCCAGTTACTGTTATGGTTGCATCGGAACTACATGTGTAAGCTGCGGCAAGTTCGACCGTTCCAGATATGGCTGTATTTGCTACAATAGTCACGGTTTGAGGTGTTGTAAAACACACAGAGTTTCCAACGGTATATTGTAACATAACATCATAATCACCTTCCGCTAATCCATTAAACACGTTGGAATTACTGTAAGTTGTTCCACCATCTATGCTATACGAAATGGCGTTACCGTTAGCCGCTGTGACATTAATTGTAATCGACCCAGTATTACCAGCACTAGCACACGTGATATCAGTGGTTGTCACATTAAAATCTGGTTCAGGAATAGCTTCAACAGAGATGGACGTACTCGCACTACAGTTATTAGAATCCAATACGGTGATATCATAAACACCTGGATTAGTTACAACAATTTCAGGAACCGTTTGAAAATCGGTAGCACCATTTACAAAATAAAAGTAAGGCGGTGTTCCACCTTGCGGATAAACCGTTATTTCACCATCCGTACATGTTAATGGTACGGTAATAGCTGCTGTAACCGTCAGTAATGGTGGCTCCACAATCGTGACGTCTTCAGAGTAAAAACAGTCATTTTCTGTTTCCACTGTGGCTGTATAAATACCAGGATTAAGGTTTGCAAATAAATAGGTGTTATCTACAATTGGTCCTACACTATTCACTAAAGTAGCACCTTGGTATAAGGCAAAAGAATACTGAGGATCCACATCATTTGCTGCCAAATGAATACTTCCTTTGTCGCCATGACATAAGGGTTGTACAATGGTAGAAGACACAGTGAAATCACGATCTCTAATTTGAACATTTGGTACGGTAAACACACAAGGATTGGTTGGAATTCCCACTTGTCTAATGTATATGGTATAAGTACCAGGCGTATTTATTGTAAACACGTTACTCGATTGATAATTCACATCATCCAAACTGTATTCATAGCCAGAAGGCACATTATTTACCGTAATACTTCCTGGAGTTGTACAAATAATATCGGTAGCAATAACGGAAGGATCTAATAAGTTTTGGTAGACATTAAAATAAAACTGAACGAAACAACCTCCTGAGAAATTGACGGTCAATCGAAACTGTCCAGCCGTGTCTGCGACAAAATCAGGACCAACACCTACTTGATTCCAAGTACAGGCATCATCTTCATTAGCACAATCAGGATCGGTGACTGCTGCACAACTTGATTCATCTAATTGTTCCCAGATGATAGATGTTGCACTTGCGATATTGGTTTGAATAAATCGCGAGTCGTCAGCTCCACATAAAAAGATATTAGGTAAAAGTTTTCCATCATTCGGACAAGTGACCACTTCATCGGCATAAGGAATGACTGGATTTTCAATATTTCCACCGAAAATTTCAACTTGATACTCTTGAGTTATGGATTGACAAGGGGCAATGGCATTATTAAATGAATAATAGGTTCCAGTAGAGGTTACTGTAATCGTTTGCGTATTTCCTATCACTGGATTTCCATTGGGATTAGTAGACCATGTATAGGAATCATAACCATCGGCAGCGGTTAATTCTACACTGTCGCCACATAAAATAATCTCTTCAACAAACTGACAATCTAAATCTGCTAGAAAGTTCGTGGCTTGAGGAGATAATAAACATCCTGTGTTACTGTTTAAACTCGGGTCGTCTGTAATTTGAAAGTTTGGATTATAAAACCCGTTATAGGTGGCAAATGCCTGGTTATTAATAATATTAGAACAAGCATCTGCTAACTGACCACAGTCATCAACCACTTGTACTTCAATACGTATTTCATAAACAGGATCGTTTTCTTCCACAAGTGAATTGTCGATATCAAAAACAAGCTCGCGCGTCACAGGATCGTAACTAGCTACAGTAACACCAGGAGGAAGCACTAAGTCGGTAGGATGGTTGTAGATGATATTAATTGGAAGAACATCTCGAATCTGGAAGTTCGTCGCGTTATCATTACCCGTATTTTGAAACCCAATCACATAATTTAATGAGGCACCAAGATTGACTAGTTGTCCGCCAATATCATTACCAGCATCATCTTCAACAATTTTGGTTAAAACAATATCTGGCTCGATAATTTCAACTGCAAAAGCAAAAAAGTATGGAAAATAAGTATCACCACTTGTTTCTAAAGTAATCGTTCCAGAAGTCGCATCATTAGCGATTACGGAATTACCTGGATTTGGAATAGCGATTGTACCTGTATCAAACCCTAAGGTATTGGTACTGTTAGGCAACCTATTCGTCACAGGAGTGGCATCTAATTGTGTGACTGAACTATTGAAAAAATTATCGACTGGTCGGTCTACTGTTGATAGACTCACACCATTTAATCGTAAACGATCTCCTAAAATCGGACTATCACCCTCCAAGGTTGCAAAAGCAAAGTTGGCTCTAACAGGAGCAGGAGCAGGGACGGTTCTAAATCCGTCTACCGGAATATCTAAATTAGGGTTATTTCCAGGCACACTAATAGCACTAAAGCCATCGAAACTAGTAATTGATTTACCTGGTAAAGTCGGGTCTTCATAGACCACAAACAGGGACCATCCTGCTGATTGCCCTGTACCGTTATAAGGATCAAATGTTGAGGTTTCACCTGTTGCAGAAGACACATTTCCTACTGTGTATGTTCCTAGGTCGACACCAGACCCAAAACTGGTGACAATATCAGTGACATCAGCAAAACAAGCATACGAAAAGCTGTCGCCACCATCTACAGTGTTCCCATCAGCGTCATAAATGATTGTTCCTACAACATCATTATAACCACCAACAGGTCCTTTAAATTTTACATTTGTGATAGGTGCATCACCTGGATTTACTGCTCCCCAATACAATCCAGCATAGATAATCCGATAACAATTTGGGTTTGGAATATCTAAATCAGCACTCGACGAACTAAACGTTGAGGGATCACCGTCAATATCGATATACTGCATATCGACATTGTGATTATAGACACTATTGTCATTGAAGGCATTGTTATCTGGTCCTAGAATATTGTTACCAATAAGGACGATATCACCTTTAAGATCCTGATTAAATCGAGGCGTGAATGGTTCATAGTTTTGAGCTGAAGACGACACGCCTATCAATGCGATCAAAACGATGATTGCTATTTTTGAAAAAGTAGGTTTTTTCATGGTACTTGTTTTTTTTTATTCCAATTTCAGGAGGGCAATTCTGAAAAGGGAATAGGGCCTAATTACTTATTTAATTTTCTATTTTAACGAGGGACATATTTACATTATAAGGTCTGTTACCTTTTGTTTTTAATTCTTCATTGGCAGCTTCAATATTATCGTGTTTACTGTAATACATATAGTATTTGCTGGTATTCACATCATAGAAGAAATCGATATCCGATCGTCCTGATGCAATCACTTTTTTCACAAATTCATTTCTTTTATCCACATCACTATGCACAGCGATGATGAGATAATAACCATTTTCAACATTTTTCACATTCTTGAGAATTTGGATATTATCACTTTGAGGTTCTCCAAAATCAAAATCGTCAGAGGTTAATGCTGTATTTGATGTTGGCGTATTATTCTTCAGACTTTGTAAAGTGGCGCGATCTTGAGAGTAACGATCCTCTTCATTATCAAAGGCTGCTCGTTTAATTCTTCGACGTCTTTCAAATTCTGTTGCAACTCTAATATCTTCGAGACGTGTCTCTAAGTTCGTGCGAGCCTCTACAGCCTTTAATTGCTCTGACGTTAATCTATCAATCGTTTTTTGATAGAATAAATACACCTCGTCATTTGTTAAGGTATCTGCCTCAAAATTGTCTTCATAGAGTGCTTTTAAGCGCTCGATTTCTTGGTTGCGTTTATTAATCACCTCGTCTAAATCAGCCTTGATAGCAGCCAGTTTATTATTTTCTTCAGTGATACTTTTAAATGGTCTAGGCGCTACTGAAATTCCTTGTTCACTCAGATCATTTTCTTCTTTTAAACTCTTCAAGTCTTCATTCTTAACAGCCACCATATCATCAAATTGTTTTAATAAATCGGCCTGTTCAGACTTAGAGGCCTCTGCTTCTTGAGTAATGGCATACATCGATTTTCCTAATTCATCTTGAGGATTGGTAATAAGGGCGTCTTTCGCCTGTTCTTCAGCTAGCAACTTAGCTTGAGCTTCTGCTTCTTCTTTAGCTTGTTGCTCCGCTAATAATTTTGCTTGAGCTTCTGCTTCGGCTTTTTCTTTAGCTTGTTGTTCTGCTAATAATTGCGCTTGGGCTTCTGCTTCAGCTTTTTCTTTAGCCTGTTGCTCCGCTAATAATTTTGCTTGAGCTTCTGCTTCAGCTTTTTCTTTAGCTTGTTGTTCTGCTAATAATTTTGCTTGTGCTTCAGCTTCAGCCTTTTCTTTAGCTTGCTGTTCCGCTAATAATTTAGCTGCAGCATCGGCTTGCGCTTGTTGCTCGGCTAATAATTTAGCTCTAGCGGCAGCGTCTTCTTTAGCTTTTTGTTCGGCTAATAATTTGGCCTTAGCTTCAGCTTCTTCTTTTTCCTTAGCTTGTTGTTCGGCAAGAAGTTTGGCTTCTTGATCTGCTTTCGCCTTTTGCTCCGCAAGTAATTTTGCTTGTGCTTCTGCAGCCTCTTTTTCCTTAGCTTGTTGTTCTGCTAATAATTTCGCTTCAGCTTCAGCTTTCGCCTTTTCCTGAGCTTGTTGTTCAGCCAATGCTTTTTCTTCAGCGTCTTTGATCGCTTTAGCTTCTACTGCAGCTTTTCGATTAGCTTCGGCTGTGGCTTTAGATGTTTTAGATCGTACAGGGCGTCTTTTATTGCCTCCAGATAATAATCCAACCACCTCGTCTTCAGTGCTATAATCATAACGCTCTCTCGTTTTAAATCGGTAGGCTAGGGTAATGTCATGTGATGGTCCAAAATCTGTTAAGTCACCAATGGCTTTTTCAAAATTATACTCAACAGCAATTTGTGTGGTGATATTTAATCCTATACCACCGGAAACACCATAAACAGTATTATATCCAACTTGAGCCCAAATACCTTTAGGAACCGTAAGCATTGCCATTGCAGCAATAATGGTTTCATCTTTTTTAAATTCGGATCTCAATAGTCCAGAAAATTTACTTTCATCGAAAAAACCTCTGGAGTTCATATAACCTGTATACATCACATGGGCTTGAATGCCTTGTTCTGGGTTCTCTTCAATCAGTTTAGATGTGTTGAAGTTGTAAGCTGCGAGATTATTAATGGCCAATCCGAAATCAAAAAAAGCAGTACCGAAATTGATTCCAGGATTAATAGTTAATAGAAAATTCTCTGGAACATTTTGAAGCGAAGGGTCATCAAAATTCGTCACCACATTACCTGTATTAACACCACTTTTATAGGCGCCAATATTTAATCCGAAAGTCAAATTATTATCTCTAGACAATTGCGCATTATAAGCAAAGTTCGCCACACCTCCGAAGGTGGTCAAAACACCGTAATTCTGCTGAAAGAGTCCTAATCCTGCGCCAATGTTTTCAGCAAATCTACCAGAATAACTGGCTAAGTAGGTGAGTGGTGCATCTTCAAATTGCACCCATTCACGCTTATTAAAAATACTGATATACTTTGTTTGTTCTCTTACGAAACTAAACGTTGGGTTAATCGCATAACGATTAAAGGTCAGAGAATTTCTTACAGGGAAGCTAAGGGACACCACACCATCGTCTTCTTGACCATAGAACATCTGCGTAGAACAGAAACATAATATTAAAACCATGAGTAATGCTTTCATATTATTTGACTAGTGTTATTGAACCCTTTTTAGTTTCATTGTTTGCCGTTGTAATGACATAATAAAAGACCTGATTGATATTGGTCATATTGACATTACTTTCTGGCCAATTATTTAAATAATCGTTGGTTTGTAAAACCACCTTTCCACGATTTGTCATAATCATCACGTTGGTGTTGGTACCACTCACATAAGCTGTTGGAATGACCCAAGTATCGTTGATCCCATCACCATTCGGACTGATAACATTTGGTATGTTATTGACATCTGGAAATGGATCAAGCGCCTCTGTTATTTCAAACGAAAATGTTCGTGATCCTTCACATCCTGAAGTCTCAGTGACTACGACCTCATAGACGCCTGGTGTAGACGCTTCATAGGTCGAAGTCTCTTCACCAGTAATCAATACACCGTCTAAATACCATTCATACGTTGGACTCACTGCTGTTGTCGTTACTTCCACTGATAAGGATTCACCTTCTTCAATAGTGTTGGTATCAGAAACATTAATACTTCCCTCAAACAATTCACTCACTAAGTCGATGGTTCCAAAAGCCGAACAGCTGCCCAAGTCTACTTGAACAGCATAAGTACCAGATTCAGTGGTTTGATACATTTGATTTGTGGCGTCTGGAATTGGTGTACCATCCTTAAACCATTGATAGCTATTACCACCTAAAGTACTTAAGGTGGTGGCGCCTTGTGTTGGACAAAATGGATTTCCTAAACTTGAAGAAATACCAGCATTGGCTTCACCTGAAGCCACTTCACTAACAGTCACCCGATTGGAAAACGAATTTGAGGTACAGGTGCCGTAGTTGGTTTCAACAAAATAAGTCCCTTCTTCCGTTACCGTGAGAGAATTTCCTTCTGCCACAAATACAGAGGTTGTAGGTCCTGTTTCTTTAAACCAATTAAACGTTAAAGATGGATAGTTGAGCGGTGAATCATTTGCTCCTGTGCCTGGATTATCAATAGTTAACAAATAGTTACCACCAATACAAAAAGCAGCGGTAGACACTAAATTATTAATTGTAAATGGGGAATCCTGAATTTTATAGTAGGCAGCAAAAGCTGCTGAACTAGTACTTGAAGCGGCTGGCGCACTACTTTTTATTCTTATTTTGTAGTTTTCACCTGCTGTGGTGTTAGGCAATGAAAAGTTCAACGTTGCAGGTGAAGTTGTAATAGCGCCTGGATTAGACGTAAAAATCACTACAGGATTTGAAAAATCACCATCAGCATCAGACATTTCAATTGTAAATTGATTAGAAGCCTCTAAAGAAGATTCCGGAGAGAATACAAATGTGGTACTATAGGAATTAAAAGACTCACTGGCACAAGCTTGACTAAATCCTAAGTTGGGTGTTCCAATTACTATTTGCGCATGAGCACGCTCTTGCAAGACAAGAGTAAATAAGCAGACTGCGAAAAGTAGGTGATATGCAATTTTTGTAGTGGACATTTGGTTTGGGGTTGTAATAGTCTATCCTATAAGCATTGTTGTGTTAAAAATGATTCAAGTAGTTCATTCCAACTACTTGAACCGTCATTTGTTTTCCCTTAAAATTTATGATGTTTATTATGAGCTAATTTGGGGCATTAGTCGTATTAATCGTCATCATCTATTGAATCGTTGGCTGCAATAATCCTATTGATTCGTAAGCGATAATCTGGTCGTTTCGTATCTTCAGCATCAATAAAAGTTTCAGAATCTGGACCTTTGGAGTACACATTATTAAATGCTCTATTTCCATACCAGTTTTCTAAATCTTCATTATTACTTGAGTTTTCAACGAAAATATTTCCTTTACAATTATTAAAATACGTTCTAGTGAACTTAATTTTTTCTAAATTCTCGCTGTTAATCTTCACGTTACTATTAATAATGACCGCAGGATTGAATCCTGAAATCACACTTTTATCAATCGCAAAAGACGTGTCTTCACCTATATAAATAGCCTCATTGACTAATCCAATTTTAATGTCATAATCTAAATCGCTACTCAAATTTAATAAGGTTAAGTTTTCTGCAGCTACCGATGTTTGCTTTCTACTAAAATCGACTTCCTCTTTGATATCATGGTTAACAGCATATAAGCATCTCGACTTGTCAGCTCCAGAAACATAAGGCGATCTGATAGCGAGTGAATTATTGATTTTACATTGTGCACCGTAATTGAAAGCATAATCATTGATGTTCGATTTGTAAGACACCATTTTATCCAAAATGACATCTCCACCGAGTACTTTAAATGAATTACCTTCACAATAGCTCACCATGACATTTTCTATGATGGTTTGCTGACCAACACCAGCCAGTGTTAATCCGTTAAAATATCCATAGTCTTTTGTACGTTTCCCAGCGAATTCAATTCTTACGAAACGAAGAACACCAGAGTAGCTCGCCGGATTGTCACCACCGTAACTAATGTTTTTAGACGAGGTAGGACGCAAACCATAATTTAAAGAAGATTCACTTCCGAACTTATTGGTAGGTGCATCGCCAAGTATAAATAATCCTCCCCAATCACCAGGTTTCTTAACACTGCGACTAGAGGTAAAGATGATAGGATCTGTATGTGTCCCATCAGCAATAATTTTCGATCCGTTACTAATCGTTAAAGAACCTTTGGTTTTGAAGTCACCAATAATGACCGTACCAGGCTCGATGGTAAGCGTGGTGCTGTCTGTTACGAAAACATCGCCCAATAAGAGATAAATATCTCGTTTGTAAAGCTTTTTGTCTTTCGTAATATTTCCACTTAAAATTTGTGTTGGGGCGCCGTATTCTACCTTGTTAGGTTTGAATTCTGTCCAAGGGTTTAACCAATTATTATAACCAATTATCCCTTTTTCTTGCTGGGCAAACATAGTGCCAGATACTAATAAACATAACAGTATCAGTTGCGTAGTTTTTTTCATAGTGGTCAAATTCGTTTATTTGTTAGATTTGTGGGCTTAAATAATATGAATCAAACATATACAAAATACTTATGAAATGCAAATAATATCGACGAAATACTTGTTTCTTGATAAGTTTGAAGTATTTTCCTACAATTTTTAACAAAAAAATTATGTTGAAATTCTGTTATTTTCAAAATTTTAGTAGAAGGCACAAAAAAACCCAACAATTCATGTTGGGTTTTTTTGTTATTTAAAAGGTTTTATGACCAATCATTTAGTCGGTCTTAAAATCATTATACGTATGTAAAGATTTTAATGTTTCCTCGTAGAATAAAATAGCGGAAATCAAATCTCTTGTATCTGAATAGGGAAGAATTGATCGTTGAAATTCTACGGTACTGTCAAAATAATTGACAGATGCCTCTTTATTGGCATCTAATGCTTTCTTGTTTTCCTTAGTCTCAGGAATACCTAAAGACTCCATGGTAACACCAGGCTTTGTAGCAAAAGCGATGTTAGGTAAGATATTTACTATCACTTCTATACGTTCTATATATAAGTTGAGTAATTCACCTTTTGTCATTCTGCTTAACTCGTCATGACTGTGGTATTTTGAGATACTTACTTTTCCACTGATAATATTCACAGGATTGTTCTTTTTTTGAGAAAATCCTATGCTCATCATCAGCAAGAAAATGAGGGTTAATAAAGTAGGTTTTGTTTTCATTTTTAGGACATTTAGTTATTCTTGGAGCAACAAATCTATACAATTTATTAAAAAAAACAACTTTATTTGGACTTTTTTTGCAAAGAATTTTACCGTATGAAATGCATATTTCTTGGATAAACTGCATTTTCACTAGATTAAATGCAAATTTATACGACGAAATACTTTGTCTGTTTTTTGACAATTTGCTCATTTTTAAAAGCTAAAATTTCAACTTTTGTCATCAGAATTTACGGACAGAATTTTTATTTAAATAGCAATTAAATTTTTAATTCATTCTCATAAGGCCTTCTAGGTGTTTGAGCGTCATTTTATGAAAAAATAGGGAAGTAGTTCATCGATATAATTGGAAGTTTCTAACAGTTCGTCGGAAGATTTGATGCATTGATATGATTTTTAAGGTGTTATGATTTCTATATATGACATTTGAAGTATTAAATACTTAACCTCATGAATTATCGTATTGCCCTTTTATCGTTTTTTATCCTTTTAGGAACACAGAAAACCGTTCAAGCTCAAAATTATTTAGTTGATGAAGATGCTGATTATAGCGCTATCTTTAATGAGTCTAACCTGTCTCTTAGCAACACCGATACCATTCCTGGATTCAATTCAAAAGCACAAAAATTAAAAGTCACTGGAACCATTTATGAAAGTGATGGTGTGACGCCAGCCAAAGACGTGGTCTTATATATAGAGCAAGCTGATGAAAATGGCGATTTTGATCTGAGAACTTCTAATGAGCAACGTTATGTTCATCATCGTGGTTGGGTGAAGACCGATGCCAACGGACAATATACCATATATACCTTTTTACCAGGTAATGATAGACGTTATAACTTATTACAACAACTGTTTCCGATTGTTAAGCACAATGGTGAAGCGCGCGAAATGGAATCACTACTTTTTGATAGCGATCCCTTATTATCAAAAGCATGTCGTAAAAAAATCACTAAAAAAGGGGATCCGTCCCGTATTCTAAAGACAACGACGGTTAATGATATGCTTGTGGCTCAAAAAGATATCGTGCTTTACGAAGCTTCTGAAGCGACCAAATAGAAGACTGTTTAGTTTTTCTCACCTTTATTTCTAAGTATTTTTTGATATTCCTCAACGGCATTTTTCACTTGAGACGCACTGTCTGATGCTAATGACACCTTTGTATTGCAGTTGATACATGTATATTGAGTGCCTTTAAGAAGTCCGGAAGCCTCTATACTAATAGGTGTTTGGCATGTTGGACAAGCAATAGTGGTTTTCATAGACATTCGTTTTAATTCGATAGGTCTTTTATCTAAAGTATTTTAAGACACTATAATGTAAGGATTTTTCCTGACTTCATCGCTTACATGGATTGTAACTGAATTTGAATGTAGCCCAATTCATTTGCCTGATGACAGAATCGCATTATCGTTCATATTCTGCGGATTAGAGTTAATACAAGTCGTTAAAAAAGGAGATACTTAGGGTATCACTTTTATAATTCAATTTAAAGTTTATTTAAAACTAATATTTATGCGACCATTAATACAATCCACTACAGAGACCTTAACAACTTCCGTAGAAAACTATTACGAAAGCTTCATTGAAGTCCTACCAAGAATTGCCTTGGGCATCTTAGTGGTCGTCTTGGGCGTTCTTCTTGCCAAATTAATCACCAATATTTATAAAAAACGCATACTCAAAAAAGCAGAAGACCCGTTAATGGCGAAGTTCTTGGCGCAGGCTATCAAAATCGTCTTAACCATCATTGCGATTCTTTTGGCGCTTCAGGTAGCTGGATTAAATGGTGTTGCGACCGGAATTCTAACCGCAGCAGGTGGTGCAGCCATCGTGTTAGGTTTTGCCTTTCAGGATATTGGGAAAAACTTTCTAGCAGGCATTATTTTAGCATTCAACCGTCCGTTCAACATTGACGACACTATTAAAGTATCTGATATGTTTGGAAAGGTTAAAGCCTTAAATTTCAGATATATGCACATGAAAACATTTGACGGAAGGGATATCTATATTCCGAATAGTGATGTGTTAACCACACCTGTTCAAAACTATACTGCCGACGGGTTTTTTAGAAATGATTTTGTCGTCGGTATTGGTTATGAAAATGATATTGAAGAAGCCAAGCGCCTCATTCAGGACATCCTTGATAAGAATACCGATATAGTGCACGATGATCTTCATGAAAACTTTGTGTTTGAAGACGAACTAGCAGCGAGTACGGTCAATTTAAAAGTCTTCTTCTGGGTGGATACTATGGATTATAGGAAATCGGCCATTGTAGTTCGTGGTAATCTGATTCGTCACATTAAGCAAGTCTTAGAAGATCACGATTTCAACTTACCAGCAGATATCAAAGAATTGAAGTTATATGGTACGGAAGATGATATTCCATTGCGCGTTAGAAATGATCAGTAACATAGTGTGGTCTCCTACAATTACTAATAGTAGGAATGATTAACGCCGACTAACATTGAAACTTCTCAACACGAATTTTACCATTCTTACGTTTGATGATAAAAGGTAATTTTTCCAAGGTACATTTTGGCTCTATGGTAAATTGTATATGTCCGATCACTTCAAAATCACCGGTGTCTAAGGCTTGAAAATGTTGTGTGTAGGTCGTGTTCTGACGCACCCAGTTCACATCGCCACCTACAAAGGGATGTGGATCATTTTCTTCCACGGACAAAGGATATTCATCTAAAGGATTCAAAAGCTTAATAGATTTATCACCTTCCCAAAGCACACTAAATTTACCAGAAAAATCTCTTTTCGCATTAGGCGACACAAAATAGGCATCATTCTTTAAGACCATGTCAATGACCAAGGCATAAGTGCCATCAGCCTGTGTATCCACAAATAAGGACGCTTCATATAATTCAGTAGTAAACATAGGCAAATTGGCGTCTTCAAGAGGTATCGGACCCACAGGATGATGCAATTCAGCCGTTAATAGGGCAGAGGAAGAAGCGGTCGTTGTTTTTTGGCAACTGCTCATAAGACATAACAATAAGATATAGACGATTGGTTTCATAGTAAGGAGTATTTTTAAATTCAGAAGTGAAATTACGATATCAAATGCTTTAAAATGTCAATCAACTGTCAAAAAAGTGTCAAAAAACCCTCAAAACGCTTCAAAAGATTGATTTTTACTCAAATTTCCGAAGAAAATAGAAAACTCTTGCTATTTGATTCTTTAAGCCATGATAAGAGCCTTAACTTTGTGCCCATTTTTAATTTAAAAAGACATTATGAGTAAAGTAACAGCAAATGATAATGTGACCTTGCATTATACTGGAAAACTAGAAAACGGACAAGTGTTTGATTCCTCATTGGAAAGAGAACCTTTTAAAGTACAGTTAGGAGAGGGGCAATTGATTCCTGGATTCGAGCGTGCTTTGATAGATATGGAAGTCAATGAAAAGAAAACCGTAACCATTGCCAAGGAAGACGCTTATGGCGAAGTTCGTAAGGATTTATTTCAGAAAGTCCCAAAATCGGAACTTCCTGACACTATAGAACCACAAGTAGGTATGGGCTTAGTTGCCTCAAGACCAGATGGTACTGAGCAGCAATTGCGTATTGCGGAAGTAGGAGAAGAGGACATCGTGATAGATGCCAATCATCCGTTGGCAGGACAAAATTTAGTATTTGAACTAGAAGTATTAGAGATCCACTAATACGGAAATACATACCAATATGGAAGCGCTTTGACTCAGGTCAAGGCGTTTTTTGTTGGATGTTATAGAGGATTCATTATGAATGTGCTATATTAGATTCACCAAAACCAACCATTATGCGACATTTACTAATACTAATTGGTAGCTGTTTGCTGCTGATCATATCCTGTAAACAAGGTGACACTCATGAAACCAAAGACGTGGCGGAGTTACCTGAAGTTGCGGATAGTGTGAGTATAAAGCCATTCATATTTGGCGTTTATGATATAGGCACACATCATATTAAGGATATGCGTTCTTATGAAGCAGTGACTGTGATGGCTTATCCAGGTTACCTTATAGATCCTAAAACAGGAAAATCGGAGCGTTCGAATGATTGGGAAACCACTGAAGTCATAGACTCCATGCAGGCTCAGGGCATTGATGTGCTTATGCAAGTTACCATAAAAAATGCTCAAGATTGTCATGGCTTTTTGCGTGACAGAAGAGCCATTGCGACTTTTAAGAAGGAGTTCCTCAAGCAATTAGCACAACGAAACGCTTTAGGCGTACATATTGTATTTGATGAAGTCAGACCTTCAGATCGACGAACATTCAGCGCGTTTATCCAAATCTTGAAACGCGAGTTTATAGCCTCGAAATATCAAATTTATCTGAGTTTACCTAAAGAAGCCTCGGAAGCCTATGATGTTAAATTTTTAAATAATATGGTAGATCGTTATGTGTTAAAAGAATTACAAGAAGATGAGCATCGCGAACGTATAATCCAGCATTATTTAAATATGGGAGTTCCAGAAGCAAAGTTAGTTGTTGAAACCAAGTTGATGGATTAAGATTAACAATGGCTTTTAAATATTTCTACTGAAAGTCTTATGAACAATCACCAACAGAATAAAGGTATAAGCAGCCAAATCTTCCTATAAGTTTCTATTAGACATGCGATTCAGAAACTAGCATATTGAGGATGTTTCATTTTGTATATAGGATATAGGTAAGAAGGTCAAAACATTTGCCGTTTTTCTATGTGGAAGTTTAATTCTGTATACACGATATAGGCAAGAAGGTCAAAATATTTGCTGCATTTCTATTTTACATAATATAAATTATAGGTCAAAACTAAACAATTAACGAATAGCACGCACAGTGCTATTTTACATAATTACAGATATAACGTCGCGAGACTTATATCGTTCGTAATTATGTAACAGTTAATTGTGTTAGACCAATTCCCAATTTATGTAACAGTTAATTGTGTTACACTATTACCCAAAACATAAGCAACGAATTTAATTTGTTGTTCCTAATGATGTTATAGTTAATTATGGCACGTTACTTTCTTAGATCTCATCAAATTCATTCAATTTTTAACCTGCTTATAATTTGCATATTCTGGACAATGGGTCGGAAATTTTAAAATATGGGATTCTCAGGAATTGGGTTTCTATAGTCACTTTATAATATGATGTTGAATAGTTTTGCTAAATAAAATAACAATCTTGTGAACAAGATTTTGTAAGTTCAAAAATCCTAAAGTACAGTCATAAACTGAAACTTTTATATGATAATCTTTGGTTGTTGTGTGATTTTTTTCGATTACGTATATATTCCTTTAAAAGATTTTCTTGAATTTTTAATGACTCAGTAGGTTTCATAACTGATAGTTCACTGTCTTTCCCTAAACCAAGAGAGTTAAGTGAGGTACCCATTCTTATACCACTATTTTTGGATATAATCCATCTATCATGAAATGGTGTGTCATTATTTTTTTCAGCTATCCACGTAAAAGTAATATTTGTGTACGGTGGAAATTCATCAGAGACTCTTTTCCAATACTTTTTAAATTTTTGCTCTATTTTCTCATCTGGTCCATTTTTCGCACCCAATATTTCAACTTCAATTTCACTGTCACAAGTTTCTTTAATCAATTTTAGAATCTCTAAATCTTCAGCTTGAAAATATGGATCTGCAATCATTATAAATTCTTTAGCTTCGTCAATCATCCATTCTCTAATAAAATTTAATGCCTGTTCTCTGCTTTTTGGATGTACTACCCTATTTTCCGAAAATTCATTATCAACGAAAAACTCACGCGTAGACTTCTCACTCAATTTACGTCTATGAGATAATAACTGTATTAGTTCAGTTGCTTTGACAGATTCTCGAAAATTTTCTTTATGTAAGTTTTTTACAGTCCCAGTTAATTTAGATGATTTGTAGGTTTTAGAACAGTTGCTCAAATAATATATGAAAACAGGAAAAATTTCATGTAGCGGTAAGTTATTTCCAATGATTAAATAATTTGATAATTCGGCAATCTTTTTTGGCGTGAGCTTATCCGAATTAAGAGCCTTTAATGCTGAAATTACTGACTTAACCATTAACCTACTATTGTTTTTTTCTCTTTCTAATAACTCTGTATTGTTCTTAATTTTATTTGAAATTTCTAAACTCTCATAATGATCATGCAATAATTTGCCGATATTATTTTTCTCATTGTCTTTATCAATAGTATTAATAAGCTTTTTAGCAAAAGAAGGTTCTAATCTATACATTGAATCAATAATGTTTTTTTGAGAGCTATATATTTCTTTCCCTTTTTCAAGTTTATTAGATAAATCAAAGGCCTTTTGAACAACTTTATTCCATTTATTTTTATTTGTCTCATGCATAATCTCCATTACATCATTTACTCTTTGAACGAACTCATAATGCACACTTAAACTATCTAAACCTATTAATATATCATCAAATAATTGAGTTTTTAGATTTCTATTATTTGAAACTTTCTCAAATGGAATTTCCTCTAACAACACAGATTTCACAAATATTTCATCAGACTTATTGGGAATAGTACTAGCTCTATTAACCAATTCTTCCCAAAACACTTTATGTCGTACACCTTTATTTTTTAAATTCTCAATTTTGGCTTTAGAAAGAATTTCATAGCCCTCATGTTTAATGTTTTTAACATCAGGTAACTTTTCAGCGACTAATTCTTCTAGTTCCTTGATTAATGCATCTACTTGTAGTCTGCTCAAATTTCTTTTGTTACTATCCTTGATTGCTTTACAAATATGACTGAGTTGATAATAAATTATGTTATCAACTTTTAATAATTTAATTACTTGAATAGCTTTGGTTATATCACTATAATCAGAGTTGAAATGTATTACATTATTTTCGTAAATTTCAAAAGGACTTCTTTTAGAAATATAATAATAACATATTTCACCTAGTAAATCTTCCCTGGATTCATCGGTTAGCCTACTAGAATATTCCAAAGCCATTTGAGGGTTAAACAAATGAACAAAAATCAAACTTGTTGAGATGTTTTCAAAATCAAATTTTTTGTTATCCAGCGATACTAAAATTGGATATATATGTTCGTTAAGAATTCTTTCACCTATATCATTTCTTTCCGACAGATTTGTTAATATGCCGATTTCTGTCCATAGCATTATTTTAACTGTTTCAGACGGGATTCTATTAATTAAGCTTTCTATAATTTTATAATCACTTTCAGAATCTTGTTTACTGATCAATAATCCTGAATATGCCTTTAATATGATTTTAATGCTTACGATAAAAGTTTGAGCTACCCTTCTAGAGTCAATCCAACTATTCTTTTTGATATACTCACACTCATCAAAAATACGCTTGGAGAAAATTGGTGCTATTTCTGAAAGATCAGCACATAGTATAAATCCGTTATCTACCTTATCCCATTCAGATTCAATATTTTGCCATATATTATATATCGAATTTTGCTGTCTCAACGATAACTTAGTTTTTAATTTAGAATTTTTAACGATAATTTTATATAGTAAGACTGAAGCATAGAGTCTTTTTGAAATGTTTTTTATATCCTTTATTTTGTCGCCAAAATAAAACAAGTCTTGTATCGTACTATAGTGCAACGATTTTGCCTCTGAATATCGATCTAATACATCTACTATTAATTGTTCTTTTGATATATTATGTTCGAAAGAATCCTCAATTTTTTTTATCAAAGGAATTTTCACGAACTTTAGATTATTGTTTAAATAGGAATCTAATATAACCATCTTAGCCATTTCTTTTTGGTAAATGGTATTCATATAGTCACATATTTTTAATGCTAATATTGGATTTTTATTTCCTATAGTTTTCAGAAGGTAGTTCGAAATTCTATAATGATTTGAGCACTCTTCGAACATATCTTTTGACAGTTCTAAAATTTTTGCATAAATGAAGTTATTTATATTTCCAATTACATCACTTTTTATCATTTTTAATTTTGCATAAGATTCTGCGTAAGATTCTAATTTCACTAAGGTATCATCAATTGTTTCTATTTCACTAGTAATATCATTAAGAGTTTTTTTCCAATTTTGATGAAGAACGAACTCCGTATGAAATATATTCAACAGATATATATACTTGTTTTTTGAAAGTCCAAGATTGGTAATATTTTTTTCGATTGATTGAAACCGTTTCAATAAATCACTTTTAATTACAGAATCTTTTATAAATGGCAATAATCTAGATAATTCCTTCAATGAGTCATAATTAATAGAAATACTTGACGATGATTTAATCAATTCATCTAAAGCAAGATTAATTACTTTGTGTACATCTTTGATGTTACTTTTATTATTGTTTAACCATAAACGTAAAAGTCTTAGTTTCTCATTTGATTCAGAAAGCTTAGTTACTTCTTGAATTAATCTTTCTGATGAATAATTACCAACTAAAAATGAAATAGCCTTATTAATTTTTTTATCTGATGAGCTCTCTAATTTTCTAACTGCTTCTATTTTTTTAGATTCATCACTACTACTTGATTCCTTATCTTTTATTTCAGAGTCTATCGCGGCAATTGAAAGCTTAGTTATAATCCAATCATTAATATCACTATCCGAAGTAGTCCCAGATGATTTTTCAATAATTTCTATAGCTAAGTTTGGAATTGCATATAATAAATCAGCAACGATATCATATATTTTACTTCCTACTGAAAATAAATCAGTAGTTTCATAAAGATCCTGAATAAGTTTGATTAAGTCCTCATCTACAATTTTATTGTACTCTTTTTGATGTTTGGCAATGAGAGCTAATAATCTTAGTCTATCTATTTTTAGTACAGCACTTTCGGCCAATGTTACAGCTCCTGTAAAATCATGGATAGCAATTCTTGCTTTAATTTCTGATTCCCAAAATTGAAAATTATCTAATTCGTTTAATATACTACCCTGTATTGAGAATCGCCATAATTCAGCACTCTTACCCATTCTATTTGCAGCTTCAATACCCAGTTGTAAACTTTCATTCACAACTTTCAAAGAACCTGTGCTTTCAATTATTCTTGGTAGATAATTCTCATTCAAAATATTAATTACTTTTCCCCAATCATTTGAGTGAGCGTGAAGTTTTGGTAATTCAATCAAGGAATTTATTGAATCGACAGAGGCATAATAGTTAATGAGCATATCATCGACTTTAGCTTTATTCCCTCTCAACAAATTAGCAAAATATTTTTTATGGGCATTTGATGTAAGCCTAATATTTTCTCCTGTTTTTTCGAAAACATAATTATTATTAATTAAATCTTTTGCTTCGTCAAACTGTAATGAGCAGATTTTGGCAATTTCTTCTATGGTAAAAGATTTTTCTTTAAGTGATAACAAGGAAATTATGTTATTATAACCTTCATTATTTAAATCAATAGAGTTACAATCAAATTCAAGCCAATGATAATAAGATTTTGATTTGGCAATATCTTCAATTGATACCTCTTCAACTTTTAGAAGGCGCTTTAGTATTTTTAATCTGCCTGGAAGACCTTTAGTTATTTTATAAAAATCTTTTATCTGTTCATTATTATTTAATTGATCTATTTCAAGAAACTTTAAAATTTCCAATTCAGAAAAACCGGCAAGATTAATAGAATTAATTTTATGTTTTTTAAGTTTTGGATGAAAATTAAGAAAATTTGATTCGTCTCCACTTATTATAAATCGAAAAATATTATCTCCGAAAGGAATTTGTAAAAGCAGGTTTTTTATGAATTCTTGATGTTGTATTAATTGATCCTCCAAGCCATCTAGTATGATTGTGATCTTTTTTCTCTCCTTTTTTAAATATTTTCTTAGCAAAAAAGGATATTGTCTGTAATCTTCGATACCATAAAAAATATCTTCAGACTCTTCTATATGGCCCAAAATGTTTTTTGCTTGATTTACAAAATTTGTACAATAATAACCCAACTCATAATTTAAATTATGATGAGGATTAAAAAAAATTGAAATCACAGAGTCACCTTCTCTTTTTGCATATTGAGCGCAAAGAGTTGTCTTACCAGCATCTTCATCTCCTTCTATAAATAAAATATCTGTATCATCATCGAAATGACCATCGATGAGTGACAAATAATTATTTCTATTTATTAGTTTACTCCAGTTTTCATCTGGAAAGCCATTTGAAAAATATGTATTATTTAATACTACGGCATCTAAAACTTTTTGATTCATTTTTAAAACTTTAATTGTATATTAATCACGACAGATTACAATTGATTATATGAAGTACATATCAATTTAACTGATTAATCAAATCTTATAGGGAGAATATCTGTATCTCAAATATAATAAATTCTACTAGTATACTTATTAAGGAAAACAGGAAACATTTGAATACTAGTAAATTTGAACCTATTCCACACAGAATACACTCCCCTCCTACAAGCTCCCAAAATACCTCCTCTCCCATGCCCTTCCTAACGGGAAACCGTAAAAAAAGTAAGGCTTTATCTTTTGAGTTTGTACCTCAAGTTGTTAGCATAAAAAAATCCCCCAAAAACTGGAGGATTTTAAGCAAACTTCCTTAATCATACGTACATAAGGCTCAACCTCATGATCAACAGCTTATTGCTGTTTTAGTTCAAATGCCTTGTTAGTGGTCACGTCTTCAAATAAATCCGTGATAAGATACTGCAATGAGTCTGGAGTGACCTCTCTAAAATAGCCTAATAAGTCTTCACTGGTGGCATAACGATTGGTGAGCGTTTTAAGCGTCCCATTGGTGGTATTCCAATCCGCTAAAAAGCGTTTTAATGCCTTATTTACTTGTGCCTCTCCCAAGTGTTTTTGAAGTTCATACATGGCAATCGCACCTTTGGCATAGTACACATAGTTTTGGTTTTCTACAAGAGCCAGCGCAGGTTCCTCCACGGTCGCTTTGTCTTGTCCCTCTTTATACTTCACCTTTTGAATCTCTAAAAACTGAAGTAGTTTCTCTTCAGAATAACTGTCTTTTAAGACCATCATGGCGGCATATTGCGATAAGGTTTCTAAAATAAAAAGTTGCCCTTTTACATTGGCTGCTTCTACCTGCATACCAAACCATTGATGAGCAATTTCATGAGCAGTGACATAAAAAGCCATGTCCACATCTTGCTCGTCGTCTATATCTAACACAAATCCTATAGATTCAGAAAACGGAATGGTGCCAGGGAAAGATTGTGCAAATTGCGCATAACGCGGAAACTCCATAATACGTAGTTGCTCGTATTGATAGGGACTAAAATTTGTGCTGTAATAACGCAATGACGCTTTCATGGCAGCCATCATTCTATCAATGTTGTAAAGATGATCTTTATGATAATAAATTTCAAGATCCACTGGCTTTGCTGAGTCATTCTCAGGCGATATCCATATATCCCTTTTTGTTTCATATTTGGCCGAAACCATGGCGTAAAAATTAATCATGGGTACGTCCATTTTATAATGAAAATAATTGCGATTGTTTTCTGTCCATTGTCGTAACAAATTTCCAGGCGCTATTGCTGTTTGATCGTCTGAGGTGCCCATAATTATTTCGAATTGAATACCGTCGGAATCACTACCTGATCGCGCATTTACGAGTTCGTCGCTATGGTCTCGATCGGCTTTTTGACTACGTTTTGGCAACTTATAATCGTCACGTTCCTTAGGATCACTCAATTCATATTTTCTTTGATATCCGATGGTTGGTAAATCTGAATTATTAAAAAACGTACCGTTGTGATTGATGTTAACATTCGAGCTTCCGGATTCAAATCCCTTCGTTGTAAAGCGTTGCTTAAAATACATGCGAACCGAGTCGCCAGGTTGTAATGGTTCCTTCAGATTGCAAATAGTATAATCAAATTTTTCATACTGATGGTCTTTTGTAAATCCGACCTCCAAAGTGAGACTGTCTAAGGTCACATTCCCTTCAATAAGCTTCTGAATGTGTATGGAGGCCATGTTTTTAGAAGTGGTGTTTTTCAACAGATAATGGCCTTCTACTGTATAATCGCGTGTTTCGGGATACAATTCTAATTGCAAGTTAACATCTACGATCTTGGGTTGTGGAATGTATTCAAATTGTTTGAGTTCTGTTTCATATGCCACTCTAAATTCTGTGGCTTCGGAAGTGGTCCAATAATCATTTAAAATATTGGTATTGTAAAATATCACGCCTCCAACGGTGACGAAAGCCAAAAGTATGAAGACGAAGAGCCTTATAAGCGGTTTACTCGCTCTATTTTTCGCAACTTTTATGCGTTTTAATATAGGGGTTTCAACACCTCTTACCGATACCAATGACGCTATCATCAATAATTGCATTCCGAAGAGCAACCAGTACAATTTAATTAACAGATAGGGTTGCAATAAGTGACCATAGCCGTTCATATCAGAATAGGTTCCTAAAGCGCTACCTCCAAAAAAGTACAAATCATGATCAAATCCAACCAATCCCATAGCGATAGTCGCCATAAAGAAAACAATGACTAACATGATTCCAACAAACTTATGATTGACAACCGATTGGATAAAAAACGCGATAAACGTGTATAATGCTAAAATCGGTAAAATCTCCAAAAAGAAACCATAAAAGTAAACCTGTAATTCATAATTATAGTAACCACTCAACGTTTGAAATAATATACCAGATAGCATTAAAGCCATCATGAGCACCACATATATCAAATTAATTCCAATGTACTTACCTGCTAGCTTCATCAAGCTTGACATAGGTGTAGCGTCATAGATTAAATCGAGTTTCATCGTGCGCTCCTTCCATACCAATTCTCCCGAATAAAACACCAAAATGATGATGAAGAAATAAATGGATGTTTCTTGAAGTTCTTCCACAATAAAATAGGTGGCTGGATAACTATCGACACCATATACTGTCCCGAGATTTACAGAATTAATTAAGATGATAATCATACCGCAAATAACAATGCCCCAAAATGAAGGTTGCTTGCAAATACTTATGAAATAAAACCATGAAAATTGTCTTAACTGCAACAATTTTGAGAGTGTTCCATAGTGCTTTTTGGCATGAGGTATGACGACATCATTAACGTGAAGTGTGCCTATAGGTTTTAATATTTGTGGCTTTTTACCTTTAGATCGCTTTTCTTTAAGTACATTAAAACTGAATTTTTTATAGCCATATATCAATGCTACTATTCCCAAAGCCATCCAAAACAGTTTGTTATAAAGCAAGGCTCCCAAAAAAGGAAGTGCTTCTGTACTCTTTTCTGCTGCTGACCACGATTTGGTCACGAAGGTGGTGGTCGTTAGTGAAAACGGATCTAAAATGGCTTGCCAAAACTCACTAGTGATGGCTTTGGTCAACATAAAAACGACAAATAAAATAATCCCTTGTGTATATACGACCACGAGATTTCTACTTAAAGCACCCGTCACAAAAAATAGTGAGGCTCCAAAAAATAACGTTGGTAGGGTTACTATTAGAAATGTCTTTACATAAAGAAAGGCATTAAAATCTAAGAGATCATCTGGGGTATTCCAAGGCATAAACTCCCCTAGCATCATTCCAAATAATATCCCTGTAAATGCAAAAAGTAAGACTGCAAAAGACCCTAAAAATCGCCCGAGTAAGTAATCCTTTTTTTGGATGGGTGTAGAAAAAACCAATGACTCTATATTGTACTCAAAATCGCGCAAAACAGAGACACCCATAATCATGGATGCCAAAATCATGAAAATGCCTGTTATGGCTCCCATCGTTTTTGCAATAACGATAGGTGAGTTTTTCTTCATGAGGCCTAAATCAGCACCTTGAAATATAAAATCGACACCCACCATTGAAAATAAAAACAGAAACAGAAAGAACACATAGGTATCTGGTCGTTTGAGACGGTATTGTATTTCGAACTTAAAAATTTGATACCACATTATGCTTTAGATTTAGCGTTAGTACTACTGAATATTTCTGAGAAATACACATCTTCTAATTCGGCATTAATCAACGAAAAACCATTTCCTGGAGGTTTATCACTTAAAATATGAATGGTTGGTTTTCCAAGGAATAACCGTTCGCTAATGACTTTATAATTGTCTTTATAAAGGTCTAATTCTGATTTGTCGATGGTTTTTTCATAGACTTTGTCTTTAAGCCCTTCAAGTAATTGTAGTGGTTGGCCTTCTAAGCACACTTGCCCTTGATTGATAATCGCCATATTCGTACAAAGTTCTTTGACATCATCGACAATGTGCGTCGATAAAATCACCACAGTATGTTCCCCTATTTCGCTTAGCACGTTGTAAAACCGATGTCGCTCTACAGGATCTAATCCAGCAGTAGGTTCATCTACAATGAGCAACTTCGGATTATTAAGTAAGGCTTGTGCAATTCCAAAACGCTGTTTCATACCACCAGAAAATCCTTTTAGGTTTTGATGTCGAACATCGTATAAATTGGTTTTATTCAACAGAGCTTTCACCAATTCTTGACGTTCTTTTTTATTTGTAATCCCTTTTAATACCGCAAAATGATTGAGTAATACTTCAGCAGATACTTTAGGGTATAAGCCAAATTGCTGTGGTAAATACCCTAAAACCTGCCGTAACTCATTCTTTTGTTGCAACACGTCAATATCACCGAGCATCACAGATCCAGAATCAGCGTCTTGCAGCGTAGCGATGGTTCTCATTAAGGTCGATTTTCCAGCACCATTCGGACCCAATAAACCAAACATGCCTTGAGGTATTTCTAATGAAATATTCTGCAAGGCTTGTATGCCATTTGAGTACGTTTTTGATAAGTTATGAATACGGAGTTGCATAGTGTTCGTTTTATGATTGAATGATTAAGGCAAACTTACTGTGTAACGCTACGATCAGAAAGAAAATGTGATACACGCCTTATTAGCTGTGACAGAAACATAGTTAAAGATTGTATACGCAGGTTATCACTACTAAATAAGCATTCATCCCTCTGTATCCATTGTTTGTCAACTTATTTGCTAGAGGACGTTTAATTAATTAATATTGACCTATGAAGCTTACCATATCAGATAGCAGAAAGAGAATCATTAACCGGATTTATAAACTAACGCTTGTCTTTACAGGATTCATCCTTGTGATTTTTAACGATACCTTTGGAAAACTAGAAGGCTTTCCAGAGTTTATTACACTGTATTTCATTCTGATATTTATCACCATTGCCCATTGGATTTTTAAACAAGTTAGAACCATTATTCGGTTAAAGAATGAAAAAGAGAAAACAGAATTGCTGCATTTAAAAAGTCAAGTGAATCCACACTTCTTCTTTAATACGCTTAACAATTTATATGGCTTAATGGCAAAAGATTCTAAAGAGCGTGACATGGTACTCAAGCTATCTGATATGATGCGCTATAGTATTTATGAAGGCGAAAAGGAATGGGTAACCATCAAACAAGAGTTAGATTATTTAAAAAACTATGTGGAGCTTCAAGAAATTCGATATCATAAAAAGTCGGATATCCAATTCAAACATCACATTGAAAACCCACAGGCTCGAATAATGCCCTTGCTATTTATTATTCTGCTGGAGAATGCTTTTAAGCATGGCTTAGAAAATTTGGAAAAAGACGCGTATATTCATGTAGACTTAACCGAAACTAATAATCATGTCAATTTTGTTATTGAAAATAATTTTGAAGTACAAGAAACACCAAACACCAAAGGCATTGGCTTGAAAAATTTAGAGAGACGCCTAGAATTGGTCTATCCCAATAAACATAAACTCTCTTTTGAAGTCACTGCCCATACTTATAAAGTGTCACTATCTTTAAAGATAAAACAATGAGATATCTAATCATAGATGACGAACATATAGCGCACAAGATTATCATGGAATATTGTGAAATGTTACCACATATGAGTTTGCAAAAAAACTGCTATAGTGCATTGGAAGCGCTAACGTATTTAAATACACATCAAGTGGACTTAATCTTCTTAGATATCAATATGCCCAAGCTGAAAGGTTTTGAGTTTTTAAAAACACTATCCGCACCTCCAAAAGTAATTGTCACGACAGCCTATAGCGAATTTGCGATAGAAGGATACGAGTTGAACGTATCTGATTATTTATTAAAACCCTTTAGTTTTGAGCGTTTTTTAAAGGCTGTAAACAAAGTTATGGCCACAACAACTACAAAAAATGTCAATTCTAAAGCGAATGACGCGATAACAAAACGGTTGTTTTTACGTCAGAACAAGTCATATCTCCAAGTTGATGTTGATACGATTTTATATTTAGAAGCTGCTGGAAATTACACGAAAGTGGTGTCTAAAAATGACATCATCACCATCAGAGAAAAAATATCTGATATTTTGGAATCTTTACCATCAGACCAATTTATACAAGTTCATAAATCTTTTGCAGTAGCTATTAAACACATGCAAAAAATTGATGGCAACAGAATAAATATTCAAGACCATACCATTCCCATTGGAAAATTATACAAAGCCAACCTGATGAAAGTTTTGGGTTAGGGATATGAAAAAACACTGAATAAAATTTTATAAGGTCAACATTTTTAACATTGAAGTCATCGTCCTTGCTAAAAAATCAAACCTTCTCCTCTATTCGCTCATCCCTTATCTAACGGGAAAGCGCTAATAAGTTGAAATATGTCTTTCTATAATTTGCTTCTGTGAGCTAAAAAAAATCCCCCAAAAACTGGAGGATTTTAAGCAAGCTTCCCTAATAGCTAACTAACTAAAAAAAACATAGAATCCTAATAGACCTAAATAAAAGGCCATCAAGAATAACTCTAACTTGTATTTATCAATGGTTTTCAACAATCGCACTATTGTAAATCATAAGATTCTAAGCGTTTTTCAATAAAGTGCTCGGTTTCTGTTACAAAGGACATGGTTGTTAAGACCTCTCCTATACCATCTTCTCTGTATCCATGATCTAATGAATTAGCAATATTGCCATCGAGATCTTTAAAATAGTAATGGTTATCATAACAGGTAAAGCTACCTGCATTGGTGCTGATGTTATCCATACCATTAGCTAACGCTAAATAGTACGAGTACTCGAAATCTAGATTGAACATATAATGCTCATTAGTGTCGCTGTTGTTGTATTTGATAAGTCCCATCTCGTCTATTAGAAACCCTAAAGAATCTCTTAGGGTGTAGTTTCTTTCGCCATTATCTGGAAAATAAGGATAAGTACCATCGTTGCCTGTGACCTCATGTTTAAAATTATAGTAGGTCTCGTTATCGATTTGCACCGTTTCGGTAATAGCAACCGATTCGGTGATATCGGTTGGCAGGAAATTATCCGTATCCATATCACGTAAATAATAGCGGTAATCCCAAGTATTCCCAACCGTTAAGGCATAAAAGTTATCTGAACTTGGTTCGTTGGTGGCATCTTCAGAGCTGCAAGCCACAAGCCATAAGGCTACAATAAGCACTAAACTCGTTTTTTTCATAATCACATTTTTTTTAAGATTTATAACTATTTATGGCTGGTTTTATTGTTGTTTTTACTGAATCAATACTCTTTTGGTCACCTGTCCTTGCTGGAAGTCCATCGTTAAGAGATACACCCCTTGACTCATGCCTCCTGTTGAAAATTGGTGCGTATCACCAGTACTAATGGCTTGTCCTGTGAGGTTGTACAAGGTATAGTGTTCTAGTTGCATACTGTCCGGAGCAAGAATGCTCATAGTATCTGAATGGTTTATAATTTTAATAGTGCTGGCAATATCAAATTCAGAGACACTCAACGCATCTTCACTCACGGGATTAAAGCCAGTCCAAAGTGCCCCAGGATCTGTGACATAAGCGCCCATGGTCCCAGCAGGAATGTGCAGGTGTATAGTGCTTCTGTCGGCAGTAAAGGAGTCTGCTGCACTACCTGATGTAGCAATTGTTGGTGGTGTTAAGGCTAAAGATGTAACATCGGTTAATGGATTATTCTGAAAAACACCATAATCTATGTTTGTGACATTTGCTGGTATGACAACAGTGGTTAATTGATTGTTGTAAAACGCGTTATTATCAATATTAGTAAGGCTGTTAGGTAACGAAATAGTTTGTAATTGATTGTCTTGAAAAGCACTGTACCAAATATTTTCTAAGTTATCAGGAAAAACAACAGAAATTAATGCATTATTTCTAAACGCGTCATCATATATGTCTGTTAATGTACTTGGTAGTGAAATTGAAGTTAATAAGTTATCTTCAAACGCATGTTCATCTATTATGATAATGCCTTCCGGTATAGTTACACTAGTAAGTAGATTATTATAAAAAACATTATTACCTATTTCAGTAAGACCAGTGCCAAACGTGATACTAATTAATTGATTAATAGCAAAAGCATCATCACCTATATGGGTAACTGAATTAGGAATTGTTAAGCTACCTATTTGATTGTTTCCAAACGCATAAGATCCTATAGACGTCAAACCATTATGTAGGTTTAAGCTAGTTATTTGATTTTCACTAAACGCTTCGTCTGCTATACTTGTAATAAAACTCGGAACAGTTAGGGCTGTAAATTGGTTATTATAAAACATGCCTACAGGAATCTCTATTAAACCATTAGGAAAAACAACATTAGAAATATCTGATACTTGGTTGCTAACAAAAACATAATCTGCTATTGTTGTTACAGAATCTGCTAAATCTATAGTTGCAATTTGATTATTTGAGAATGCCACACTATTAATAGTTGTAACTCCATTCGGAATAACAACATTGGTCAACAAATTATCTCTAAAAGCACCTTCTCCTATTGTTGTGACTGTATTTGGTATAATTGTTAAAGCTGTTATCTGATTTCCTCTAAAAGCCTCTTTGCCAATGCTAACGGTGTTTGCAGGGATAGTAAGATTAGTAAATTGATTGTTTTTAAAACAGGATAATGGAATATTAGGAATTGAAATAGATATGGAGCTAAAATCTGCAAAATCATTATTTTGAAATACCCCGTCTCCTAAATTAATGACATTGGTATTTCCAGATACTTGAGTTAAATTATTATTGACAAAAGCATAATCTCCAATATTAGTTATACTGTTAGGGAGAGAAACTGTAGAAAGATTATTACTATTAAACGCATGTGCAGCGATGCTTACCACATTGTAAGTGGCAGCATTATACGTTACTGTACTTGGTATTATTAAATTGGCGTTGGTAAAACTAGTATAATCTGTTATTTCTACTTCATTGGTTGAAATAATGTTATAATTGAAGTCATTATCTACAAATGTTTGTGAATAGCTTATCGTAATAATACATAATGTGATTACAGAAAGTAGTTGTTTTTTACGCATGTCACATCTACTGTTGAAGTGTTTTCGGAAGTGTGTAAAGTTTTTCATAATAATATAGGTTTTAGTTAAAGTAAATTTGTTTCTGTGTTAATAATCCATTGTAATTAAGTCGCCGTTTCAAGGTTTTAAAATGGTTATGACATCGAATATATCTGGGTGCTCACATTCAACAAAGTCAAAATTCGTTTTTGTGACGAAACCCATAATAAAAAGTGACCAAGCCTTTTATCGCAACGAGACACTTAGAAAATCAATTTCAACTAACTCAAAACCCTTAAATTCATTGGCTTTGTGACGAAACCATTTAAAATAGTGATAAACCAAACAAGCCATATGTTAGTCACATTTTAAATAATAGTACATTTGCTGAAAGCGTTTATTGTGAAGCATACCAGCATCGTATTATTTCTATTATTTTGGGCTCATTTCACCCATTCTCAAAGTCATATTTACGAACATTTTGGCGTGGATGAAGGCTTACCGAGCTCGGAAGTATATGACAGCTATCAGGATGCTTTAGGTCATATTTGGTTCGCCACCGATAAAGGCTTATCACGCTACAATGGTTATGAGTTTGAAAATTTCACCACCCAAGATGGACTCCCTGGCAATACGGTATTAGATTTTTATCCGCAAACAAACGGTCAAATCTGGTGCTATGAATACCACACCCAAAGCCTATTTTATTTTGACGACATTTTCAATGGCTTTAAAATGTACAAATACAATACTATAATGAAAGCCCAATTAGACGCAGATGCCGTTCTGAAAAGTGTGGTGGTCGATGAAGCTGGCTATCTGTATATTGGAGGTTATAAATTGGTAGGTATGGTGACGATAGCACCAGATGGTACGGTCAAAAAATCATACAGCAAGGATGACTTTTTGAATCAACCAAAGGAAAAGATCGATTTTAGACTTGGCTATTACAAGAAGAAAAATGTTTTTTTATCGGCATTTCATGATTATGGATTAGAGGACGACATTCAGATGATAGACATTGCAAATGGTACGAGCAACCGAATGGATTTAAGAGTATTAGATGAGGACCACATCATCTTCATTGATAAGAAACTCGGTATCCAATACAAAGGAAATAAGACCACCTATTACAAAAACGACCAAAACCCCATTAGTATCAAACCAATCGGTGAGCAATTATTTTTTGCTGGTTACTATAGTGGTGGTGGTGAAATACGCGATATTCATGGTAAAGTATATGATACATTTTTATCAGAGATGTCGGTATCTAGTTTTCTTTTAGATCGTGAAGGTGGTTATTGGCTCAGTACCCTTGAAGATGGGGTTTTTCATATTAAGAATCCAAAGATTAAAGTCTATACCAACGATTATATCGTTTCGTTGGTCAAAGATGACAAGCAACACTTATTCGCTGGGTTCAACAATGGTGATATCGGTAAAATTTCCAAAGCTAACACAGAGATCCTCTTTCAAGGCTTAAACACCAATGAAGCATTGGTGGAATTTGATAATATCAACAAGGAACTTTATATTTATGGTGATGGTTACTTGATTAACTATTCTGAAAATAGCCCTTCTTATAACTTTTGGGCGCGCAAGCTACCCGAACAAATTGCTCATCCTCTTTTGGCAACAACCGCCTACGGTTTTTTCAAAAAGGATAAAGATAATAGCAAGCAAATCTTTACCAATTTTAAGGCACAAGATGTTAGCATGTTTAGGGATACGATTTTTATAGGTACGACTTCTGGATTGTATGCTCTTAAAACGGACAAAATTTTAAAACACCAACCAAGCAATTTATTAACATCGAGAATCGACGACATTGATGTTTCTGCGACCAATGCCTACTTAGCGACACAAGGAAACGGTGC
Source organism: Psychroserpens sp. BH13MA-6 (assembly GCF_052983595.1). Classification (NCBI taxonomy): domain Bacteria; kingdom Pseudomonadati; phylum Bacteroidota; class Flavobacteriia; order Flavobacteriales; family Flavobacteriaceae; genus Psychroserpens; species Psychroserpens sp. BH13MA-6. Next base: position 406,946 of record NZ_JBRJGE010000002.1, on the reverse strand, counting down.
TGTTGTCTATGGTGACCGTATTTACAACATCACCAAGAAAGACGGTCTTACTAATGATATCGTTAGTGAAGTCCATATTGAAAATGACTCCACAATTTGGGCTTGCACCAATACCGGACTTAATAGAATCAATTTTCACTCAGGCGGCACCTACTCCGTTAATACCATCACAAAATCGGATGGCTTAATAAGTAATGACATCAATGATGTTGAAATTATTAACGACACGGTTTGGGTGGCCACAAAAAAAGGACTTTGCTATTTTAAAAAAGCCGTTATACAGGAAAAAGAAACTGCCAATATCCTATCCCTCACTCTCAAAGAAATGATTGTGAATAACCAAAAGACCCTAGGTGAAGATTTAAAACTGTCCTATCATAAAAATAATATTGACTTTAAGCTACAGGCCATTACGCATAAAAATTCCAATAATATCAACTACAAATATCGCTTAAAAGAAATAGACTCGAATTGGACCACGAGTAGCAACCGTCTTATAAGTTTTCCCTCGCTTTCTCCTGGAACATACACTTTTGAAGCTCGGTCTCAAGTCCTTAATCATCCCAATAACTTATTAGTAACGAAACGATTTAAAATCCTACCGCCTTTCTGGAGAAGTTGGTGGTTTTATAGTTTGTGTTTTGTCATAATTGCCAGCTTGGTGTATCTATTCTTTAAAATACGTGTGCTAAGTTATAACGAAGACGTGTTTCGAGAGCTCATTAGATTGGCCATCAAACGCTTAAAACGCAAAGAGCAATTTTATACCTTTCGATCTAATGGCGAAGATTTTAAAATTACCACCAAGGACATCCTATTTGTCAATTCACAAGGGAATTATTTGGACATTGTTACTAAGAGAAAAACCTATACCATTCGCTGTAAAATTGGTGATTTTTTAGGTACAGTACCTGATGCCTTGGAATTCCTACGTTTACATCGCTCGTATATTGTGAGGATCGATCAGGTGTCCAGTAAAGGCCGGAATTGGGTAATGATTAAAGAGCACAAAATTCCTGTTGGAGAAACCTACCTCAATGAATTGGATAAAATTCATTTTTAATTTTGAATTGAGCAATTAAAGCCCACTTATCAAGCGAATCTCTATCCTTTTAATCGTTCCTCTAGCATTGCTAAAGTTTGACGATTTTCTCTCATAAAAGCATTCAGTTGTGGTTCTAAATTACCATAGACTAAGGTGGAATGAATAGCCAAACGCGCCCGATATTCTGGACTTAACAAATAGGTCATCATCTGAGGATTATCCAAACGTCCTAATAATAAGTCTCCTATCCATGGTTCGTTGTTTTTTAAATACAACATATTTTCATCAATATCCTTCCCAATGCGTTCATTTGAACCCTCCAATAAATTATCGAAGGCATTATGCGTCGTTAATATCCTAGATATTAAGGTGTCTTGCTGCTTATCAGCATCATTCACATAACGCTGTAATAAGTTAATGCCTTTCTGCTGTAATTTAAATGGATTATAAGATAGTATAAGTCCGTAACCTTGTGGATTATTTTTATAGGTTCCTACCGAAACAGTATCACTTAAGAACATTTTAAAAACTTCTTTGCGTTTTTTTAAATAGTCTAATACCGAAGTAACGACTATAGTATCTTGCACAAGATCTTGTTTATAAACCTGCAAATAACTCGTCAACAATTGCTCTGAGGACTTGCGCTGATTGTAATTATTAATACTCACCGCAATAAGAATCCCAATGACTACCAAAATGATTTCGCCAATACCATAAAGAAGGTATCCTGAAATACGCTTACTTTGAAAAAAACCTTTGCGTTTTGTATTGAATATTCCCATACGATGTTGCTATTAGTTCGTTAAATATAAGCTAATGCTATTAGAAATAAAAAACACCGTTTCGAACAGCTCAAAACGGTGTTTTTAAAATTTGGCTTTTCAGAAGCTTATTTAGGATCTAGAATGTCCTCAATACGTTTTACGATATCTCGATAATGGTATTTGGTTTCTGTATTGACTTGTCGGTTAGCTGCTGAAGCCACCTGACGTTTCAATACATTTAACTCACCTCGTACCAAGGCTCTCACATCCGATTGTGACACGTTATAATAGCTATCGCTACGTTGCGGATTTAGCTCTTCTGTCATTAAATACGCCATACGATCAATATAGACACGCTGCAGATTTCTACGATACACATCCACATTCTGTGTTTGTGACGTTTCACTCCATATGCCTTGTCGTAAATCTTTCAACATATCCAACACACTGTAGTTGGTCGCATCCAACGCGTGATGATCTATTAATCGTCCCAGACGATCAAAACTTAGCAAACCATTCACATAGCGACTTTGTAAGCGTCTTAATCGGTCGGTATAACCCGCATAATCGATATTCTGCAACAAGGATTTATCGATAAGCCAAGACGGAGTTTCAAAAGCATTATCATGTAACCATGCCATAGACGCTTTTTGCTTTTCTTTTGGAACAGCCACATAGGCTATGCCACCTTGTCTAGGGGTGATTAAGTGTTCTTCTACACCACCAACATTAGAAAGCACGTGTCCGATGTAACGGTTATAACATCCTAATAATTCACCATAGAGCTCTTCCAAATCCTCATAATCATTAGTTTGATCACTGGTCCAATCCGGTAAATTTTGAGCCACATACTTCAAATTTTTCAAGGCATAATTAGACGCTTTAATCGCATCATTACCGATGTCTTCGGTTTGAGATGTTGGGTCAAAACGGCTACGCTGGCGACCAAATACATACATAGGATCACCTGCTTTTTCCATGATCCATTGATCTAACACAGCTACTTCGGCTTCAGGTGCGTAAGCGCCCGGAATTCTGCGGTAACCCCAATTTATGGCATAGTCGTCATAAGGTCCAATCTGACGAATAAAACGAATATTCTCATCACTAGGCTGCGCAATGTAATTGTAACGTGCATAATCCATAATGGTCGAGGCAATTCCAAATTCTTGGGTAAAAGCGCCATTTCTATAGCTTTCCACATCATAAGCTTTACTGGCACTCATATTATGAGGCAATCCTAAGGCATGACCTACCTCATGAGCAATCACCATTTTCATCATTTCTCCGATTTCTTCATCAGGTGTATTTAAGGTTCTCGCTGAAGGATTAGCAGCACCCGTTTCTAATAAATAACGGTTTCTATAGGATCTTAAATGGTTGTGGTACCAGATGATATCACTCTCGATGATTTCTCCACTTCTAGGGTCTGACACACTTGGTCCTACTGCATTTCGAGTTTCACTGGCGACATATCGTACTACTGAGTATCGAATATCCTCCGGACTAAACTCTGGGTCTTCTTCTTTGCTTGGCGGATACTTAGCAATAATGGCATTTTTAAAGCCTGCCTTTTCAAAGGGACCTTGCCATAATTCGATGCCTTCTTTAATATAAGAACGCAAATTTTCAGGTGTGGCTGGATCCAAATAATAGACGATAGGCTTTATTGGCTCTACCAATTCACCTCTCGCGTAAGCTTCAGGATCTTTAGGTTCCAAACGCCATCTGCGGATGTACGTTTTCGTATCTGCTTTAAGCGCATCACTACCATAATCCACTTGACTGAAGGTAAACCAGCCTACTCGATCGTCTGCAAAACGCGGTTGCATCGGTTCTTCAGGTAATAAAATCATAGATTGATTCATTTGTAAACTTATGGTCTCTGCCGAACGTGCCGAAGGTGGTTCAGACGCATTATAAGTCATATCCTGTACCACTTCAATATTCTGAGGAAAACTCTTAATATGATTGATAAAACTGCGTGACCCATCGAGATTCCTTACTTTATAAGTGCTACGTAATCGACCAGGCAATCCGCTAATCGCTTTGACATCGGTACTATAAAATTTGGTGACATCTACCACGACTGCAGAAGAATCCTTACTGAAAGCCGCAATATCAAATGCGAACAATGTTGGCTCATAGTTGTTAGACTTTACAGAAATACTGATAGGTAATTCCTCATCAGCGACCGCATTATAGGAGCGTTCCTTGATAAGTATTTTATCATCAAAACGTTCCCAAGCTATTAATCGTTCTGCGGTTTTCGAACCAGCATTGATATAACCACCTCCTAAATTAGCAGGTAGTTTGGCGATTCTACTTACCAATAACATGTCCTTACCCAAATGCATCTGAGGAATTTCAAAATAGTACTTCTCTCCTACTTTATGGACTTTAAATAAGCCATCATCGCTCACAGCATCTTTGGTAATGACTTTATCATAAGGTTTGATTTTACCAGGATTCTTCTTAGGTGCAGGCGCTTCTTTGTTGTTTTTCTTGTTCTTTCGGGATTGTGCATGGGTCGTTTCAGAAATTGGCAGACTGCACAAGAATGCTACCAATAACAAGGGTAATAGCTTTTGCATGTTAAATTGTTTCAAATGAGTTAGGCTTAAAATTAATGATTGATGCATAGACTCGTGGCATTTTCACAAAATTTTAAGGATGATTTTTCAGCAAATGGGACAATATTTTACAGGATACAGTTATTGCCATTGGTCTGTCTGACTTACCTTATACTGAAGAAGAAACTAGAGTCAATTTTAGTTTCAATGACTTAAAAATTAATTCTATGACTATTAATTATGAATACAATGGTGTTACTGCGAGTGACACGCTAGAAGCCTTTACGGAAGAAAAACTAAAACCAGTTTTTGAGCGCTATGAATTTGTCATTCGTGCTGATGTTTTTTTTAAAACCGAAAACACAACCAGTGATGAATCGGGTAAAATATGTAGTATCCGTTTGAGTGCGCCTGGACCGCGTCTATTTGCAGAAGCATCTCATGAGAACTTTCAGCGATCGGTATCAGAGACCGTCGATGAATTATTAAAACAACTAAAAAAACGAAAAGCTCAAATGAAAACATATTAAGTATTTGATTTTATTCTAGTTGCACGCGATTATGTCGGTAATTTTTCAGTTTAAAAACTCTTAAAAATTTCATAATCTGCTTGCAGAAAAAGTCTAGAATGAGTTTCCAACCGTAAATAGTAACATAAACCAATAAAAAGAATTTAAACATTATGAAACGAATTTCAGTAGTAGTACTATCCGCATTATTCTTAACCGCATGTGTTTCAAAAAAGAAATATGTCGCTTTACAAGAAGATAATGGTGAACTTAAGAGTGAACTGACAAAAACGAAAGTTGAAAATGAAGAATTAGAAGCTAAGTTTGCTAAAATTCAAGAGCGTGTAGACAACTATAACTCTAAAATAAATGAACTGACTGAAGATAACAATGCCAAACTCGTTAGCGTTGATGGTGTAGTGATCTCTGAAGACCAAAAAGAAGCCATGCGAGAATCGTTGAAAAACGTACCACCTGCATACATGGCAACAGCGAAAACCTTAAAAGATTCCATGAATCTCGCTTTGCAATTCAACTTAAAATCATCGATGGATAACATTGAAGAAGACGAAGATATCGCAGTTAACATTGAGGAAACTGTGGTGATGATTTCTATTTCTGATAAGATGTTATTCGACTTCGGAAGCTATAAAGTAAGTAACAAAGCCAATGACATTTTACAAAAAATCGCTGATGTAATCAATTCTGAGGAAAGTTTAGACGTGATGGTAGAAGGTCATACAGATAATAAACTCATGAAAAACAGTGCTGCCGTAAAGGATAACTGGGATTTATCAGTGCTAAGAGCGACTTCTGTTGTAAAGAAATTACAAAATGATTTCGATGTGGCTCCAGAGCAATTGATTGCTGCAGGTCGTAGTTTTTACCAACCTTTAGCAGCTAATGATACTGATGAAAACAGAGCTAAAAACAGAAGAACACGTATCGTTATTTTACCAAATATTGATAAGTTCTTTGCGATGATGGCATCAAAATAATGAATGACTTGACCTATTATATTTGTGGTTGATTAATCCACGAAAAGACTGCTTTAACCGGCAGTCTTTTTTTTTGAATATCATTTCAGGCCAATCATAGTGCCTATTTAAAAATGTTTTTTATTTTTGATTACCTATGATTGATGACTATGAAAAAAATTACACTACTCCTATTTTTAATCGGTTTTTCATTTTCTAACGCGCAACACACTGTTGCGAGAGATTGGAATGAAATGCTATTAACTGCCATACGAGCTGATTTCGCGCGACCTACTGTGCATGCTAGAAACTTGTTTCATACGTCTGTTTTGATGTATGATTCTTGGGCTATTTTTGATAGTCAGGCAACGACGGTTTTTTTAGGCAAGAACTTTGGTGGGTATAACTGTACGTTTAATGGTATTGCAACACCTACTGATGTTGACGCTGCCAGACATGAAATGATGAGTTATGCGGTTTACCGCTTGCTCAATCATCGTTTTGAAAACTCACCTGGTGGTTTGGCCTTACTTAATCAATTTGATGCCCTGTTTACGTCTTATGGATATGATCCTAGTTTTGTATCTACAGATTACAGTACCAATTCTTATGCAGCCTTAGGAAATTACCTAGCCAGTGAAATGATTGCTTTTGGCTTACAGGATAATTCCAACGAACAAAACGGCTACACCAATCAGTTTTACACGCCATCAAATCCGCCGTTGATTTTACAAAACTATTACGAAACCAATGATATTGATCCTGCCTATTGGCAACCACTAGCCTTTGATGTTTTTGTAGATCAGAGTGGAAACGAATACCCTATCAATACACCGCCTTTTTTAAGTCCGGAATGGGGAAGCGTTACACCTTTCGCGCTATCTAGTGACGATTTGGATATTATTAACAATAATGGATTCGATTGGTATGTTTATAATGACCCAGGACCTCCTGTGTACATTCAAAACTCGAATGAAGATGGTATTGATGATCCCTACAAATGGCATTTTGCTTTAGTAGCCTCATGGTCAGCGCACTTAGACCCGAACGATCCAACAATGATTGATATTTCACCCGCATCTATTGGAAATTTTGATTTTAATAATCTACCTCAAACGTTTCAAGAGTATCAGAATTTTTATGATTTTACCAATGGTGGCGATTCCAGTAGCGGACATCCGCTCAATCCAGCCACAGGAATGCCTTATACGCCACAAATGGTCAAGCGCTCTGATTACGCCAGAGTTTTAGCTGAATTTTGGGCAGACGGTCCAGATTCGGAAACTCCACCTGGACACTGGTTTACAATTTTAAATTATGTAAATGACCATCCAGCACTCGTTAAAAAAATTGGCGGACAAGGAGCTATTGTGAGTGATTTGGAATGGGACGTTAAAGGGTATTTAAGTTTAGGAGGTGCCATGCACGATGCAGCTGTAAATACTTGGGGTATCAAAGGCTATTACGATTATTTAAGACCGATTTCTGCTATTCGATACATGGCTGGAAAAGGACAAAGTAGTGATGCGAGTTTGCCGAGCTATGATCCTCACGGACTCCCGTTAATTCCTGGATTTATTGAATTGATCACAGATACAGATCCGCTAAGTGGCGCTAGTAACGAAAATGTTGACCGTATAAAAATTAAAGCATGGAAAGGTCCAGATTTTATCACTGATCCTAGCACAGATACGGCAGGTGTAGATTGGATTTTAGGTACACACTGGTGGCCTTACCAACGCGGTACTTTTGTAACACCACCGTTTGCGGGTTATTTATCGGGTCATTCAACCTTCTCAAGAGCCGCAGCTGAAACGCTGACGAGATTAACTGGAGATTCTTTTTTCCCAGGAGGTATGGGCACTTTTGATATTCAACAAAATAACTTCTTAGTGTTTGAAGTGGGTCCAACACAAAATATGACCTTGCAATGGGCTACCTATCAAGATGCATCAGATCAAACGAGTTTATCGCGAATTTGGGGTGGTATTCATCCGCCTATCGATGATATAAGAGGCCGAATTATAGGGCATAAAATCGGTAATGATGCTTTTGATCTCGCACTTCAGTATTTTGATAACACCTTGAGCGAAGACTCTCAGCTTTTGGCTGAAGCCTTATCAGTGTATCCTGTACCATTTAACCACACACTACATATTAATTCATCTAACGTGAAAACCATGACTATGTATAGTGTGGATGGTAAATTAATCAACCGTCAGACTTTGCAACAAGGCAATAATACCATCCAAACGGAATCATTAGATTCAGGAATCTATTTTCTAGAGTTTTCAGAGTTAAATTCTGATACCTCTGTTACTAAAAAAGTTGTTAAATACTAGCTAGGTTCATTCACATAAGGTAATTTTGCATAAATTTTAAAACCTTATGTTTAGTTTGTTGAACACATTTAGAATTGTGGCTTTACTAGAAGGTGTATCCTACATCTTATTGCTATTTATCGCAACGCCTATAAAGTATCTTGCTAATGATCCTAGCTACGTTAAAATGTTAGGGATGCCTCATGGAATTCTGTTTCTAGCCTATATAGTCTTAGCTATTATGATTGGCCAAGAATTGAATTGGGATCGCCGAACCTTGATTATTGTATTAGTAGCCTCCATCATACCTTTTGGTACTTTTTATATAGAAAAGAAATATCTGAAACCCGCCAAATAAATGGAAAAAGTGCAGTGTTTTTTCTACGATTATTTTGTCTCTGTTGGCATGTCCGAAATGACAGCGAAGTATTTCAATATGCTCTGTTTACTCATTGTTTTAATCATCATCATTTACATTGCTGATCGGATTACTAGACGATTGTTGATTAATTTCTTCGGACGTTTTTCAGAACAAACTAAAACTAATTTTGACGATTTATTGGTAAACCATCGCGCTCCCAGACGCATTGCGCATTTGGTACCATTATTTCTTACCATTCAGTTATTTCCAATTGTATTTTTTGATTTTCCACAATTTGAGGTTTATATCCTAATGTTGCTGAAAGTCTATGGTATTGTATTAACGGTTTGGATCATCAGAAGTATTTTAAAAACCTTTGAATCGTATTTTAAAACCTTACCACGACTTAAAGATAAACCCATAGATAGTTACATTCAGGTCGCTATGTTGTTCATATGGATCATAGGAATTGCCTCGATTCTAGCGATACTTATTGATCTGTCTTTTTTAAAATTCTTTACAACCTTAGGTGCGGCTTCAGCCATACTGTTACTCATATTTAAGGATACGATATTAGGGTTTGTTGCGAGTATTCAAGTGGCTATTAATGACAGTGTCCGTATTGGTGATTGGATTACGATGGAAAAATATGGAGCGGATGGTGATGTTATTGAAATAAATTTGTCTACGGTTCAAGTACAGAATTTTGATATGACCATCACGCATATTCCAACGTATGCGCTTATTGCAGATTCCTTCAAAAACTGGCGAGGCATGCAATCATCGGGTGGCCGACGTATCAAACGATCAATTATTCTTAAAGCTAAATCCATAAAATATTTGGATAACGATCATATTGAAAAGCTTAAAAAAATTGAGTTGATTACCGATTATTTGGCGCAACGACAGAAAGATATTAATGCCGCCAATGAAGCTAAAAATGTCGACAAATCTGTTTTGATTAACGGTCGGAATATGACCAATTTAGGTGTTTTTAGAAAATACTTGCAAACCTACATCGAACAGCATTCGGCAGTCAACAAAGAGATGTTTATTATGGTGAGACAATTAGCACCAACACCTCAAGGTTTGCCTTTAGAAATCTATTGCTTTAGTAGTGATAAACGTTGGGAAAACTATGAATATATCATGTCTGATATTTTTGACCATGCATTAGCGGCCGTTCCCTATTTCGATTTGGAAGTCTTCGAACTCCAAGCAGGTATCATTGAATAATTACTGGTCTAGTCGATCTTTCACATATTCAATTTGAGTCTTGCCATGTGGTTTTGGTTTCCCATCAGGTCCTAAATTGACCATGATAATATTGTCAACGGTGAGAATGGTTTCTCTCGTCATTTTATTTCTAGCTTCACATTTTAAGGTCATGGACGATTTACCGAATTTTACCACTTCGATACCAATTTCAATGATATCACCTTGTTTCGCTGACGCCATAAAATTAATTTCCGACATGTACTTGGTGACAATTTTGTGATTTTCTAATTGAATTACCGTGTACAAAGCGACTTCCTCGTCAATCCAAGCTAAAAGCTGGCCACCAAAAAGGGTCTGGTTCGGATTTAAATCTTCGGGTTTTACCCATTTTCTCGTATGAAATCTCATGTTTATTTAAAATTTAGAGGTCATTGCATCGTTCTTATCAAGTAGCTTTCAGTCGCTACTCAAGACCACATTTAGTTGCTTTATTATTCAGGAAGCTCATAAAGGTGACACTTGTTCAACATGGTGATGAATTCAAAAGTCAATGACTTCAATACCTTGATTCTTCAAAGATAAGTTTTTATGCATCCTTTCGGTGTAAATAGGCATTGGAAAATTCAATGTAAAAATTTAAACAATTGATTTGTTAATAACACCGTTGACAACATCTAAATAATGCGACGAATTGCAGATACATTATTTTTATTTTTAATAAAATTTAAAGCCATGAATGATCGATCTACAAACTTAAAATCCATTCGCCCTACTATTGCTTCTGCCCAAGTAAACGAGGCAATGACCACCGATGAATGCTTTCAAAATGCTACGTTAAGGCCAATTATCAAAATGCAAAATCATCTGTTAGTAGTTGTATTTCGCAACTATATTGCAAAGCATAAAAATGTATTTTACGATTTATCAGTAGAAAAACAATTGGCTTATATTGAAAATGCCATTCACAAGGATATGAAATTTCGAAATTCATTGAAAGGCATGATCATTGGTCAATTTACGGTTGAAGAATATGAGCTTTACATTCAGAATTCTTCAGCTTTAAACAAGCGCATGATGACGATTGTAAAAGAGCGCCTATTAAGTAATATTCAGCTATTCAATCAGCCTTTGGCTAAAGCCATATGAAATCATTGAAAGAACAGCTTTTGGAAATCTGTCAATTACATGTTCAAAAGCGTATTGCGAGTTATAAAGATGAAATTGAAACCATCAAGGATGCCATAGAAAACAATGATAAATCCAACGATGAAGACGATGATTCTGGTAATGGTAAACTCTTTAACGATCTTGAAAAAAATGCCCAATACTTGAGTGATGCGCATAACATGCAAGACACTTTAAAACTTATTCAAGTTAAAACCTCCCACCAGCATGTGGTTTTAGGTAGCGTGGTGTTCACCAATTCATCGACATTCTTTTTGGCTATTAGTTTAGGAAAGGTTCCTTTTGAGGGTACAGACTATTTTATAATTTCGAAATCTTCTCCCATAGGCAGCTTGTTGATGAATAAAACTGTAGGAGACACCATCACTTTTAATGGGACCTCCTACACCATCAACCAGATTACATAAGTGGTTGACCATTTAAATCGGTGGTAAGCACATCACTCATATAATCAAAAAATGGTCTGATTGCTTTAAATGCGTTATCCACTTCGGTAATAAATTGGTCACTAACAACTTCTTTATCGGTATATGTCTTGGTAAAAATGAATTGCTTTTTTCTTATGAGGTCAATCGCAGGATGCTCTTTGTCAAAATCACGAGGTGCTGTTTTTAACTCATCACCTACAAATTCGCCCCAAACCGATTTAAAGTCTTTATCACCAATGATGCTTCTAATTTCTTCATCATCTTGTTCAAATTCACGTCTTATACGCAACAAATCATCTTTGTTAGGATCCCAAAATCCTGTAGCGATAAAGGACTCATTATTTGGTTGAATATGTACGTAATAGCCACCTCTTAATTCTGGTTTTTTTCTATGGAACGAGGCTCCAAAATGGGTTTTATAGGGTAACTTATTTTTCGAAAAGCGCACATCACGATAAATTCTAAATAGTTTAAAATTATCGACAACATCATGTTTATTTAAGTTGTCGTAAATAGCTTGATATGTTGCTTTGGCATCAGACTGTATCGCCTTGAAAGACTGCTTATGATCATTGAACCATTCTCGGTTATTATGCTTCTCGAGTTTTTTAAAAAATTCGAGAATCTCTTTTGAAAAGGTAGGTGTTGGCATAGGTTCTTATTTTCATTTAAAAGTACAAAAAAAAGCCTCGATAGATCGAGACTTTCTTTATTGGTTTACGATTTAAATTTTAAAACTTTGAAGTCACTTCAAAGGCTTCAACGACCATCATATCTGTGTCAGAATCGTAGTATTCAACGATAAAATTACCGTCTTTATTAAAATAACCGACACCTGAGTAATTATTGATATCTAAGATGTAATATTGACTATTAGAAGAACGCATGGCCTTTCCAACTCGCTCATTATTTGCATCAGACAATAAGAACCCTCTTTTGTTTGATTGAAACTTATAGTTCTTGTCTTTTTTGTTATAAAAGACAATTTTATCTTCGGAATCATAAAATGGATCCTGATCATTATCAATACTCACCGTTTTGGTCACTTTCACATCAGGAAAAACTTGAGGTGCATCTATGGTACCTTTATAGCTAGGGTCTGTCATGACCTTTTGCTCTTTGGTGGTCGTTACTTTTACTTTATTCTCGACCGTTTTACCGTTCTTTTTAGTTTTAATGGTTTTTACTTTGGTTTCCTTTACTTTATCCACTGGTTGCTCTTGAGCAAAAGCTCCAGTTACCAGCAGTAAAGAAAATGTATATATTAAATATTTCATGTTTGTTGTTTTAATGGTTATGTTCATAATATGGTGCTCTTATTATTGGTTATCGTCTGTTTGCTCCTCTGCCTCTTCTGCAGCTTCATCGATTTCATCTTGTAAATCCTCTGCGGCATCCTTCACATCATCTGACGCTTCCTCTAAATCTTCTGTCATATCATCAACAGCTTCCTCCACTTTTTCATCTGGTGTTTTCTCATCTCTACAACTTGTAAAAGCTGTACTCAATGTAAATGCCACTAATAATATCCATACTAATTTTTTCATGATTTCTATGATTTTAATTCGTTTCTAGTCTGACTTTCAAACTGATATATCAAAGATCGTTATAAGTAGTTTAGCCTATTTGCTCATATCAATTATGTTTTAATCCTAATGACGCACAAGATCTGATCTTAATTTTCAGAAAAACTCTCTTCCATGCCATTGGGACTTTCTACGGAAAGTTTATTATTAAATTCAAGTGTTCTAATTGGAAATGGTATATTGATTCCTTCCTTATCATAGGCTTTTTTGATTTCAATAATAGCTCTGGTTTTGGCACGCAATTTCTCTAGCATACTTTCGGCATCAATCCAAAATCGACAGAGATAATTGATAGAGCTGCTACCGAATTCTGTGTAATAAAACTCGACGTCTTCAGCCTTCTCAACCTGCTCAAAAGAATTCGCTATAGTTTCTTTAGTAATGCGTTCAACCGCTTCTAAATCAGATTCGTATCCAACACCACACTCCAAAAACACACGCATTTTAGTGGTCAATGAATAGTTTTTAAGAGGATTCTCTAAAATCATCTTATTAGGAATCACAACAATGTTGTTATCTGCTTCTTTCATCGTGAAATCTTTCAAATTGATATCGATGATTTCCCCAGAAAAACCATTGGTTTCTACCCAATTCCCAATCTGTATTTTTTTCCTGAATGAAATGACAATTCCCGCAATCGTATTGGATAATGTGCCTTGTAAAGCCAAACCTATGACCAAACCGGCAACACCAGCACCTGTTAATAAAGACGTGAGGGTTTTACTCAAATCCATTATTCCCAATGCCAAGAATAATCCAATTAGAACAACCGTCACTGCACAAATACGTGCTATCATGCTACTAATGGATTCTTGGTCCACTTTCTTGGATACCAATTTATAAGTGAATTTATTCACATATTTGGCTACAAAGTAGGCGGCAGCCAAAACAATTAATGCCAGTATAAGGTTAGGGATGTTCTGAATAATCGCATCGAGCCATCCCATTAATTTTTCTGATAAGTTGGCAAATGCGGTGTTTAATTGCTCTTTCATATTTTAAATTTTGCTTGTTTAGGTTAACATGTTTTCGGACGTTGTAGACCTATCTAAACGTCAAAATCAATATATGACACAAGGGCTGATGAGATTAGCTCATTTCATCATAATATTGATGCGTTACATCAATGCATTACCCAACATTAGTCTTTTTAAAGACTTTAGACATATGATTGAGTAAGATATTATAGTCCTTGATTAGTTCAGTGACCATAGGCCTATTCCACTGAATTGGCAATTCACTCAAATGATGTTAAAGCCAGCGCTTTCTCCTAAAATAGATTAGCATAAATATGAAGAGCACGAACATGACGCCAAGAAGTATAAAATACCCGTTTTCAGTGCGTAATTCAGGCATGTTCTTAAAATTCATTCCATAGATACCAGCAATAAACGTGAGCGGTATGAAAATCGTTGCTATAATGGTCAGCACTTTCATGATTTCATTCATTTTATTACTTATGATGGTCATGTACATATCCATCAAACTCCAGATCATCTCACGATAAAGATCTACAGATTCACTCACTTGTATAATATGATCGTATAAATCTCTCAAATAGCTGTGAGTTTTTTCCTCAATAAACACACAATCCGTCTTTTCCATTCGGTTGATGACCTCTCGTAATGGATAAATTGAGCGACGCATTTTTAAGATTTCTTGTTTTAAGTCTTGAATAACGCCAGGCGTATCATTATTAGCGCTTTCAGACTGGAATAAGGCGCTTTCTAAGTCCTCTACACGATCTCCGAAAGCCTCAATCACTGTAAAGTAGTTATCGACAATAGCGTCTAAAAGCGTATACATTAAGTAATCAGAGCCTTGCGTTCTTATGCGCCCTTTAGCCGTAGATAGACGTTCTCTTAAGTCGTCAAAAACATCGCCATCAGCCTCTTGAAATGTTAACACGTAGTCTTCCCCAACAATCAAACTCATATGCTCATAATGCAGGTCAGCATCATTTTTAATATATAACATCTTAAAAACGATAAACAAATAATTTTCAAATTCTTCCAATTTCGGCCTTTGATTGGTATTAACAATATCCTCTAAGGTTAATGGATGGAGATGGTAATGTAGTCCAACCTTTTCTATATCTTCTAAATTATTCAATCCGTTAATGTTGATCCATGTCACATGATCGTTCCCTTTAAAGTTAAAGGCATCCTCAACATTATTAGAATGAAACATTTTATACTGATCTTTGGAATAGTTGACAATCTCAATATTCGTCGTAACTGTCTGCTTTTTACCTTTGTAAGCCATCGTTCCTGGAGGCAAATTGGAGGCACGATAGGATTTTTTCTTTCTATGTAGTTTCATGTCTGTTAACTATTGCGATGCCACTAAAAATATGAAAACTTTTTGGTATAGCAGACAGCTATACTTCAATTAGTAAATCTTATGAATTATTCAATTTTTGAGCTTTAAAAAAGATTAGTTTTGAATTAAATTTAATTCGCTTGCATATTGAATATATTTTTATTAATATGCAAGACTATTACTACAAATACATATTCATGGGAAGACCTCCAACAAGACCGATTAAATTCAGAGACGGATTTTATATCGAAATAAGAAATAAAGGTAAAAATACCGGAATCAAGCTACACAGAGATACCAAAGAACAAATGATGCGAACCATCAAAGAATACGAACAAACGAAAGACGTATTAATTCTTGGAGAATCTAAAAACGGAAAATGGGTGAATAAAACCCCTGTTCTTCATGTGGTAGAAGATTAAAACATTAATAATTTTTAAGTGTTTAAAACCCGATGTAATTTTATGGTTTCCATAAAATTAGGTTGGGTTTTATGTTTATTTACTAATTATTTTTATAAATTGTTGCTATTAACTAACTAAATCAATCTTATTATGACAACGTATTCAAACACGAAACCGCCTATGTGGTTTTGGATTGTAAGTGTAATTATTCTCATTTGGAACTTGTTAGGTGTTATGGCCTATTTATCCATGCACTTTATGACTGAAGAAATGATTTCCAAAATGGAGCCACAGCAACAATTTGAAATGAATTATGATTATCCAGCTTGGTATATCGCTATTTTTGCCATTGCTGTTTTTGCAGGAACTTTAGCTTGTATTGGCCTACTTATGAGGAAAAAATGGGCTTATACCCTATTTATCATATCCTTTTTATGTGCCACGGTGCAACAGGTTTATTATGTCATCGAAATTGAAGGTGTTAGTAAAATAATGCCTTTAACCATTATCGCTGTTTGTGCCTTACAAGTTTGGTTTTCAAAGTCGGCCATAAGAAAAGCATGGATAAAATAATTATCTAACCAACCAAATTTTATCCATAAAAGACATTAGTGATCACACTAATGTCTTTTTTTATTGATTTTTAATATTAGATTTGTTTTTCTAATCATACTAAATCACGATTATGACTATTTCAACACTGGACTGGACCATTATCATTTTCTTTCTTTTGCTCTTTGCAGGTATTGGTATTTACGTGTCCAAACAGGCGGGAAAAGACTCTAAAGCCTTTTTCCTTTCAGGACGAAATATGCCGTGGTGGTTACTAGGCGTGAGTATGGTTGCTACTACTTTTGCAGCAGACACACCTGGATTAGTGACACAATTAGTTAGAGAGAATGGTGTATCGGGTAATTGGATTTGGTGGGCCATGTTATTAACAGGGATGTTAACCGTCTTTTTTTATGCGAAATTATGGCGAAGAAGTGGTATTACAACAGATCTCGAATTTTATGAACTTCGCTACAGTGGTAAAGTAGCGAGTTATCTGAGAGGTTTTAGAGCCATCTATTTAGGTGTCATATTTAATGTCATTACGATGGCTGGCGTTTGTTTAGCTGGTGCCAAAATTGCAAATATTTTATTGGGTATCTCCCAAGGTGAAATGCTCATATACGCTTCAATTATCGTTGTGATATATTCAGCGTTTGGCGGACTCAAAGGTGTATTAATAACCGATTTCATACAATTTATTATCGCGATGATTGGTAGTGTTTGGGCCACATTATACATCATAGATTTACCAGAAATTGGTGGTGCTACTAATTTACTTTCTCATGTGAATGTCTCTGATAAGCTGGCTTTACTTCCAGATTTCAGTAACAAGGAAGCCTTAATTACCGTGCTTATTATTCCACTGGCAGTACAATGGTGGAGCACTTGGTATCCTGGTGCAGAACCAGGTGGTGGTGGTTATATCGCCCAACGAATGTTGGCTGCTAAAAACGAAAAGCACGCGTCTTGGGCAACCTTATTTTTTAATGTGGCGCATTATGCGATTCGTCCGTGGCCTTGGATTATTGTAGGTTTAGCCTCTCTGATTATCTTTCCAAATTTAGAAAGTATCAATCAAGCGTTTCCTGGATTATCTCAATCCATGCAAGGCGAAGATGTTGCTTATGCCGCCATGATGACGTATTTACCTTCGGGCTTAATAGGTATTGTATTACTATCGTTAATTGCCGCTTTTATGAGCACCATTTCTACACAATTAAATTGGGGAAGCTCGTATATTGTTAATGACTTCTATAAGCGTTTTATAAAACCAGAAGCCTCAGACAAAGACCAAGTATTGATTGGGCGTATTTCTACGGTATCACTCATGATATTAGCTGCGCTATTTTCCTTTTTCTTGCAATCGGCTGGAGAAGTTCTGAATTTACTCTTACAAATTGGTGCAGGTACAGGGCTACTTTTTATACTCCGCTGGTTTTGGAGTCGTATCAATCCTTATAGTGAAATTGCGGCTATGTTTATATCTTTTGTGATAGCTGTCTTCTTTTTTATAAATGGAAAAATGGAGCAACCGATGGTTGTCATTGCTGGTCATTGGCAATTGGTCATTGGCGTCGTTGTTACGACTATAGGCTGGATGCTTGTCACCTTGTTAACTAAGCCATCAGATGCTGAAACTTTAGCCTCCTTTAATAGTTTAATTTATGGTAATAACTCTAAATTTAAAGGGTTTGGTGTGAAAATACTTGGCTTTTTCGCTGGTGTAATAGGTGTGTATAGCGCTTTGTTTTCCATCGGAAATTTTATTTATGATAGAATAGGCTTAGCGATTGGATTAGCTATGACGGCTATCGTTTGTAGTGTTATCGTATTGAGAGCATTAAAACGAACTATATAGCCTTTATCAAGAGTTCAGCCGTCGCAGGGTTTGTAGCTAATGGCACATCGTGAACATCACATAATCGCATCAGCATCAGCACATCTGGCTCATGTGGATGTTTGGCCAATGGATCTCTAAAAAATAATACCATTTGACATTTTCCTTCGGCTACTCTAGCAGCTATTTGTGCATCGCTTCCTAATGGACCTGATAATAAGCGTTCCACTTCGAAGCCTGCCTTTTTTACTTTCTTACCGGTAGTTCCTGTTGAAATAAGTGAGACTTTCTTTTGTAAGAGTTGTGCCTTATGCTCATTTAAAAATTGAACCATTTCAGCCTTTTTGCCGTCATGTGCTATAATGGCAATTTCCATAGCTACAATTTATTGGTGTGATAGCTCACAAGGCCTTCAATAGGTCGACGTTCAAAATTACCAACTGTAAAGCCCATTTCCTCACCAACTTCACGTATTTCTGTTTCAGAAAAGAACGCAATAGAACCTGCAAAATGCACAGGGCAAGTAGCTAATTTCTCTTTATATTGAAAAATCATGTTCTTGGCGAATAAGCGGATACCTCTTTTAATTAACTCTCGAATATATTCGGAATCTTTGTTCAAAAACATAAATTCCGCGAATGTGGCCAAATAGGCATTTGGATTCGGTTGCTTGTAGAGATTGTATTTTATAAAATCGGCATCTAGGTTATATTTATGCTCAAAAGCTACTTTAATATCCTCAGGCATGTGATTGAAATAGTAATCCCTTATAAGTTCTTTACCATAATAGTTACCAGAAGCCTCGTCCATTAAGGTGTAACCTAGCGATTGCACTTTTTGTACTAGTTGCTCGCCGTTAAAAAAACTACAGTTAGAACCAGTACCCATAATACAAACGACAGCAGCTTCCTTATCATGATTTAAAGTAGCTCTAACCGCTGCCATGGTATCTTCTTGGACCTCAACTTGCGCATTCAAGAAAATAAATTGTAACACATGTGCCAACATCGTTCTTGGCTTGTCAGTTCCACAGCCCGCACCATAAAAATAGACGTATTTCACATCATCCTTAAACTGCATCAGCTCTTGACTCTCACGAATAATTTTTTTAAGCTTTTTTTCTTTTAAAATGGCAGGATTGAGTCCTTTGGTTCGGATCTTTTCATGAAGCTGCTCACCATTTTTATCCACGGCAATCCAATCACATTTCGTGGATCCGCTATCAACAATTAAAATCATAAGTACAATAAAAAATAAATCCGTAGTGACATGCTTTCAACTACGGATTTAAAATGAATATTATAAAGCGTTTACTTTTTGAGCTAAATCAACCAACTTATTGGAATAACCAAACTCATTGTCATACCAAGAAACGACTTTAAAGAACTTAGAATTCAATTCGATTCCTGCTTCCGCATCAAAAATACTTGTACGTGCATCGCTCACAAAATCTTGAGATACTACCAACTCATCAGTGTATCCTAACACGCCTTTCATTGGACCTTCAGAAGCCTTCTTAAAAGCCGCTTTAATCGCATCTAAAGAGGTCTCTTCTTTAGTTCTGAATGTTAAATCTACCACAGAGACATCTGCTGTAGGAACTCTAAAAGCCATACCTGTTAAAATGCCATTTAATTTAGGGATGACTTTCCCAACTGCTTTGGCAGCACCTGTTGATGCAGGAATGATATTTAACAAAGCACTTCTACCACCTCTATAATCTTTTTTAGAAGGTCCATCAACTGTAAGTTGTGTCGCTGTTGTAGCGTGAACCGTTGTCATTAAACCTTCTTCTAATCCGAAGTTGTCATCGATTACTTTAGCTAAAGGCGCCAAACAGTTAGTTGTACAAGAAGCGTTTGAAACAATCTTATGATCGGCCGTTAATTCATTGTCGTTCACACCCATCACAAACATTGGTGCATCTTTACTAGGCGCAGAAATAACGACTTTCTTAGCACCTGCTTGAATATGATAATCGGCCGTCTCCAGGGTCGTAAAAATTCCAGTACATTCTGCAACAACATCTGTTCCAACTTCATCCCATTTCAGGTTTTTTGGATCTCTTTCAGCTGTCACTCTTACCGTTTTACCGTCTACTACTAAATGACCGTCTTTGACTTCCACAGTTCCATCGAAATTTCCATGCACTGAATCGTACTTCAACAAATATGCTAAATGTTCTACATCCAATAAATCATTGATTGCAACAACATCTACATCATCACGTTTTACTGTAGCTCTAAAAACGATTCTTCCAATTCTTCCAAAACCGTTTATTCCTAATTTTAAATTTGACATCTTATCTTAATTTGATTTGTATTCTATTACTATTATTATTTTGCTTTGTTTGGCGTATTAAGTGGTCATAATATCAGACACACGTAATAACTCCATATTTATTTCAGATTTACCTTTTACTGCTTTATCCAAAGGCGTTAAAGCTATTTTATCGTTAAGTAAACCGACCATAAAGTTAGTCTTACCTTCTAAAAGACTTTCAACGGCTTTCACACCCATTCTACTCGCTAAAACACGATCAAAACAAGAAGGCGATCCGCCACGTTGCATATGGCCTAAAACCGAGACACGAACTTCATATTCTGTCATATTTTCCTCGACATAGTCTTTCAATTCAAAAACATTCTTACCAATTTTATCACCTTCAGCAACCACAACGATACTCGAAGATTTACCAGATTGCTTACTTCGTCTTAAAGACTCTAGTAGTCGATCAAGACCTAAATCCTCTTCAGGAATTAAAATTTCTTCTGCTCCTGCTCCAACACCAACGTTTAAAGCAATGTGTCCAACATCCCGACCCATGACTTCTACAAAAAACAAACGGTTATGTGAACTCGCGGTATCTCTAATTTTGTCAATAGCTTCAACGACCGTATTTAATGCTGTATCGTACCCTAAGGTATGTGATGTCCCATAAATATCATTATCAATAGTTCCTGGGATGCCCATAATTGGAAAGTCGAATTCTTGGTTAAAAATCATGGCACCAGTAAAGGTTCCATCACCACCAATAGTCACCAAACCATCGATGTTTGCTGCCGTTAATTGATTATACGCTTGTTGACGTCCTTCAGGAGTTCTAAAGGCTTGAGAACGTGCCGATTTTAAAACGGTACCACCTTTATTGATGATGCCTTTCACGCTTCTTGCATCCATGGCTTTGAAATCACCTTCAATCATGCCTTCATAGCCTCTGTAGATACCATAGCATTCTATGTTGTGATAGGCACAAGTTCTCACAACAGATCGTATAGCGGCATTCATTCCTGGTGCATCTCCACCCGAGGTCATTACCCCTAATTTTTTTATCTTTTTTGACATACTTTTAATGTTTCAAAAAGTAAAGCTAGTAAACTAAACCTATAATAAAAATGGAAATGGAGTTTATTTAACAAGACCTCAAAAACTCAAACGTTTTCGTTAATAAAAAAAGGAAATATTGTTAAAATAAAAGCATTTTAATTATTTTTTGAGCCTTTTTTTGACTTGATATTAATGAAACTTGGGGTCAAATCTTCCTCTGATTCTTTCTTTTCTTCTTCCTTCTTTTCGGTCTCTTTTTCTTTCTTACCTCTAAAGATTTTTTGTACCAGTTCTTTAAAGTTGTCAAATTCTACATTATAAGTTAATCCAGCTCCTTGAGTATAACCAATTTCTTCACCAAAATTCCGAATGCTATTCTCCCTATTGAAAAACGACGCTTTCAATGTTCCATCTTCATTCAATAAAATATCGATTCGTACGTCACCTGCAATAACTGTTTGTTCAACACCACCAATTGGGACACCTACCTTACCGTTAATTAATACACGATCACTAATTTTAGTACTTAGCGTCAATCCTAAGCGATCATCTGTTTGATATTCGGCCGTTTGTTCTCCTAATTGGTAATCGATAGAGGCAGATACTTTATCATTTCCTGTAGACAAAATACTATTGATAAAGCCATTGACACGATCAGAAACCGTTCCATAGGCTTGTTGTCCTAATCCTATATCACTTTGGAAAGATCCAGTCACCAGTAAAAAGGTTCCTTGCGTAAATCGGCTTTCCTTGGTTTCTAAACGATAATCTAGCTCCGACTTGATGGTAGAACTCACGTTAGGATAGTTGAATGTAAAATCGGATTCAGGTTGTTCTAATTGTCCGATTAAGTTAATCTCTACTTCAATAGGAATACTTCTATTGATAGGATTATCTAGTAATACGGATGGGTTTGCTTCAGTTTGATAAACAGCAGTCAAATCGATATTGGCTTTCATAGGATCACCTTCCCAACGAATACTTCCGCCTGGTTTTACCTCAAGTTTCTTTTGCACCAAACCACCATACGCGAAATTATAAGTTCCGTTGACAATTTGAAAATCTCCATACATATTGAATTTCCCGTTGGTATTGATGTCGAATAATAAGTTGCCGTTCCCCTTACCTTGAATGGTACTTCCTTGATTTTTGTCGATCACAATCTCAATATCAGCATAGGGATTTACGAACAAATTAAATTCTAGTTCCAAACCTTTAACTTCGGTACTTTCAACCACTTCGCCTTTTAAACGCGCCTCTTTTTCTTCTGGCGTAATAAAATGGATATAGGAGTTCTCTCCATAGGTCTCATAATCGTTTAAAGGGATTTTAAAAATGGTTCCTTGTGCTGTACTACCGTTAAATTCTATTTTCAGTTCATTGGTAGGACCGGTTATATCTGCTTTACCATCAACAAAGGCGGTTCCATAATACAATTCATCTTCATCATATTCGGTATTCAAAACTAATAATCGATCGGTTAAAATTTCCAATCCCAATTCCCAATCAGAAAAATTTTCGTGACCTATATATCCGTTAAGGGTAGCTTTTGAAAAATACTCTGAATCGGTAATTTCCACATCTTGAAACACAAAGCGTTGCGATTCTAATTTCACCTGAGAATCAAAATCAAAACTATAATCGACATTTAAATACGGAATTGTAAGTCCGGCATTATCTAATAACAAGTCGCCTTCAAATTGCGGGTTTTTAAGACTGCCCGTGACTTTCGCCCTACCTGTTACTAAACCTCTAATATTGGTAATGACACCCTCTCCAAATGGATCTAAGGGATCTAAAAGAAACTCTTCAAATACTACGTCTAAATCGATGGTTGGATTATTAGAGTTAACATCAATCTCACCTTGAGCATTCAATGTTTTTAAATTATCATTTTCCAAGGTCAGATCGACGACATAATTAGTTAAGGATTGGTTGCCTTTTATATTTGCGTTTAAATCTCCAAGTTCATAATCGTTTGCTTTTAAATCACTTATTACCACCGTTGAGTTAGGCAAATACACCCCTTCTTTTTGCAATATTTCAAGTTTACCGTTCACCCGTCCTTCCAGCAATAAGCTATCAACTCTTGGTGTGATTTTAGTAAGATCTACTTCCGTGAAATCCAATTTCAAATCTTTATAGTCGTTACCTTGAACCACACCAGATAATTCCATCTGTTCTTCAAAATGATTCATCACGATTTGACTAATATCAAAGTTCTTAAAGTCTCTTGTAAAGGCTACTTTATTCAGTTTGTTTTTATCTTCATTGACAGTCCATGTGTTGCCTTTAAAGGTGATATCAGACTTTCTAAAACCAACAACAGATCTGTTCGTTTCATCTATGGTATAGTACATACTCAGATCAAAGTTGTCTGCATTTTGTTTACCGCCTTGAAATTCAGATTTGATAAACAAGGTATCCCTTTGGGTCACATTAATCAAACTGAACTTTGATAAATCATAGTATTTCGTGCTCAAAGTGTCAATTTCAACATAGGTATTAAATAACGGATTACTATTATCTATTAATAGCGAAATATCATTAGCAAAATAATCGAAGAGTTTTATTTGAGGCGAATTAAATGTGAGGTTGAATTGTTTTTCATCGGTTTCAATTCTGCCTTTTAAGGTCGTATTGGGACCTAGTTCAAGTTCGTGATAAAAGACCTCTACAATTTTGTTGTAAATTTTAAAATCGAATTCGATGTATTGATTTGTTTCAATTGCATT
Organism: Psychroserpens sp. BH13MA-6; assembly: GCF_052983595.1. NCBI lineage: Bacteria > Pseudomonadati > Bacteroidota > Flavobacteriia > Flavobacteriales > Flavobacteriaceae > Psychroserpens > Psychroserpens sp. BH13MA-6. The sequence continues at coordinate 382,799 of NZ_JBRJGE010000002.1, read as the reverse complement.
TGGAATGTAGTTCGTATAAATACTTCCTACGGAATTCTCTACCAACTTTCCGATGTCTTCAAACTTGAAATTCCCGCTCATTGTCCCTTCAATAATATCCGGAGAGTTAATGGTGAGTAGTCGACGTTCGCCATCAAATTTAGATTCAATCTTGAAATCCTTAAAATAGTATTCGTCATGCTCATTAATATACGTCGTATTACTAAACTCTAAGGTTCCAAAAGCATCATTAATATTGGAGCCTTTCATAGACGTCACCACATTACCTCTAAATTCAGAAAGGCTATCCTTCGTAATAAAATTAAGCGCTCTTAAATTGGCATATTCTACATTAGCATTAAAATCGAAGGTATTGATGTCCTTCGATAAATCGGCCAAACCATCAAACTTAAATTTAAAATTCTCATCTCTAGACTCTAGTAAACCGTTAAAAATTTGGTTTCCTAGTTTACCCGAAATATCAATGTCTTCATATTTATAGTTATTGTATTCTAAATGAAATACTTCACCCTTTACTTGGCTACTTAAATTAGCAATTGTAAAACCTTTGCCGTCAACGTCTAAATCAAATGATGTGGTCTTCACCTTCGGATCGTTCAGTAGAACACCTAAATCAAATTCATCAAAAACGACGTTACCAACATAATTTGCATTATCAATATCGTCTACGTGTTTCATTTTCATATCAGCGACAATCAGTCCTAAATCGGTATTCACCTTTAAATCCGCATCAATAGATGTATCTGTAATAAACGACGTTCCCGTAATGGTAAAATTTCCTAGTTTCGAAAATACTGTAGGAATTGATTCGCCCAATATGTTTGGTAATAAAGCTCTCAGGTCGTAATAATTGGATGATAAATTATCAAACCTGCCATTCATGGAAAAATCACCTTCGGCTTTACTAAAGAGATTTTTGAAATTCAAATCTCCGTAGATCCGACTCCTACCGCTGGCATTGAGCTGAAGATTTTCAGCATTTAAATCGTTGAGCGTCCCAGTCAGATTAACATTTAACGATGCTTTTTGGTCTTGTCCAAATTCGTTATAGAATGTATTTAGATCATTCAAAAACACTTCTGAATTTTTAAAATTCGCAGTTACTTGAACCTTGTCTTCAAAATCCTTAAAGTCTTCTCTATTATAATCGAAACGAATATTACCATCCAGCTTAGAATTCTCTGTTTTAATACTGAGATTATCAAATGCCATATACGTTAAGGTATACTCAAAATCTGTAGACATGTTTTTAACATAGGCACCACGACTATCTCTAAACGATAAGGTATTAATTCTAGCATCCACATCACTTCCTGAAATCACGAAATTGGTGGCATTGATATTGAGATCGTTAAATTCTAATACTTTTTGAGTTGCCCTGTTTTCGTCAATGAGCCTAAACGTACTATCATAGATAGAGACATCGCCAGAAGACAATAGAAACTCACTTTTTTCCTGTCTCGGATTATCTTCATCAAATTTAGCTACAAAGACATCAAGATTTGTAGACGTTTCACCCTTATAAGTTTTTACGTTAAAGGTGAGATTCATGATATCGATATCGGCAAAATTCAATTTTCCGTTAGCCAAGTTCTTAAAACTTATGATAGATGTATTCAATTCGTCGATCGCAATCAGCGTATCCTTTTTATAATCTTCAATGTAAATTTCTTTGAGCTCAACATCACCATTAAATTGTAAACCAACCTTACCGATGTTTATATTGGTTCCAAAGTCGTCGTTGATTCTATTCGTGACGTATTTACCTAAAGCTGTTTGAACAGGAGGAATAGAAAGTACCAACACCAAAATGATGAACAATAGCAAAATAATTGCTAATATTTTTGATACTATTTTTAGGAATTTTTTGATACGCCTTGAAAGTTATAACTTTGACCTCAAAATTAACAATTATTGTGCCTAATTTATACTAATGACTTCACAAAATATATATATTCTCGCTATTGAATCTTCTTGTGATGATACGGCAGCAGCTGTGATGTGTAACGGAAAAATTCTCAGCAACATTATTGCCAGTCAAAAGATCCATGAAGAATACGGTGGTGTGGTGCCAGAGTTGGCGTCACGGGCGCACCAGCAAAATATAGTTCCCGTTGTCGATCAGGCTTTGAAAAAAGCTGGAATTGGCAAAACGCAATTGCATGCGGTTGCCTTTACACGCGGACCTGGATTAATGGGTTCTTTACTCGTAGGCACATCATTCGCTAAATCGTTGGCTTATGGTTTGAATATTCCGCTCATTGATGTGAATCATATGCAAGCCCATATTTTAGCACATTTCATCGAGGAAGATGCCTTTGAACAACCGCCATTTCCATTTCTGGCAATGACTATTTCAGGAGGTCATACTCAAATTGTACGAGTAGATCACTATTTTGATATGACGGTTATTGGCGAAACCATTGATGATGCTGTGGGTGAAGCCTTCGATAAAAGTGGAAAGTTATTAGGTCTAGGCTATCCTGCAGGTCCAGAAATTGATAAACGAGCCAAATTAGGAAATCCGAAAGCCTTTAAATTCACTAAGCCGAAAGTTGACGGACTTAATTTTAGTTTTTCAGGATTAAAAACCGCCATTTTATATTTTATTCAAAAAGAAGTAAAAGCCAATCCGCAATTTATTGAAACGCATCTTAATGATATTTGTGCGTCGATTCAATACACAATTATTGGTATTTTAATGGATAAATTGAAAAAAGCAGTCAAGGAAACTGGCATCAACCATATCGCTATTGGAGGTGGCGTTTCTGCCAATTCTGGTATTCGAGAAGCCTTAAAAAACGCTGAAGGTAAATTTGGGTGGACGACCTATGTACCTAAGTTCGAGTATACAACCGATAATGCCGCCATGATTGCTATAGTTGGTTATCTAAAATATTTGGAAGGAAATTATGCCGACCAAAGTGTCATGGCTTCAGCACGTCTGAAAATATAGCATGCCATTTTCAATCAACAGAATAATCGATTTTATCCTTGAAGGTCTATTTATAGGATTTGGCATGAGTCTCTTGATTTTTTTTCTCATATCAAAAATTAAGGCATTTCATTTAAAATCATTCTATCAGGAATTCCGTTTTTATGCTATTAAGATTATTAAAGTAACAGGCATTATTTACGGAGTTTACTTTGTGTATTTATGGACAATAAATTTTACGAGACTTTTAGAATTCCTAAAGGGTGAAGAAATGTTCTACACGCTATTCTTTTCGATACGTTCCATCTTGATGATTATCATATCTCAATTAGTTTGGAAGGAACGTATAAGAAATCACCGTTTTAAAGTAGCGACTATGGCCGTGGCTTTGTTCATGCTTGGATTGTGTTCAAACTATGTCATTGAACGTTATATCATTTTTACAACACAGTATATACACGCCGATTTTATGCCAGTACAAAGCTATGATGGTTTCAGTTTAAATGAGATGTTAGCATTGACACTGACCTCATTTTTTATAGAACGCTTTGTATTGTTCTCAGCTACTGTTTTTATCGTCTTGGCAATTAGTAAGTCGTTTAGAAAGGCATAAAACTATTCAAAAGTCACAGCGTTTAATAACAATCCTGAAGCAGGCGCGATATAATCCATAACTTCTGTGCTCTCTGGTTTTAATGAGGCCTCAATATATTGAAGATCAATATCGCCTCTACCTAATTTTATAAGGGTTCCCATCATTAATCGAATTTGATTTCTCCCAAAACCTTTGCCTTTAACGATGAGCGTGTAAGATTTCTTCGGAAAGAAACTTGCCGTAAATAGGGTGTTTTCCTTGAGTGTACAACTCGTAATAGTTCTAATATACTTGCCTTTATTTGTGGCTCTGAAGCAATATGGCTTAAAGTTGTGCGTGCCTTCAAATAGTTTGGCACCTTCCATCATAAGTGCCACATCCAAATCTTCTAAAATCGTGGTCATAATAGGTGCACAAAACGGATGGCATTTTTGTCCGTGAGCAAACAAATAGACATATTCTTTGATTTTGGAATGCTGAATGATGTTAAAATCGGCATCTACTTCTTCAATTGCCAAAGCTCTTATATCTTGAGGTAAGTTGTGATTGAACAACTCTAGAAAAGCCGACTCATCCTCTATTTTTTCATACACAAATAATTCGAAGGCCGTCTCATTTGCAGACACCATCGCATCGGTTCTACCTGATCCTAGCGTTTTAAAAGTTGCGCCTTCCAAAATAAAATTCAAGGTTCGGTCAATCATCAAGTGTATCGTTTTTAACTTTGGTTGCTTTTGCCAACCATGAAATCGATATCCTAAATATTGAATTTTAATTAAGTAATAATAACGCTTATTGAACATCTCAGCAAGAACGCCAATTTATGAGTTTTTACAAAATTTTTAAAGTTGAAGTTCCCTGAAAGAAAGACCTATTTATTTTCTCTGCTTTTTAAAACTTCAGTGATATCATCCAACTTATACCCTTTGGCCTGCAAAAGAATCAGGTAATGAAATAATAAATCGGCACTTTCATTTAAGAATAAGTCATCATGATCATCTTTCGCTTCGATAACAGTTTCAATGGCCTCCTCTCCTACTTTTTGCGCAATTTTATTGATTCCTTTTTCAAAAAGAGATGCCACATACGATGTTTCTGAAGACCCCTTTTGGCGTCTTTCTGCAATGGTTTGCTCTAATTGGCTGAGAAAACCATAATTTTGAGAATTGGATTCGTTCCAACAGGTATCTGCGCCTGTATGACATGTTGGTCCTTTAGGATGTGCTTGAATGAGTAAGGTATCATTATCACAATCTAGTTTTATGTCTACCATTTGAAGGGTGTTACCACTCTCTTCGCCTTTAGTCCAAAGACGTTGTTTCGATCGGCTGAAAAAGGTCACTTTCTTTGTAAGTTGCGTTTGTTCTAATGCGGCTTCATTCATATAGCCTAACATTAACACCTTTTGTGTCTGCGCATCTTGAATAATGGCAGGAACGAGTCCGTTATTTTTATTAAAATCTATAGTCATTTTCTTAGTATTTATTCTATGAATATCCGTGTCATTTTAGATGCGAATGGGTATATTTTCCTTGTGTAATGCCTGTTTTAAATCCCTAATGTCAATTTCTCCAAAATGAAATACGCTAGCGGCAAGTGCGGCATCTGATCGTCCCTCTTGAAAGGTATCAATAAAATGCTGAACGGTTCCAGCACCACCTGAGGCTATGATAGGAATATTCACAGTGTCTGATAGCCTAGCCAATGCTTCATTAGCAAACCCTTTTTTGGTGCCATCGTTATTCATAGACGTAAACAAAATTTCACCTGCACCTCTTTGAGCGATTTCTTTCGCCCAATCAAATAAATTGAGTGTTGTAGGAATAGTGCCTCCAGCCAAATGCACGCGCCATTCGCCATCAATCTGTTTGGCGTCAATTGCGACAACAACACACTGACTTCCAAACTTTCTTGAGAGCTCATTTATTAATTCCGGTCGTTTTACAGCACTGGAATTAATAGAGACTTTGTCGGCACCACAATGTAATAAGTCATCTACATCTTCCACCGTTGAAATACCACCACCAACCGTAAAAGGGATGTTAACTTGTTCTGCCACTTTCAACACCATATCGTGCGTGGTTTTGCGGCCTTCAAGCGTTGCTGAAATATCTAAGAACACCAATTCGTCTGCACCCATAGATGCATATTGCTTAGCCAATTCGACGGGATCACCAGCATCTCTCAAATCCACAAAATTAACGCCTTTTACTGTTCTGCCATTTTTTATATCCAAACATGGGATAATTCTTTTTGTAAGCATGATCTATAAGTGCGTTTCTAAATCTTTGAGATTGATTTTACCTTCATAAAGCGCTTTCCCAATAATAGCACCTTCACAACCCAAATCTTCGAGGATATTTAAATCTTGAACGGAAGTTATACCTCCTGAGGCAATTAATTTAATGTCTTTGGTGTCTTTCAGAATACGTTCGTATAATCCTACGGAAGGACCTTCAAGCATGCCATCTTTAGCAATATCTGTACAAATCACATATTTCACGCCTTTCTCTTCATAATCCTTTATAAAAGGAATCACCTCTAAGTCACTTTGTTCTTGCCAACCACTTACGGCTACTTTCTCATGATGGCTATCGGCTCCTAGAATAATTTTGGTGCTGCCATACTTCGAGACCCATTTTTGAAAAACTTCTGGTTCTTTAACAGCAATACTACCTCCTGTAATTTGCCTCACACCTGAATTGAAGGCAATATGTAAATCTTGATCCGACTTTAAACCACCTCCAAAATCGATCTTTAGACTAGTCTTTGCTACAATCTGTTCCAAAATGCGATAATTAACAATATGCTGTGCCTTTGCACCATCCAAATCCACGACGTGTAAATATTCAATTCCGGCATCTTCAAATCGCTTTGCTACCTCTACTGGGTTTTCACTGTATATGGTTTTTTTACTGTAATCGCCTTTGGTTAGGCGTACACATTTACCATCTATGATATCTATTGCTGGGATGATTCTCATAATTCTATAAAATTTTTTAAAACTTGTGCACCTGCATGACTACTTTTTTCAGGATGGAATTGCAAGCCATAAAAATTTTGATTGTGCATCGCTGAAGCATAGGTGACACCATAAGTTGTACTTGCTATACTGTGCTCACAATCCTCTGCATAATAACTATGTACAAGATACATGAATTCGCCTTCGGTTATCTTATTAAATAAGGGAGATTTTAATCCGTTTATAGTATTCCATCCCATTTGTGGCACTTTTTGATCCTGATTAAAACGTTTGATATTCACGTCAAAGATTCCCAAGCCAGTGGTATCACCTTCTTCCGAATGATTACAAAGTAACTGCATTCCCAAACAAATACCTAAAAGAGGTTGTTTTAATGTAGGTATTAATTGATCTAACCTACTTGCCTTTAGCATGTGCATAGCAGAACTTGCTTCTCCAACACCAGGAAATATGACTTTATCAGCTGATAGAATCACTTCAGGTTCATTTGAAAGTGATGCTTGCACGCCCAGACGTTTAAAAGCAAACTCAAGGCTTTTAATATTTCCAGCTCCGTAATTGATAATGACTACTTCCATTACAGCATGCCTTTTGTAGATGGTAAAATCAATTTATCAACATCGCGTTTCACTGCCATTTTTATAGCTTTCGCAAAGGCCTTAAAAATAGCTTCTATTTTATGATGTTCATTTGTGCCTTCCGCTTTGATATTCAAATTACATTTCGCACCATCGGTAAAGGACTTAAAAAAGTGGTAGAACATTTCCGTGGGCATTTTTCCAATCATTTCACGTTTAAAATCAGCTTCCCAAACCAGCCAATTTCTACCTCCAAAATCTATAGCGACTTGGGCAAGGCAATCGTCCATAGGTAGGCAAAATCCGTAGCGTTCAATTCCTAGTTTATCGCCTAATGTTGTCGCAAAAACTTCACCGAGAGCAATGGCCGTATCTTCAATGGTGTGATGCTCATCTACCTCCAAATCACCTTTAACATCGATGTCTAAATCTAACTGACCGTGACGTGCAATTTGATCCAGCATATGGTCAAAAAAAGCGATACCTGTATCGATTTGACTTTTTCCAGTGCCATCGAGATTTAAGTTTATTTTAATAGTCGTTTCGTTGGTTTTTCGCTCGATACTACCGGTTCTAACTTTCGTTTTTAAAAAGCTATAAATAGTTTCCCAATCATTACTTTCTAGAGCTATATGCGATTGTAACGAGGCCTTATCAACAGTTATTTCATCCGTTCCCAAATGTGTCTCGTCATTGATGAAAATGCCTTGAGCACCTATATTTTTAGCGAGCTCTATATCGGTTAACCTATCACCAATGACAAACGAATTCTTTAAGTCGTATTCTGAAGAAAAATAAGCTGTTAAAAGTCCGGTATTTGGTTTTCGAGTAGCTGCATTATCCTTAGCGAATGTGCGATCAATCAATTGTTCTTTAAATGTGATGCCTTCTGATGCCAATGTTTTGATCATAAAGTTATGTACAGGCCAAAAGGTCTGTTCAGGATACACCTCAGTACCCAAGCCATCTTGATTTGTGACCAAGACCAATTCAAAATCTAACTCCTTAGCAATTCTCCCAAGGTATTGAAATATCTTTGGGTAAAATACCAATTTTTCAAAGGCATCAACTTGCTCATCAGCAGGCTCTTTTATGAGTGTGCCATCTCTATCTATAAATAAAACTCTTTTCATGATATTTGTTTTAGTGCGCTTAATAATTTTATGTTGTCCATAGGTGTTCCGATGGTGAATCGCAAGCAGTTATAGCAGTTCGGTTGATTAGTTCGATTTCTTACTACAATACCTTTATTGATTAATTGCTCATAGCGTTTATCGGCATTATCGACTTTAACTAATAAAAAATTAGCCTCTGAAGGAAAAACTTTTTCGATAAAACAGATGTTTTCTAATTCTGACACGAGCCATCTGCGCTGCGCTATTATTTTAGTAATCTTCTCATCTATTATCGCTGTTTGCTTTAAATCTTCGAGAGCCTTTTCTTGAGTGAGCATATTGACGTTATAAGGCGGCTTTATACGATTTAAAATACGTATGATTGCTTCGGAAGCATAACAAATACCCAATCTTATACCAGCTAATCCATAGGCTTTAGACAAGGTTTGTGTAATGATCAAATTTGGAAACTCTTGTAATCTAACCGACCAACTATCTTTAGTGGTGAAATCAATATAGGCTTCATCTATGACCACCAAGCCATTGAATCCATGAAGTAATGCCTCTATTTTATCCTCATCAATACTATTTCCAGTTGGATTATTAGGAGCACATAGAAAAAGTATTTTTGTAGAGCTGCTCTGTTGTTTCAATATAGCATCAACGTTTGGCTGAAAATCGGTATCGAGATCAACCTTTAATATATGAATAGCATTCAAATTAGCTAAGACCTCATACATACCATAAGTTGGAGGTAAAATCATGACTTCATCCTTTTGAGGTTCGCAAAACGCCCTAAAAATTAAATCTAAAACTTCATCACTGCCATTTCCTAAAAACACATGATTAACCGGTACATTTTTAATTGCAGCTATCCGAGACTTTAAGTCGATTTGCTGCGGATCTGGATAACGATTATAACCCGTATCATAAGGGTTTTCATTCGCGTCGAGAAACACTAAATCGGCTTGATGATCTTTAAATTCATCTCTGGCAGATGCATAGGGTTTCATGGACAAGACATTAGGTCTTATAAATTGTTGGATGTCGAATGGCTTTTTCATGAATTTTGGATATCTTTTAGGCGCAATGACACCGCGTTTTTATGAGCTTGCAGACCTTCTGCCTCTGCCATTAATTCAATAGCATTGCCAATATTCAGCAATCCTGACTTTGATATTTTTTGAAAAGTAATACTCTTGGTGAAGCTGTCAAGATTCACACCAGAATACGCCTTGCTAAACCCATTAGTAGGAAGCGTATGATTGGTGCCTGATGCATAATCTCCAGCGCTTTCAGGGGTATAGTTTCCAATAAAAACTGAACCTGCATTTTCAATATTATCTACAAAAAAGGAGTCGTTTTTCATACAAATAATAAGGTGTTCTGGCGCATAATCATTTACCAATTGCATCGCCATAGTTTCGCTATCCATCAAAATAAATTTCGAATTTTTGATGGCCATTTGAGCGATATCTTTTCTTGGAAGTTCGTTTAACTGTACTTGTAATTCTTGTATCACTTCTGACATTAATTTTTCTGAAGTCGACACCAAAACGACTTGACTATCGGTACCATGTTCAGCCTGACTTAAGAGATCTGATGCCACATAACTAGCATTTGCTGTGTCATCTGCCAATACTAATAACTCACTGGGTCCTGCAGGCATATCAATAGACACACCATATTTGGTGGCCAATTGTTTTGCTACGGTGACATATTGATTTCCAGGACCGAAAATTTTATAAACTTTTGGAATAAAAGACGTCCCAAACGTTAGACCAGCAATGGCCTGTATACCTCCTACTTTTATCACTTTGGTGACACCACATAATTTCGCCGCGTATAAAATTTCATCGGCAACAAGGCCTTCTCTATTTGGAGGCGTGCACAAAACAATGTCTTTACATCCAGCAATTTTTGCAGGAACTGCCGACATTAATACCGTAGAAAATAGCGGAGCCGTTCCACCAGGAATATAAAGGCCGATCTTTTGAATGGGACGTTTTTCTTGCCAACATGCTACACCAGGCATGGTTGTTACAGCCACACGCTTTGTTAACTGTGCCGCATGAAATGTTTCTATATTGGTTTTAGCCAATTGGATGGCCTCTTTTAATGCTTCTGGCACACGAGACGCAGCGTCGTTAATCTCGTCTGACGACACCAAAGGACTTGCCATTTTAGCACCATCAAATAATTCAGTGTATTTAGAAACCGCCTTGTCACCATTTCTTGCGACATCATCAAATATTTGAATGACAGTCTCCTCTATCGTTTCGAGAGTTCGAGTTGGTCGTTGTAAAAGGGTTGACCAGTCTTCTTGCTTAGGATTAGTTATTATTTTCATTATAAAACCATGTTTTCGATTGGACATACTAATATTCCTTCAGCGCCATTTGATTTCAGTTCGTCAATGACTTGCCAAAATTCATTCTTATTAATCACAGAATGTAAGGAGCTCCAGCCTTCTTTGGCTAGAGGCAAAATTGTAGGACTGTTCATTCCTGGAAGAATATTAATTATCGCCTCCAATTGTTCGTTAGGTGCATTCAACAACACATATTTATTTTGACGTCCTTTCAAGACGGATTGGAGTCTAAATTGTAGCGTATTTAAAATCTCTTTATTTCCTGAAGAAATGAGCGGTGACATTGCTAAAACGGCTTCAGATTTTAATAACACATCAACCTCCTTAAGGCCATTTTTAAATAATGTACTACCGCTGGAGACTATATCTACAATGGCGTCTGCTAAACCTATATTAGGTGCAATCTCTACGGAACCGTTTATGATGTGTAAATTGGCACTGACGCCATTTTTTTTCAAAAATTGATTTACGGTGTTTGGATAGGACGTTGCTATACGTTTGCCTTCTAAGTCTTTTATGGAATTGTAATTTTTGGATTTAGGAATAGCGACCGAAACTTTACACGTTGAAAACCCTAATTTTTGAACAATCGATAAGTCTTCTCCTTTTTCTACAAGCACGTTTTGACCGATAATCGCGGCATCAACAACGCCATCTTTTAAATATTGTGGAATATCTCCATTTCTGAGATAGAAAACTTCTAAGGGAAAGTTTTTGGCAGAAGCCTTTAACTGCTCCTTTCCATTATCAATTGATATTCCGACATCCTTTAAGATGCGCATTGAATCGTCGTGTAATCTTCCGCTCTTTTGTACTGCAATTTTTAATTTACTCATTTTAGTTTTCCTGGTTAAGTTTGAGTAAATCGATTGGCGAATTTGAACGGTGACAAACAAAAAACCGCTTGATTTACTCAAACGGTTTTAAAAATATCTTGATTTATTCAATACATTTTCAGCTCGCTTGAGTGCAAGTATGAAAATGATGATGATGTAATTGAATAAAATTCATGTCTTTTTGTGTTATACAAAGGTTGCTAAATATTATTTACAATTCCAAATCATTTTAAAGAATTAAGAAATTATTAGTATTTGGTTCTTTAATTCGTAATTTCACAAGTGGACCAAGGATATGCCACTTGGTTTTGATAATTAAGCCATCCTTCTACCTTTTTACGACCAACCTGAAACACAATTTTAGCCCAAGTTCCATTGATATCTAACAAATAAACTGGCTGACAACGATCCATTTTATGGATTCTATTAGAATTCAATGACGCTTCATCGTAAATATAAATCGTCTTATCAGCATCAGAGCTATCAATATTCAGCATCACACCCGCTTTAGGAATCCATCCGTTTCTAACATCGTTATTTTGAATTCCATCAGGCATGCTTTCAATTTGCTCAATTCTAAACCAATCGTTTTCGCTTTCAGCAATGGTAATTTTTAACCAACTTTTTTTATCAGTCGTTGGACGTAATGATGCTACAACATGACCATTGATCCCATTAAAAACTCGTAATGGCGTTGTGGATGCCGTGTCGTAATAACCTACCAAGTTTTGACTTAAATTACTGGTATGTTCACTTTGGGCAATCGCCTGTGAACCCAGTAATAAAAACAAAAACAGCAACCTTTTCATTTTATTGATTTCCTAAAATAATAGGCATTCCTGAATCTCCAGAACCGATCACAATGACTTTACTATTATCTGATTCTGATAATTTTATAGTGGCATCAATCCCTTTATCCTGTAGAATTTTATCGGTTAAAGATGCGCTAAGAATTCTGTTGGCATCGGCCTTACCTTGAGCTTCAATCCGCACTTTTTCTGCTTCTTTTTCCGCAGTCACCAATCTAAATTCATATTCAAGAGATTCTTGCTCCTGTTTAAGCTTTCTTTCAATAGCTTGTTTTATCGTTGGTGGCAATGTCACATCCCGAATTAAAATATCCTTTAAAATAATGTATTGCGGTTCGACAATTTTTTTGGTTTCTTCAAAAATTTCTTCCTGAATAGCGTCTCGCTTACTAGAGTATAATTGTTCAGGTGTATACCGTCCCACAACACTTCTTGCTGCACTTCTTATAGCAGGTTGCAGCACACGATTCAAATACTGTTCTCCTTTTTCGTTGTGTAAACGACCTAAGTTTTTATAATCTGGTATGTATAAAACCGAAGCGTCTAATTTAATATCGAGACCATTTGATGATAGTACCGACATTTTCTCAGGAACTTCCATCTGACGTGTTTCATAATCAATAACACGATTCCAAGGTGCAATAATATGAAATCCAGGCCCTAAAGGTTCTTTGTCAGGATCTACACCATTGCCCAACGTCTCATGCAGTACACCTGCATGACCTGAGTCTATAGTGACAGACGATTTTACTAATAATATTAATACGATAACAGCAAATACGATAAATGGTAATGCTATTTTAGGTAATTTTTCCATAGTTTTATTTTATATTAATCCGTTGTATTTTCTAATAAACCATTCTGCGGCAAGACTCAAGGCGATAAGTGCGAGAAGATATTTCCAATCGATTAAAGGTACAACTTTTTTAGTGCTTTTTTGTATGGTTGCAAAACGATTATCATTTATAAGGTCATTAATCAAGGCATCTGCATTGTTGATAAAGTAGGAAGCACCTCCACTATCTGATGCTAAGCTCTGTAATTTATCTACATTGGCATTTAGAAATTGTTGCTCGACATTATAATCCAAAATTTTGATACTTCCAGATTTGGAAATATTCTCGTTGGATGCTGAGACTGTAAAACTATAATCTCCAGGATCTAACCCACTTAAATCAACTTCATAGTTCGTGTTTTTTAGTATGAATGGGAATGATATCTGTTGAGCATTTTCTTTATTTTTCAACACGATGTTCAATGTGGCATTATCATCAAACTCATAATTTTTATTAAAAAACTGTGCGGTAATTCGAACATTGTCATTGCCATTATAAAAAGACTCATAATCCACGTTTAATCTTGAACGACGTTTATTTGTACTTAGATATTGTACTATTTTACCAATAAAATTATCGAAGGTATTAAACGAACCTTCGTCCCTAAACGCTTGAGCGCGCCATTTCCAAATACCTTCTCCTAAAATTAGAGCCTCTCTCTTATCATTGATTTCAAAAGTAGCCATTAAAGGTGTCTCTAATTCAGTTCCGCTAACCGTCTTAAAGAGAATGGTTTCATACGGTATCGTAAAAGACACTTCTCCAAATTCGCCTTTGAGAGGTGGAAATTCACTAAAATTAAGATTATCGACTATAAACGTAGAATAGTTTTGATTGAGTGTTGGTTGAAAATCTTCTGTTTGGTAGGTCAATTCCTGATTATAATACTCTTGAAGTTGATTGAGTAAGGTCCAATTTGTTTTAGGTCCAGCAATGATAATTTTGTTCTGTTTAAGACGGTTCATCTCATTAAATAAGGCTCTGAAATTATTCGTTGGCTGATACACGATTACTAGTTGAAAATCTGCAGATTTTTTGAGATAGTCTGACACGCTTAAAATCTCCGCATTGCGCTGTTCGTTACTCTCGATAGACTTTTTCAACGCTCCTAAATCTGGGTGCAGTATGTCTGAAACAATGGCCACATTGGTTTTTTGATCGATGACTTCAACCGCGAAATTCTTGACGTTATTAATGGTGTTTTTCTCGTTTTCAAGCGGTAACACCTGAGCCTTATAACTCATAACACCAACATTATTTGCAGGTAAGGTGACGTTAACAATTTGAGATGTTTGACTTTTGCTAAATGTGATGGGTTGCGAATAAACGACCGAATTCCCTATGCCCAATTGCAACTCTGTATTAACCGTTTTATTTCCATTGTAAGTCATCATGATTTCCACTGGAAATCTGTTTTTTAGATAGGCATATCGATTCACATTTAATTGTTGAATTTTGATATCTGTAAATGTGGTGGTATCACCCAAAACAACAGGAAAAACCGCTTGCTTAAAGCGTCTTGTGGCATAGACGTAGTCATTACCATAAGTTTGATTACCATCGGAAATGAGCACTGTAGGTGACACGGAATTATTATATATCTCTGACAATCGTTCAAAAACTAGTGATAAATTAGACTGACTATCAGCAAATGCTAAAGAATCTGATTGTTGAAAATCCTTTCCGAAACGGTAAAATTCAACATTGAAATGATTGTTCAAGGCTTCATTTTCTTTGAGACTATTGATAAGACTATTGACATTGTCCGTTTGGTTCAAATACGTCACCGATTCAGAATTATCAACCGCTACAACAAGATTTGGTTTTTCATTATAGTAAGTGACCTTGTCAAATTTCGGATTGATTAGCAGCAAAAAGATTGAAAAATAGCTAACAAATCGCAATACTGACAAGACCCATTGTCTTATGCCTTTCAGTTTTGATTGATAACCATACTGAAAAAGCGCTAATACTAGCGCTATGATTCCAGATAAAATGATATATAACAGTGTGCTATTTTGCACTTGGCTTTATTTTACTTTAATGATGTCAAATGAATTTAAAAAACGTGCAATGCTATCGTTATTATCTTTATCAGTATAACATATAACCTGCGATATATACATGGTATTTTGAACTAAATAGGCTCTAATATAAATGAATCCACCTTGCATTTCAATCTTGACACTTCTACCAGGAAAACCATTTAAGCTAATTTTATTATCAAAAACTAATTTACCGTTCACATTATTCACAGCACCGTTAACTGCACCATCCAACACAGAATTATTATAACTAGCATCTGCATTCTCAAATTGTGATTCAGGATAATCCGACTTAATGATGGAATACACCGCATTGGCATCTTCAACTGTCGGAGTATACATAACCATATGCATATCTAAAGTTCCAACAACCGTCTCAACCTTTTGAACGGTTCTTGTAGGTTCCTGAGGAAAGTATGCCAAAAAAGCTAAATCTTCCGATTTATATTTAGACCAATCTTGTGCGCGTCCAAAATTGATTGTTAGCAGGCATACAATCGTAATAATGAGTGATTTTTTCACTTTTTTTACATTAAGTTAGCATTCCGCCATCAACATTTAAGGTTTGTCCGGTGACATAAGCCGACATGTCACTAGCCAAGAAAACACAAGCATTGGCAATATCTTCAGGAGATCCTCCTCGCTTTAATGGAATAGCATTTCGCCATCCTTTAACAGTTTCTTCATCTAATTTTGCTGTCATTTCAGTTTCAATAAAACCTGGTGCAATCACATTACTTCTTATGTTCCTAGAGCCTAATTCAAGCGCTACTGATTTTGAAAAACCAATGATTCCTGCTTTCGAGGCTGCATAATTCGTTTGTCCAGCATTTCCTTTAACACCTACAACAGAACTCATATTTATGATAGAACCTTTACGTTGTTTCAGCATGGTTCTTTGAACCGCTTTCGTCATATTAAACACAGATTTAAGATTGACTTCAATGACCTTATCGAAATCCTCCTCACCCATTCGCATTAGAAGGTTGTCCTTTGTAATACCTGCATTGTTTACTAAAATATCGATACTCCCAAATGTTTCTAACACATCTTCTGCAAGCTTTTGAGCTTCTTCAAAACTCGCGGCATTACTTTGATAACCTTTGGCTTTAACGCCTAAATCGTTCAATTCCTTTTCCAAAGCATTGGCAGCTTCCACAGATGAGCTGTATGTAAACGCAACGTTAGCACCATGTTGTGCAAAAACTTCAGCAATACCTTTACCAATACCTCTACTCGCACCAGTAATAATTGCGGTTTTTCCTTCTAATAATTTCATTTTTTAATATTTATTAATTAAAATAGTTGGTATTCAAATATAGCAATTACAAGTTGCACAACATATAAAAACCTCACAAATTGTTGTGAGGTTTTTAACAGAGTTAGCGTTATTTTGTTAGTGCTATTCCACTTTATCCAAAGGTTGGATTTTAGGTTTCACTTTGCGATACACATCCATTTGTGGTTGTGTAAGAATATCATTCATTTCTCGCGTTTCAACTTGTTGCATATTAAACAAGGCATTTAATTTTTCTTTTCCTTCTAAGGTTTTCTCAATTTTTTCCCGTCTGATTAAGTATTCTTCTACTTTCTTCTGAAAGAGCATAAATTGTTTTTGAGTTAAAGCGAGTTCATCGTTATAATCTCTTGTAATACGTAAAGCTGAATCCTCGAGACTTTCATCATTATTTTGAAGCATCGGATCTTGAGCATTACCCATGACGAAAGAGAGGGTCAGGCATAGGGTTATAAAAAGTTTCATCTTGTATAAATTTTAAAATTATTGTTTTTTGGATACTTCAATAAACCTAAATACTTGGATACATCTTTGCTCATTATCAAAAAAGATTGACCCTTTCAAACAAAAAAAGCAGCCAATAGGCTGCTTTCAACATAATTTATCTAAAAATTAACCCATAACTTCGGCCACTTTTTTACCTATTTCCGCAGGTGAATTCACCACGTGAATCCCACATTCTCTCATAATGGCTTTTTTAGCTTGAGCCGTATCATCACTACCTCCAACAATCGCACCAGCGTGCCCCATAGTTCTTCCTGCAGGAGCAGTTTCACCAGCGATAAATCCTACCACAGGTTTTTTACTTCCACTATTTTGATACCATTTCGCCGCATCTGCTTCCAATTGACCACCAATCTCACCAATCATCACCACGCATTCTGTTTCTGGATCATTGATTAATAATTCAACGGCTTCTTTCGTTGTTGTACCAATAATTGGATCACCACCAATACCGATAGCTGTCGTGATACCTAAACCTTGTTTAACTACTTGATCAGCTGCTTCGTAAGTTAAGGTTCCTGATTTAGAAACAATTCCTACTTTTCCTTTCTTAAAAACGAAACCAGGCATAATACCTACTTTTGCTTCTCCAGGTGTTATAACACCAGGACAATTTGGTCCAACCAATCTACAATCTCTTCCTTTTATATAGTCAGAAGCTTTTATCATATCTGCAACAGGAATACCTTCAGTAATAGTAATAATTACCTTAATCCCAGCATCAGCAGCTTCCATAATAGCGTCTGCAGCAAATGCAGGTGGTACAAAAATAATAGTCGTGTCTGCTCCAACTTCCTTGACGGCTTCGGCTACAGTATTGAAAACAGGCTTCTCTAAATGCGTTTGTCCGCCTTTTCCTGGTGTTACACCTCCCACAACATTGGTACCGTATTCAATCATTTGGCCAGCGTGAAAAGTCCCTTCACTTCCTGTAAATCCTTGAACAATTATTTTTGAATCTTTATTTACTAAAACGCTCATTTGTGTTTGTTTTATTTGATTTATGTATCGTTTTTGACTGCAAAATTTGCTTTGCAAAAATAAGTTTTTGAATATGATTTTTAAAAGTTTTTAAACTTTTATTTCAGCATAAGAATTTAAGCTCTTAGAACTATCATCTGCCAACTGACTTATCTCATGTCCTCTAAAGAGTTTACCATCCTTAATCTCCCATATAGAGATGAAATGTGCTAAAGGATCTTCTTTTTCAGGGCGTTCAATCGGTGTCACATAAATAGTGTATCGTGCTGTCACCGTATCACCATCTTCTAATAAATGGCTTATGCGGTAATTGAAGGAATGAAAAGCTTTTTTCAAACCATTTAGCATAGATTGAATGCCCTCGAAATCCAACGTGGTAAACCCGTTACTACTATTCCATAGCAATTGACAATCTTCATGAAAAAAATCGATGGCATTGTCAGCTTTGGCCAAGTCTAAATCATAAAATTTCTTAACAAGTTCTTTTGCAGACATTTATTTCTTTTTTAGTTGCTTTATTAATTCTGGAAGTTGTCTGATATAGGCCATTTCCTTAAATTTTTCTCGAGCGTCGGTCGCTGGCGAACCAAAGTAAGTACTATTAGGAGCTGTAGTTTCGCCTAAACCAGATTGTGCATAAATCACAGTTCCTTTGGCGATAGTAATGCCACTTTTAACACCTACTTGTCCCCAGAGTGTCACTTCATCTTCAACCACGACACAGCCAGCAATCCCAGTTTGTGATGCAATCAAACACTTCTTACCTACAATGGTATCGTGACCTATTTGAATTTGATTATCTAATTTCGAACCTTCTCCAATAGTCGTGTCTCCAGTCACCCCTCGATCTATAGTACACAGGGCACCAATATCCACATGATCCTCAATAACCACACGTCCGCCAGAACGTAATTGATCAAATCCTTCAGGTCTATTTTTATAGTAGAAAGCACTGGCACCTAACACCGTTCCCGAATGAATTGTTACGTGATCACCGATGACGGTATCATCATATATACTGACATTTGAATGAATCACACAGTTTTTACCAATGCTCACATTGTTACCAATAAAACAATTGGGTTGTAAAATGGTACCCTCTCCAATTTTAGCTGAAGGGGAAATAGCCACATTAGAAGCTTTAAATGGCTTAAAATGCTGTGTTAGTTTATTGAAATCTCTAAAAGGATCATCGCTAATTAAAAGCGCTTTTCCTTCGGGACATGCCACTTGTTTATTAATGAGTACAATGGTTGCGTCTGATTGCAACGCTTTATCATAATATTTTGGATGATCCACAAAAACAATATCACCTGGTTCAACTACATGAATTTCATTCATGCCAAGAACTGGAAAATCATCAGCTCCAACATAATCTACGTCGATAAGCTTGGCGATGTCTTTTAAGGTGTAGGAACTAGGAAACTTCATGATTATTCCTTAACACGCTCTTTATAGGTTCCTTTTTCGGTTTCAATCTTAATCTTATCACCTTCATTGATAAACAGTGGTACATTTACTTCTGCTCCTGTTTCAACGGTTGCTGGTTTTGTAGCGTTCGTTGCGGTATTGCCTTTAACACCTGGTTCAGTATGAGTTACTTCTAAAATCACACTGGCTGGCATTTCCACAGATAACGGTAGGTTATCTTCCGTATTGATAAGCACGGTTACCACTTCCCCTTCTTTCATTAAATCTGGTCTATCCAAGGCCGCTTCCAACAATCTAATTTGAGTGTAATCGGCTTCGTTCATAAAATGATAAAACTCCCCATCGTTGTATAAATACTGAAATTTATGAGTCTCGACTCTCACGTCGTCAATTTTATGTCCTGCGGAAAACGTGTTGTCAATGACCTTTCCTGTGGTTACACTTTTTAATTTGGTTCTTACGAATGCTGGACCTTTTCCAGGTTTTACGTGTAAAAACTCTATAATTTTATAGATATCATGATTATATCTGATGCATAATCCATTTCTTATATCTGAAGTACTTGCCATAATTTAATTAGTCTGTTTTAATTTGATTTGAAATACCCTTTCATGATGCCTCGATGCGAGTTCTTGATGAATTGTAAGATTTCATCACGTTCGGGTGTTGCTTCCATTTCAGCTTCAATAAGGTCAGAAGCCTGAGAATTATTATAATTTTTTTGATAAAGTATGCGATAAATATCTTGAATTTCTCTGATTTTATCAGTAGAAAAACCACGTCTACGCAAACCGACAGAATTGATTCCAACATACGATAATGGCTCTCGAGCTGCTTTCACATACGGTGGCACATCTTTTCTAACCAAAGAACCACCTGTGACGAAGGCGTGATTACCAATGGAACAGAATTGATGAACAGCTGTCATTCCTGCCAATACCACATAATCTCCAACAGTTATATGACCAGCTAAGGTACTGTTATTTGAAAAGATGCAATTATTCCCTACCACACAATCGTGAGCGACATGACAGTACGCCATAATCAAGCAGTTATCACCAATCACTGTTTTCATGCGATCTGTTGTTCCTCTGTTGATGGTCACACATTCTCTGATGGTAACATTATCACCAATAATGGTTAATGTATCTTCATCATTATACTTTAAATCTTGAGGTACTGCTGAAATAACCGAACCAGGAAAAATATTACAGTTCTTTCCGATTCTAGCACCTTCCATGATGGTCACATTACTCCCAATCCAGGTGCCTTCACCAATGGTGACATTACTATTGATGGTTGTAAAAGGTTCTATTACGACATTCTTAGCAATTTTTGCTCCAGGATGTACATATGCTAGTGGTTGGTTCATCTTATTTAACTTTTGAAATTTGCGCCATTAATTCCGCTTCAGCACAAAGCTTACCATTGGCATAAGCATAGCCCTGCATATGGCAAATACCGCGACGTATAGGTGTTATGAGGTCACACTTAAAAATAAGGGTATCACCTGGCACTACTTTTTGTTTGAATTTTACTTTATCTATTTTCATAAAAAAGGTCAAGTAATTTTCAGGATCAGGAACGGTACTCAAAACTAAAATCCCACCCGTTTGCGCCATGGCCTCAACAATAAGAACTCCTGGCATCACTGGTGCTCCTGGGAAATGTCCTTTAAAGAACTCTTCGTTCATGGTCACATTCTTAACACCAATAACATGTGATTCAGACAATTCAAATATTTTATCTATCAACAAAAATGGCTGTCTGTGCGGCAGCATATCCATGATTTGATTGACGTTCATCAAAGGTTCCTGATTCAAATCTATTTGAGGGACGTTATTGCGTCGCTCATTTTTAATAACCTTGGAAATTTTCTTTGCAAATTGTGTATTGACAAAGTGTCCAGGTTTATTTGCAATTACTTTTCCTTTAATTCTTGTCCCAACTAATGCCAAATCACCTACAACATCCAATAACTTATGACGAGCCGCCTCATTAGGATGGTGTAATGTTAAGTTGTCTAGAATGCCATTCGGCTTTACGGCTATAGAATCTTTATTAAAAGCAATTCGCAATTTATCCATTGTTTCTGGCGATAATTCTTTATCCACATAAACAATGGCGTTATTTAAATCGCCACCTTTTATCAAACCATTCTCAAGTAGCATTTCCAACTCATGAAGAAAACTAAAGGTTCTTGAGTCTGAAATATCCGTTTTAAAATCAGTGATACTATTTAATGTCGCATTTTGAGTACCCAATACTTTGGTACCGAAATCGACCATTGTTGTGACTTGATATTCCTTAGCTGGCATTACCAAAATTTCACTACCAGACTCTTCATCCGAATAAGAAATGACATCGGAAACGACATATTCTTCTCTAAAATCATCTTGTTCTGTAATTCCGGCTGTTTCAAGTGCTTCTACAAAAAATTTGGAAGAACCATCCATTATTGGAGGTTCAGAAGCATCGAGTTCTATGATAGCGTTGTCAATATCCAATCCAACTAAAGCCGCAAGCACATGCTCCGAAGTTTGAATAGTCACACCATTTTTTTCTAAACAAGTACCTCTTTGGGTATTTGTCACATAATTGGCATCAGCTTCAATTACTGGTGAGCCTTCAAGATCAATTCGTCTGAAGGAAAAACCATTATTTACAGGAGCAGGACAAAAGGTAAGTGTCACATTTTTTCCTGTATGCAATCCAACGCCTGTAAGAGAAACTTTCTTCTCTATTGTTCTTTGTTTAACGTCTGTTTTAATTATTGCCATTTACTTTTTTTTCTATATCATTAATACCCTTAACAATCTTGGGTAAATTTTTAAAGTATACATATGATTTATTAAAGTCACCATAATTTAGGGCTGGCGATCCTTGTAGGACTTCATTATCCTTAACATTACGCCCTATTCCAGATTGTGCCTGAATCTTGACATTATTGCCAATAGTGATATGTCCAACAATTCCTACTTGTCCGCCAATTTGGCAATTTTCACCAATTTTAGTAGAACCTGCAATTCCAGTTTGAGCAGCAATTACTGTATTTTTTCCAATCTCTACGTTGTGTGCGATCTGAATTTGATTGTCTAGTTTCACGCCACGTCTTATCACTGTAGAACCCAGTGTTGCTCTATCAATAGTAGTCGCTGCACCTACATCAACAAAATCCTCAATAATGACATTACCCGTTTGAGGCACTTTGGTATATTCACCTTTTTCATTAGGTGCAAATCCAAATCCGTCAGCACCTATAATAGCTCCAGAATTAATGACACAATGATTTCCAATATGACATTCTGAATATATTTTAGCTCCAGAAAACACAATGGTATTGTCACCTATAACGACGTTGTCACCAATATAAGAACTTGGAAAGATCTTCACATTCTTACCAATCACCACGTTATCACCAATATAACTAAAAGCACCGACGTAAATATCATCTCCAAGATTGGCTGATTCAGAGATATATGAAGGTTGCTCGATTCCGTGCTTATTCAACTTTACTTGATTGTAGTATTCCAAAAGTTTGGAAAACGACTTGTAAGCGTCCTCTACTTTGATCAAGGTTGTTGAAATTTCATTTTCAGGTTCGAAAGATTTATTCACTATGGTAATAGAGGCCTTCGTCGAATAAATAAATGACTTATACTTAGGATTAGCCAGGAAGGTTAATGAGCCTTCTGTTCCCTCTTCTATTTTTGAAAGTTTAGAAACTTCAACCTCGGGATCACCTACGATATCACCTTCTAAAATTCCAGCTATTTGTTGTGCTGTAAAGTTCATTCTCGCAAAAATATGAAAAATTGTGTTAACGTTTATTTAGGATAACAGATATAATATTTTGTAATCGGTTTGGACAAGGCTTTAATACTAAAAAGATCAGATGCTTTGGTCATATTTACAACCTTTCCTGTTTTCAATAATATTTTGATAGTTTGCTTATCTGATTGGTATGCTTGATTAGAAATTTCATCCATGAACACGAAATATTCGGTGTCTTTTTTTGAAATTGGATAACGCTCCATCAAGCGGTTGATATGTTTGTCTAAAGTTACTGGCTTTATAGGTTTATTCTTAATTTTAATTTTTAAGAGATCTCTATTGATGAGCATGTCGCAAAGATTTCTCAAAATAAAATCATCGTGATATTGCCATGCTTTCATAGCTGAAATGATATCGGTATCATCCAATCGAGAAAAGGTTTCCAACACCTTCTCATCAAAGTTTTTTGCAGAAATTTCGTTTTTCAGAAAATAAGACAAGGCATCGCTCGACTGAAGTTGCACACCTTGACTTGTGAGTTCTTTAGCGCGCTTAAGAACTCTAGTTAGCAATTGTTCTGCTACTAATCCTGTTTTATGTAAATACACTTGCCAGTACATAAAACGTCTCGCTACCAAAAATTTTTCAACACTATATATTCCTTTTTCTTCTACTACCAAGGTGTTATTCACAACATTCAACATGGTTATAAGACGTTCACTATTGATATTACCCTCAGCAACACCTGTGTAAAAACTATCACGTTTCAAATAATCGGCTCTGTCCATATCAAATTGACTCGAAATGAGCTCACATAGAAATGGCCTATGGTAGTTCCCTTCGAAAATTTGTATGGCAAGCGTTAAACTTCCGTTAAATTCTTCATTGAGTTTTTTCATAAATAACATTGAAATTTCCTCATGAGATATGCCATTTACAATACTATGTTCCATGGCATGTGAAAACGGTCCATGACCAATATCATGTAATAAAATTGCGATGTAGAGCGCTTTCTCCTCTTCATTTGAAATGGTAACTCCTTTAAAACGAAGCACATTCACAGCTTTCTGCATTAAATACATACAACCGATGGCATGATGAAATCGGGTGTGATGCGCACCAGGATATACCAGATAAGACAAACCCATTTGTGAAATCCTACGCAAGCGTTGAAAGAATTTATGTTCGATTAAATCGAATATTTCAGAATTCGGAATCGTAATAAATCCGTAAATTGGGTCGTTAAAGATTTTAAGTTTGTTGTGAGTCTTCAAACGATAGCTTTTACATTAATTTTAAACAAATATACATGAACACTATAAATATTCTTTGGGTTGACGACGAAATCGATCTACTTAAACCTCATATCATCTTTTTAGAGCAGAAACAATATAACGTTACCACTTGTCAAAGTGGCACGGAAGCCCTAGAAATTATTGATGATGCTAATTTCGATATCGTCTTTCTAGATGAGAATATGCCAGGACTAACAGGTCTTGAAACCTTAAATGAAATTAAGGAAAAACGAGCCAATCTTCCTGTAGTTATGATTACAAAAAGTGAGGAAGAGTATATTATGGAAGAAGCCATTGGGAACAAGATTGCTGATTATTTAATAAAGCCAGTGAATCCTAATCAAATCTTACTGAGCTTGAAAAAGAATTTGGACCATTCTCGTTTAATTTCAGAAAAGACCACGTCTAATTATCAGCAAGAATTTAGAAAAATAGCCATGGATTTATCTATGGTAAATTCATTTGAAGAATGGAGTGATTTGTACCAGAAACTTATTTATTGGGAATTACAGTTAGAAGATATTGAAGATGTAGGAATGACTGAGATTTTAGAATCTCAAAAAACGGAGGCCAACGTCCAGTTTGGGAAATTCATTGAATCTAACTATGCGTCTTGGTTTGAATCTAATGCTGCTGCGCCAACCCTATCGCATCAACTATTCAAAGACAAGGTTGTTCCAGAATTAAGTGACGATCAACCCACATTACTAGTGGTCATTGATAATTTACGTTATGACCAGTGGAAAGCTTTTGAGCCCATAGTAAATAACTATTACAAAAAGGCTTCAGAAGAACCATTTTATAGCATTTTACCAACAGCCACACAATATGCAAGAAATGCGATTTTTTCTGGGTTAATGCCTCTTGATATGGAAAAGAAACACCCAGATTTATGGAAGAACGACATCGATGAAGGTGGTAAAAACTTACATGAAGAAGAATTTTTAAATGCACAATTGAAACGCTTGGGATTGCAAAACCTGAGAACCGAATATCATAAAATCACCAATTTAAAGGCTGGTAAAAAATTAGTAGAAAACTTTAAAACGCTTAAAGACAATGATCTCTCTGTGATTGTTTATAATTTTGTTGATATGCTGTCGCATTCAAAAACTGAAATGGATGTTGTAAAGGAGCTTGCCTCTAATGACAAAGCCTATCGGTCCCTAACCGTAAGTTGGTTTAAAAACTCGCCGTTGCTGGAAATGATTCAACAGGCGCAGAATCTCGGATTTAAGCTCATTTTAACGACAGACCATGGGACTATCAATGTTAAAAATCCGTCAAAGGTCATTGGAGATCGTGACACCAGTCTGAATTTAAGATACAAAACCGGTAGAAGTCTCACTTATGAAGATAGAGAAGTCTTAGCTGTTAAGGATCCAAAAGAAGTGAAACTACCAGCCTTGACAATGAGTAGTTCATTCATTTTTGCAAAAGGAGACTATTTTTTAGCGTATCCAAATAACTTCAATCACTACGTTAGTTATTACAGAAATACGTATCAGCATGGCGGCGTTTCGTTAGAAGAAATGATCATTCCATTCGTGGTCATGAATCCGAAGTAAAAGTCTATGTAATGCATAAATATCCGATGAAATACACTTTTTTCTAGTTTTTTTGATAAATTTTGTGTATCATTGCTTGTTGAAATAGGCAAAAAATTGTTTTTGCTGATAATATGCGAATCATCCATGATTGAAATGACCTTTCAAATAGAAGAACTAAGTTCTGTAGCAAAACAAATTTTAGACCATTGTGAATCTAAAACGGTTTTGTTCAATGGTGATATGGGTGTAGGTAAAACGACACTCATCAAAAGCTTGGTTCGTGCCTTAGGTAGCACGGATGTGGTTAGTAGTCCCACTTTTTCAATTGTGAATGAATATTCAGCGGATGACACTAGCATATATCATTTTGATCTTTATCGAATAAACGATGAAGAGGAAGCCTTGAATTTCGGTTTTGAAGATTATTTTCAAGATGATCATTGGGTGTTTATAGAATGGCCTGATCGTGCTTTGAGTCTCATGCCAGAAGATGCCGTAATTATTAATATTTCTTGCAAAGATCAAACCTCAAGAACCCTCAAATTGAGCCAAAATAGAACATTAACCCAGAAAAACGCTATGGAGCAGTACAAAATTTAGAAAATAAATTGGCAGCTTAACACCACGTTATTGCTGGTATTTACGGAAAAACCGTAACAATAAGGTGATTGAAAGGTCCGTTTTTAACAGTCCGTTTAACTAATTAGAATATAGGCACTTCTTATATTTGAACAATTAATTAATTTAATCCCTTATATTATGAAGACTAAAAAGTACGTACTAGCAATCGCTATTTTCGGTGGAATGTTGTTTACAGCTCATGCAACTGATTTAATCAACTTAGATGGACAAACAACAACAAACGTCGATAAAAAGTCAATCAAAGTTCCGACAAGGGGCTAACAGAAAAATATTATTGGGAAGTTTAACAGCTATATTCATAGCGACTTCTCCATACCTATTTTATTTATATGAAGGTGTTCCTAAGCAAAAAACTTGGGACACCTTTTTATTTACCTACGAAAGTGGACTTTATGAAAATGCTAATACAGCTATGTGGATTTTAACAGGTAAAGCTGTGCCTGCTGTGTTTCTTTTTATTTGGTTCTTTACCTGCAGACATTGGTGGTACCATGTAATTTTGGTTCCTATCACGATGTTTATTTATCAAATTACATCTTTCTTTTTTGATGATTCAAGTACTCTAGATGAATTTCAAATAATTTATTTATTACCAATCATGGCAATTGTTGTCCCGTCAATTTATTTGATAAGAGCAAAAATGTTCAATAAAATAAATAATGCTGGTAAATCCATGCAGGAATTGGAGGAAGAATTTATGATGAAGCCCAAAGGTGTTTGGGGTAAAATCAAGCAATATTTTTAATTTTTTAATCCTTTTATTATTATTTTCTGCATTTCTAAAGAAACATTTCTGTTTAAAGCAATAGAAAATATTCAGAACATCCGCCTCTTAAAATAAAAATCTGTTACATTTGTAGAGATGACTATTTTATTACTCTTGTAAATCCCTATTAGAAATGAGTAAAACCATAAATCGGATTATGCAGCTGGTCTCCGCTTTAAATATGAGTGCCAGGCAATTTGATATATCCATTGGTACCGCTAATGGATACATTCTTCGTATGCAAAAAAATAATGCCTCTGTGGGAAGTGATGTTATTGAACGTATTGTAAAAGAATACCCACAAGTAAATTTGGTGTGGTTAATTACTGGAAAAGGTGAAATGTTTAAGGAAGTAACAACATCACCTAAGACTAGGACCAAAGCGGAAATTGAATCTTATATCGATGACAGGTTAAAAGCTCAATGGTCTGAAGAAAAGAAGGCTCTCCTTGATGAAATAATAAAGGAGATTGAAGCTGCTAAGAAATAGTATTAATTATAAGTTGTTAGTAGTTCTCTTAATTGAATCAACTTGATGAGGTATACTCTTTTGTCCATATTCTCTTTTTCCAAATAGAGTTTTTTCATTTCTCGATGTACATTCCTATAATTCTGTGCTTTAAAAGAAGAGAGCTTAATTAAAGATTTGTTTATTTTTTCATTTATTTTTTGATTATAATTCTTGTTATGTTTAAAATAACCAAGTCTATTTGAAATCAAAAAAAGAATTAATAAATATGGAATAGAAAAATAAAATACTTCATAATTATGAGAAGTTGAAACATCGTAACCGAAGTTAGACACTTTAAATAATGAAATTAGCTTATAAATCTCCAAGTGAATTGGAACTATTAATATAAACCGCCAAAAGTGCTTGCAAGTTAAATACCAAATTGTAAGTATTGAAAGAGTAAAGATTTTTAAATTCATGAACCAAAACATATAATTCGCATTATCAAATTGGCCAGAATCAAAACTAAACAATTTATTTTCCCAAACCTTTGACTCAGGCACGAATAAATAAGTGTAGAAAATAAAAGGTAAGATCAAAATAAGTATTACAATTATAATCTCATATCGGAGATATTTATAAAAATTAATATGTGCCCTTTTTTTCATAACCTATATTTTGTAAAAATCATCTCTTATTTTTATTAACTCTCTTAAATATTCATCTTCTTTATCAGTGTTTTTCTTGAGATTTGAAACTCTATTTTTCAACTCGTCAAGACGATTATATTTATTATTCTCTAATTCGAAGAACACCGCATCAATTTCTCGATCTAGATTTTTACCAATTTTTAATGATAAACTATATAAATAGAGTCTGCGTAAAAAAAAAGAAATTAAAAAAATTAATGGTATTGTAATAGGGAGACTTGTTAAAAACTCTACTTCATCAACCTGCCTTGTTGTATTTCCTAAAACATTAGCAATTTTAAAAATCTCAATTGAAGCAATAATAAGTATAGAAATTTTCCACCAATTCTTACATGTAAAATACCAAATTAAACTAAAGAATAAAATTAAAAGTTTCATTTTCAAAAAGTAAAAGAAACTTGCTACGTCTTGAAAACCAAAACTCCCGATTTTGAACAAATAAAAATCGACTTCAATTCTATTTTCCTCAACAATATCTAAAAAATACCCAAACGTCAGTACCAGAATTAGTACGACAATAAAAATATCTTTGTAAGTAATTTGTTTTAACATACGAACAATATAGAAAATTATCTCTAATATAGTTATAAAAACTAATTTTGTAAAAAATGAATTTTTATTTGTAATTTGAATTTCCAATTTTACATACATGAGCAAATCGCTATCGCCTTTTACTAAAGCACAATTATTACCTCAAGAAGAAACTCTTGAAATCTTCAAAAAAAAAGGGGATTTATTTATTGGCATTCCCAAGGAAACCCATTTTCAAGAAAAACGAGTCTGTTTAACACCTGACGCTGTATCTGCCTTAGTCTCTAATGGACACCGTGTCATGATTGAATCAGGTGCTGGTGAAGGTGCTAACTTCAAAGACAAAACCTATAGTGAAGCAGGTGCCGAAATTACTAAAGACACATCAAAAGTGTTCTCCTGCCCTATTATTTTGAAGGTTGAACCACCTTCATTGGATGAAATCAAACAAATTAATCCACAAACCTTGCTTATTTCAGCATTACAACTCAAGACTCAAAGTAAAAAATACTTCGAAGCCTTAGCTTCAAAACGTGTAACTGCCTTAGCTTTTGAGTTTATTAAAGATGATGATGGTGCTTATCCTGCCGTACGATCTCTAAGCGAAATCGCCGGAACTGCCTCTATTTTGATTGCTTCAGAATTGCTGTCTAATGTCAATAATGGCAATGGTTTGATGTTTGGAAACATTAGTGGTGTTCCTCCTACCGAAGTGGTCATCATTGGTGCTGGAACTGTTGGTGAATTTGCTGCGCGATCTGCTCTCGGATTAGGTGCTAACGTTAAGATTTTTGATAATTCAATCACCAAATTAAGATGTGTTCAATCTAACTTAGGCCGCACTTTATACACATCAACCCTTCAACCAAAAAACCTTATTAAAGCCTTAAAACGATGTGATGTTGCCATTGGCGCTGTACGTGGAAAAAACAGATCACCTATTGTCGTGACTGAAGCTATGGTGAATACCATGAAAACAGGTGCCGTTGTTATTGATGTTAGCATTGATATGGGTGGTTGTTTTGAAACGAGCGAAGTCACCAATCATGATAAACCAACTTTTGAATATAATGGTGTTGTTCACTATTGTGTGCCAAATATACCTGCTAGGTATTCGCGTTCTGCTTCAGTTTCCATAAGTAATATTTTTACGCCTTACCTATTAAAGATTGCTGAAGATGGCGGAATAGAAAATGCTATCCGATTTGATCGCGGATTGAAAAATGGGTTGTACTTTTACCACGGAATTTTAACAAATAAATCGGTAGCCGATTGGTTTGATCTTGACTTTAGCGATGTCAATTTGTTAATTTTCTAGCTAAAACAACACAAATGAAATTGATACACCGCGTTGGCTATTATTTAGGAGGATTCTCTATTGGCCTTGTTTTACTCGCTTTTTTCCTGGGTGGAAAAAAAACGTCTTGCTCCTATGGACCAAACGCCAGAACGATTAAGAATATTTCTATTAAAAAGCATTTTTATTCAGAAGCTGCTCAGGCTTCCATGGCTTCATACAATTTGGATACGCTTGTCATTTCCAACTTAATTAAAACAGGAGATGTCAACTTTGCTGAAAGCGATACAAAATCTGAGGGTTGCAAAACGTACCTCATCGAAAACGAGCTTCATGACAAACCCGTCGAGCTTCGTGTTTTAAATTGTGATTCTACAGCGACTATTCAATCCTTTATGTTCAAATAAAAAACCATTGCATATGCAATGGTTTTTAAACTCAAATTGTTTTATTGGGCATTCATCGGATAGGTATTTTCTTGGTAATTTTAGTGTCATCATAAATGAGTTGAACCATATAAACACCTCTTGCATAAGCACTAGCATTAATAGTTCTAGTCATTTGTGATTGCGTTTGCACTTCGGAAGGACTAAACATCTCCGTATAAATTTGTCGTCCATTCAAGTCATAAATGGAGATTCCTCTTGCATTAACATTATTTAATCCATTAATCTTTACTTTAATTAAGTCGTTCAACGGATCTTGATAAACGATAAATTCAAAGGCTTGCGATTCTTCAGGTAATTCAACAATACTACAGTTCTCTACATAAACCATCACTGTGTCTTCATCGCTATCTAATGCATTATAAACCAACACTGAATATTCGGTGTCCTCGTTTGGCGATACTTCAATGCTTTGAGTAGTTTCTCCAGTACTCCATAAATACGCTTCGCCACCATTGGCGGTTAATGTAATAGTTTCATCGCTACAAATTGTCATGTCGTCTCCAGCATCTGCTTGTACCGTTTCAACAACATTAACTACTATCGATTTGGTGTCTTCACAGTTATTGATAAAACCTGTAACTTCATAAACGGTGGTTGTCATCGGACTAACGGCAATATTAGGCTGTGTCGCACCATTGTTCCATACATATGAATTGGCACCTGAAGCCGAAAGCGTTACAAATTCTCCTTCAAGAATCATGACTTCATCTCCATTCATAATGACAACATTTGGATTTGGATTAACTCCAACGGTCACATCTGCCTCTGCTTGATATTCATCAAGAAAAACAGTCACAGTGTATGTCTGTGTATTAGAAGGTGACACAGTGATACTTTGAGTTGTTTCGCCAGTACTCCATAAATAGGCATCACCCTCGGTCGCTGTTAAAGTTGTCTCGTAACCTTGACAAATAGCTACATCTCCTCCGGCACTTACCGTAAATTCGAACGGCTCAACAGTTACCAAAATAGTGTCTGTAGACTCACAGCCATTCGAGAACCCAGTAACACTGTATGTTGTTGTTCCTGTTGGACTCACCGTAATACTTGCAGTAGTCTCTCCTGTACTCCATAAGTAGGTATCTGCACCTGTCGCAGTTAATGTGGTTGATGCTCCTTCGGTGATGGTCACATCTTGGCCTGCATCTGTATTAGGAAGGGCATTTACCGTGACCGTAACACTTGCTTGGTCTGATGCGGTTTGATTCGTATTAAAGACTGTTACGGTATAAGTAGTCGTTACTGAAGGTGCTACTGAAATACTCGGAGTGGTCTCTCCTGTACTCCACTGGTAACTTGCGCCTCCTGAAGCTGTCAAAACAGTACTCTCACCAGCACAAATACTAACATCTGTTCCTGCATCTGCGGTGACGTTCTCTGTGTTTACCGTGACTGTCACATCATCTGAAGATTCGCAGCTATTCGAGAATCCTGTAACACTGTATGTAGTTGTTCCTGTTGGACTCACCGTAATACTTGCAGTGGTCTCTCCTGTACTCCATAAGTAAGTATCTGCACCTGTCGCAGTTAATGTGGTGGATGTTCCTTCGGTGATGGTTACATCTTGGCCTGCATCTGTATTAGGAAGGGCATTTACCGTGACCGTAACACTTGCTTGGTCTGATGCGGTTTGATTCGTATTAAAAACTGTTACTGTGTAAGTAGTCGTTACTGAAGGTGCTACCGAAATACTCGGAGTGGTCTCTCCTGTACTCCATTGGTAGCTTGCGCCTCCTGAAGCTGTCAAAACAGTACTCTCGCCAGCACAAATACTAACATCTGTTCCTGCATCTGCGGTGACGTTCTCTGTGTTTACCGTGACTGTCACATCATCTGAAGATTCGCAACCATTTGAGAACCCTGTAACACTGTATGTGGTTGTTCCTGCTGGACTCACCGTAATACTTGCAGTGGTCTCTCCTGTACTCCATAAGTAAGTATCTGCACCTGTCGCAGTTAATGTGGTTGATGCTCCTTCGGTGATGGTCACATCTTGGCCTGCATCTGTATTAGGAAGGGCATTTACCGTGACCGTAACACTTGCTTGGTCTGATGCGGTTTGATTCGTATTAAAAACTGTTACTGTGTAAGTAGTCGTTACTGAAGGTGCTACCGAAATACTCGGAGTGGTGTCTCCTGTACTCCACTGGTAGCTTGCACCTCCTGAAGCTGTCAAAACAGTACTCTCGCCAGCACAAATACTAACATCTGTTCCTGCATCTGCGGTGACATTCTCTGTGTTTACCGTGACTGTCACATCATCTGAAGTTTCGCAGCCATTCGAAAACCCTGTAACACTGTATGTGGTTGTTCCTGCTGGACTCACCGTAATACTTGCAGTGGTCTCTCCTGTACTCCATAAGTAGGTATCTGCACCTGTCGCAGTTAATGTGGTTGATACTCCTTCGGTGATGGTCACATCTTGACCTGCATCTGTATTAGGAAGGGCATTTACCGTGACCGTAACACTTGCTTGGTCTGATGCGGTTTGATTGGTATTAAAGACTGTTACTGTGTAAGTAGTCGTTACTGAAGGTGCTACCGAAATACTCGGTGTTGTGTCTCCTGTACTCCACTGGTAACTTGCGCCTCCTGAAGCTGTCAAAATGGTACTCTCACCAGCACAAATACTAACATCTGTTCCTGCATCTGCAGTGACGTTCTCTGTGTTTACCGTGACTGTCACATCATCTGAAGTTTCGCAGCCATTCGAGAACCCTGTAACATTGTATGTGGTTGTTCCTGCTGGACTCACCGTAATACTTGCAGTGGTCTCTCCTGTACTCCATAAGTAAGTATCTGCACCTGTCGCAGTTAATGTGGTTGATGCTCCTTCGGTGATGGTCACATCTTGGCCTGCATTAGTGTTTGGTAAGGCGTTGACCGAAACGACCACTGTAGCTATAGATGAACAGTTGTTTTCGGATACCTCAACAGTATAATTTGTAGTAGTTAATGGACTTACTGAAATAGATTGTGACGTTTCACCGTTACTCCACAAGTACGTCGATCCACCAGTAGCTGTCAAAACGGTACTCTCACCGGCACAAATACTAACATCTGTTCCTGCATCTGCTTGTGGAATAGCATTCACCGTTACGGTGACACTATCTTGATCTTGATTATTACCAGAAACACTAAAAGCGGTTACTGTATACGTCGTGGTCTCTGTTGGAGAGACCTCAATATTCTGTGTTGTTTCTCCAGTACTCCATAAATAAGTTGATCCTCCAGATGCTGTAAGTATAACGCTTTCTCCGTTACAAATCCCAGTATCGTCTCCAGCATTGGCAACGACACTGTCATCTACCAAAAAAACGGTAACGGTATCAGAAGATTGACAATTATTGGTAGTACCTGTGACAGAATAAGACGTATCTAAAATTGGGTTAACTGAAATGGTTTGTGTAGTTTCACCAGTACTCCACAAATATGTATCTGCACCAGTTGCGGTAAGCGTCACACTTTCACCTATAAAAATAGTTTGATCTTCTCCAGCGTCTACTATTGGTAAATCATTAACAGTTACCAAAACAGCATCTGTACTTACACATCCATTTTGTGTTACCTCAACAGAATATGTAGTCGTTTGAGTTGGATTCACTGTTATAGATGCAGAAGTTTCTCCTGTATTCCATTGATAAGAAGTTCCTCCCGATGCTGTTAATGTCACTGAAGTTCCAATACATGTTTCAACATCTTCACCAGCATTTGCAATAGGTAATTCATTAACTGTGATGGTCACCGTATCCTGAGTTGTACTTCCATCAGAGTGAGTTCCTGTCACCGTATAGGTTGTAGTCACAGTTGGAGATACCGAAATACTACTTGTCGTTTCTGAATTGGGGCTCCAATCATAGGAATCAGCGCCAGAAGCCGTTAAAGTTACTGACTGACCTTCACAAATAATTGTAGTATCCGCAGAAATGGAAACTTGACTACCTGAAGTTGAAGCGATATCAACACCATTCAAAAAATCTTCTAAATCAGGATAGCCATTTCCGTCGGTGTCAACCGTTCCATCGTTAGAAAGACTATTAAACGTATTGAGTTCCCAAAGATCGGCCATTCCATCATTATCAGAATCATAGTTGCTAGGTCTTGAATTATTAGGCAAAGTTGGGAGTGTCCAATTCTTATTAAACGGATCACTACTGATATTGTTTTGAACATTACCAATCTTCAAAACATCAAAGCTATCTTGATAATTCCCATAAGAACCATCTGGATTTAAAAATTTATTAGCACCTACATCTGATAAAACATCAGTGTAAGCTTGTTGTGCCGTTGTAATGGTAGGGTTTTCAAGTAGTGGATGCATGGTAGAAGAAAAGTGACTGTCTGATAACCAAGCATTAGTATAAAAATTTTGCCATAAATTACGATCATCAACTTGAGGTGTCGTGTAATATGTTGAATGATAATTATTTGCTGTATAAATGTTTCCCGTGATATTCTGAACCTTATTAGCACTACCGTTTAAAGTAAAGTCCCCTGGTTTTAGGTAGTTTCCTATAAAATTAATTTCTGGGCTTCCTGCATTGGCATTAGTAAGTCGCGATCCCCAATTAAAGTAGACATTGTTGATAATGTCATATTGCAATGTACCTCCTGCATTCGGTGTTCTATGTCCTTGATCCACATATAAATTATTAATAGAGGTCATATCACCTGTTGGATAGTTACTGTTTAACCCAACAATTACGGCTGTAGCGTTTTCAGAAAACACACAATTTTGAATCGTAATATCTCTTAATGCACCCCAATCACCTCCCATAGAAATGGCTTGGTCGTCACAAAAACTAAAACTACAATGATCAAAAACAAGTCCGTCACATCCAGTCGAAATAATTCCGTTATGCTCTCTTACGTCGGGCTGACCGTTGTATCGACCATTTCTAAATCTTACATAACGCCAAATCACATTATTACACGGTTGTGAAGGCCTGTTGTAACCGCCACCCATTTGAATCAAATGATTGGATATGGTAATACCGCCTTCAGGTGCTGTTTGACCCGCAACTGTGAAGTTTGAGTTTTCTTGTATTAGTTCAATCGCAGATGTCAATGTGATGGTACCACTGACTTCAAAAACAATCGTTCGAGGAACGGTCATCATTAGTGCAGCTCGTAAACTTCCAGGTCCGGAATTGTTCAGATTAGTTACCTTTACAACAATACCGCCTCTTCCACCAGTAACGTAGCTACCAGCACCTTTTATTGAGGGAAATGCTTTGGTTTGAGAAAATGAGTTGAGGGACAAAACAGTCAATACGAATACAAAAACTATTCTCTTCACAAAATAGTTTGTACTGCCTAAACGTAGGCATAGTGAATTTGGGGACTTCATTTGCTATTAATATTTGGGGCTTGTAATTAATTATGGGTCAATCTATATAATATTTGTCAAAAAAGACGTTTAAAGTATTTATTATTCGTTCTAATGCAATTTAAAGTAAATAAATTCTTACAATATGTATTATATCTAAGAATAATGACACATCGACGATTTATTTACTTGCATATACGATCGAAAAGAAAATATGGACGTTATCAACTAAAACATTAACACTTTTGCCTATAATTCTTACAAAATCCTAGTAATTATCAGTAAAAAGATGGTGAAAGACACTTTTTAAAACATTAAAACCCAATATTCAATTATAAGTTTATAAATTAACGCATCTATTTAGCGCAACAATGAATCAACCTTTATTTACTTGTGAAGTAGAATTCAGTCCGTCACCTCATTTGTACCAAATTTATGATGGATTTACTAAGTTGAAACAACAAGGCATTATCACTTTAAAATCAAAACCTGTGGTATTAAATGATTCTAAACCTGTTATTAAAGTTGTAGTGAATAATAAACACACGCTTATTTATGACACCTTAGACGGGCTCAACTGGATGGATGGAACACTAGAAGCAAATCTTGAGTATTTTAAGAATCATTTTCATGCCGACTTCTATTTTAAGCGTAGCTATTCTAAGCTATTGAAAGCTTTTAGTAGTAATAAACACATATACCCATTGGGTCTCAATTACTCTTTTGATTATTCAGGAAATTATCCACTACCTCTAAAAGACCAATTAAAATCGTTTATTCGAAAGCATATTAAAAAGAATGTATTTAAACCCTCTGCTTTCGAATTTGGACCTCAAATCAACGCTACGAACAAGGTGTTATTCCTTTGTCGATTATGGAATCCAAATGATGTAGCATCAGAACAATTGAAATCCCAAAGAGCAAAGATCAACTTGGATAGAATAGCTTTCGTAAGAGCGTGTCAAAAAGAATTTGGTAAAAATTTCACTGGTGGGATACAAATAGACGATTACTCAAATGTTGTAGCCAAAGATGTCCTAGTGCCACATTCCATTACCAATAAGAAAAGTTTTTTACAAGCTATTAAAGATCATAATGTCTGTGTAGCAACAACTGGCTTACATGATTCCATCGGATGGAAATTTGCAGAATATGTCGCTGCTTCGAGAGCGATTGTTTCTGAACCACTGATGTATGAATTACCGGGTTCATTTAAAACAGCATCTAATTTTCTAGATTTTAGTAATACTGAAGAACTTATAGAAAATATTGTACGATTATTTGAGAATAAAGACTTGATGCAGTCTATGATGCATCAGAATCATCAATATTACCAACAGTACGTGGCCTCTGACAAAATGATTCTTAACACATTATTGAAAACACAAAACAATAGTTAATGGTGTAGTCAATTTCAGAACACATGAAAGAAAGCTGACTTAAAAAGGTCATTCATACGTTTTAATCCTCACTTTATCTAAACAATTTGTTTTGGTAAATACAGATTTAAAAAAAAATTTAATTTCGCTAGTGGTAGACATAATCTTTAATAAAATAGTAGCTATTGAATCCCAAATCCAAATTACTAAAATTCATTAAGAAACATCTCAATAATGCAACGGTTACAAATATTGTTACTGTTGGTTTATTGACGTTGTTAGTGAAAGGTCTTGGTTTTGGAAAAGAAATGGTCATTGCCGATAGGTTTGGACTCTCAGAACTCTTAGATACATTTTACATTGCCATACTCGTACCTAGTTTAATCTACAATGTTTTTCTGGGTTCTTTTAAAAGTGTCTTTATTCCTAATTATGTAAGTACCCTGAAGCTTAACAAGCTGATGATTGGGAGATTTCAAAGTACTAGTTTTCTGGTTACGATTGGAGTTGCCATGCTCTTCTTCTTAATTGCCTTTCTTTTTACAGATGTGTATCTAGAAGTGTTTTTTCAAGGGCATACCGAGCACTATTATGCTTTAATTAAGAAGCAATTTTATTTTGTCGCTCCCTGTATTCTATTCTGGGGACTCTCATCCATTATTAATGGATTACTTACGATTGATGGCGAATTCCGATTTTCGTCGCTAAGTTCAATTTTCACACCTATAACCATTATTGTGTGTTTGTTGTTCTTCAAAGAAGCATTAGGTGATATCGTACTCGCCGTCGGAACGCTCCTAGGAAGCATATTTGGATTTTTATTTGTGCTGTTAATTGCGATTCAACGAAATCTCATTCACATAAGCAAGCCTGACTTTGTGTCTTCAGATGTTAAAACACTTTTCGGTCAATTACCAGCCAAACTATCCTCAAGTTTATTAGTTGGTGTCAACCCTTTTGTAGATCAGTACTTTTCAGCTCAACTCGTGATTGGTTCTATCGCGGCTTTAAATTATGGGATAAAAATACCCGCTTTCGCCATTGGTATCGTTGGCATAGCGGTAGGTAACGTTATGTTACCGTATTTCTCTAAAAATGCCATCGAAGATAAGGCACAAGCCTTTGTGAAATTACAGTCGATGTTAAAACAACTGGTTATTTTTAGTTGCGCTCTAACGGTGGTACTATTTATTTTTTCACCACAAATTATCAGTTTATTTTTTGAACGCAATCAATTCACGAGTTCAGATACGGAAATCGTGTCTCAAATTCAGCAAATGTACCTACTTCAAATTCCATCCTATATCACAGGATTGATGATGAACCATTTCTTGACTTCCATTAACAAAAATAACTTCATGGTGATTACCTCAGTAATCAGTCTTGTGTTAAATATTATTCTTAATTACATCTTGATTAAACATTATGGTGTCTATGGTTTAGCCTTGGCAACCTCTTTAGTTTCCATAGTAAATAGTGTTATTTTATATATTTATATTTACTACCTCAAAAAGCAGTATGTTTAACATCCTAACACCAACATATAATAGAGCCCACTTGATTCATCGTGTTTATGAATCCTTATGTCAGCAGACTTATAAGGGTTTCAATTGGATCGTTATAGATGATGCTAGTACCGATGATACGCAATCCTTAATCGAAACATGGAAACAGGAAACTTCTGATTTTGATATTGATTATTACTGTCTTTCAGAAAATCAAGGAAAACCAAAAGCTGTAAATTTTGGTCTTGAGAAATGCCATGACAAAATTACCATTATTGCTGATAGTGATGATACATTTGTCGCTAACTCACTAGAAGATATCAAAGCCATTTGGGAGGAAATTGACCAGGCAAAAAACAATATTGCGGCTGTTTGGACACTTGTGGTGGATGAAGATGATCAGATTAAAGGTGATGTGTTTCCAGAGGACAAGTGGATTGTTAGTTTTAAGGAGCGTGTGTTAGATATGAAAAAAGAATTGGTAGGCGACAAATGGACATCTTGGCGTACCGACATTCTAAAGGCGCATCCACTCTATGCTGATTCAGAATCTCATGTTGAAGAAAGCCAGACCTGGAATCGAATTAATAAAAAATATGATTTTCTATGTGTCAATAAAGTATTTTTAAAGGCGCATGTATCACCTAATAGTCTCATCACTTCAAAAAAATCCAGAAAACAAATTGCACGTGGTGGTTACTACAGTGCCTACTATGCGTTAAAGGATGTAAAGACTAATGACATTTTTAAATACAAATATTATCGAACTCAAGCGTTTAATTATGTGAAGTCTTGGTTGTTTTATTCTGATAAATCGCTTCGGCTAAAACCACTAAAACTGATGGCTTGTATGCTAGTGTTTTTAGCATACATGCCAAAACGTCTAATTAGAAAAGTCCGATGAAAATTATAAAGTACTTGGCACTCATTCTGCTACTTTGGGGCATCCCAAGTTTTTTCTCTTACGATGAAGCCATTGGTAGTCCGTTTAGCCTGTTAATGATTGGCATGCTTATTTTATATTATTTTTTCAGTAAAAAGCGTGGGATTGTCTTGCCGTTCCTCTTCTTAGGAGTACTCTACTTTGTGATTAGTGGCTTGGTCTATCTCGCTGGTGACCCGATGTTTTTCAGAAATGACCTTATCAAATATGTAGTTGTTGTGATATGTGGAGCCGAATTAGCTCGTGATACTTCTAAAAAAGAACTATTTGTTTTGTTGCTGTTAGGAGCTTCTAGTATACTCATTCATGCCATCTTTTTTCAAGGTGGATTTGGTCGCTATAGCGGACTTTTCTTAGATCCTAATGGCGCCGGATTCGTTTGCGTTATTGCCTATTGTTTAAGTTTTAGAATCAAACCTCATAAATTGAAGCTCTTAGGTCAGTTTCTGATAACCTTTGCCGGATTGCTGACATTTTCTAGAACCTTTATCATTTTATGGTTATTAGTCAGTATTATTTCCGTGATTTCTGATCGAAAGAATTCATTAAATTTCGGTTTAGGTGTTGGAGCCCTCATTGTAATATTTACCGTGGGTTCTTTACTTAAGGTAGATGCTGTTCGCTTTAACGCTTTGGAGAATCTTTTCAGCGACAATAATAAATCCAGCATATCTGTTATTCAGGACGATAGTAGAACTAAAACTTGGTCGCGTTATTATGAAGACATTCTTGATCGTCCTATTTTAGGGAATGGTTACAGACAATTGAGTGGTATTGATGAAGATAAACAAGGTGTTCATAATGCGTATCTCATGGTTATTGGTGAAGCAGGAATTATTCCTTTTCTAATATTTCTTGGAATTTATCTTTTCATGCTTTTCAAAAGCACGCCTCTTTACAAAGATGAAGAATATAAACCCATGTTGGCAATGACATTGCTTATTATATTGATGACAACTCATAACTATTTCGATAACTTTTTTCTCATCTTTATTTCTATATGGTTATTCATTCGTATCACAGAGAACATTTCGGATACGGATGTTTTAGAAGAAAATGAGGATAGCGAAGAAGCCGAACTCTTAAATACAACAGCGTGACGATCATTCATATTACAAGTACTTTAGGTGGAGGTGGCGCAGAACAAATGGTTTTTCAGCTCGCGAAACAAAGCATGACCACACATAAAACGATTGTAGTTTCTTTATCGAGCACCTTAGTGACGCTCGAAAACCGATTCAAGCAACAAGGTATTGAGTATCACTTGTTAGGTGTGACGTCTTTTAAGAATACATCCTTAGTAACAGCGCTTAAAAACTTCAAGGCTATTGTTAATCAATATGAAGATGTTGTCATCCATTGTCACTTATATCATGCGGCATTATTTGGAAGCTTATACAAACTAAGCTCCAGAAAAACACCTTTGATATTTACTTTGCACTCTAATGAAGTGGAAGGTCAAGGCAAAAAATTGATGTTGTTCTTGACCAAACCTTTTCGCAACGTGGATATCATTTTTAGTAAAAAAGGTAAAAAGTGGTACAACAAATCCAAAAGCGTTAGTATTCCTAATGGTGTGAATTTTAAGGATTTTGACTTCCATAAAAATGAAGCCATTACAACTAATGGTGTTTTTCAATTCCTATTTCTAGGCAGATTAAGTCAGGAAAAAAGTCCGTTAAGAATGGTTGAAGCAGCTCAACAATTGCTTCAAAGACAAATGGATCATTTTATGATTCACGTGGTTGGTGACGGACCTTTAAAAAATGAACTTGAGACCCAAATAAAAATCCATAAGTTAGAAGCCTATTTTGAGCTTCACGGATTTCAAAACGATGTCAAACCATTTCTAGCAAAAGCCGATTGTCTAGTGCTTCCCTCACTCTGGGAAGGACTTCCCGTGGTAATTATTGAAGCTGCAGCGGCTAAAACACCCATTATAGCAACACCTGTAGGGAGTATTCCAGATTATCTCAATGACAGTAATGCATACTTAAGTGAGTTGGAGTCTTTCGACGAAGCGATGGCTGAGGTTATAAAACATCAAGATATGGCACTTGAAAAATCAGAAAAACTTTATGAAGACATTGCCTCTATATTCGATATTGAACATGTGTTTCAAGAGCATTTAAAAATATATCATTCCTGTTTAAATCAATCCAAATCTAACGTTTAAAGAGCCAGTTTATGTGCGGAATATACGGAACAACATTAGCCTATAGAGAAGATCAAATTCAAGATAAACTGAAACGAACTGCTTTCAGAGGTCCTGACAAGATGGGCTGGCAAACATACAGCAAAAATGAGCATCAAATAACTTTCGGACACAACCGCTTAGCCATTATAGATCTGGATCCACGCTCTGATCAGCCATTTACCTACTATGAACACATTCATATTGTTTTCAATGGTGAAGTATACAACTTCATGGCTATCAAGGAACGATTAATGGCCTTGGGATATACTTTTAAAACATCCAGTGATACCGAAGTGATATGTGCGGCTTATTTGGAATATGGAGACGATTGTGTCAATCATTTTAATGGGATGTTTGCTTTTGTTATTTATGATGAAAAAAAACAGACGCTTTTCGGTGCAAGAGATCGTTTGGGTCAAAAACCTTTTTATTATGCTCATAATGGCAAGCACTTGGAGTTTTCAAGTCAATTATCATCCATCCAACGTCATAATGATCATCTCACCATTTCGAAAGATGCCATAGGTTATTATTTAACTTGGGGACATATTCCCGACCCTTATTCAATATTTAATGAAGTAAAAAAATTGCATGCAGGCCATTGTTTTACTTTTGATATCCAAAATGGCGACATGTCTATCAACTGCTATTGGGATATCGATTATAAAGGCGAACACCAATTTAAAGGCAGCTATAGCAATGCCAAAGAGCAGCTCGACGACTTATTGCAGGATGCGGTATCCAAACGATTGTTCGCGGATGTACCTGTGGGTGTATTTTTGTCTGGAGGTATCGATTCTTCAGTCGTAGCAGCCATGGCAACGAGAAGCTCAAATGCGAAGGTTAAGACATTTTCAGTCAAATTCAATGAAGAAGGTTTTGATGAAAGTCCGTACGCCCAGCAAGTCGCAGATCACCTTCAAGCAGACCATAATGTGATTCATTGTGATTATAACGAAGGCCTCGATTTAATTGATAATTTCTCACATTTTTATGATGAACCATTCGCAGATTCATCAGCTATACCATCCATGTTGTTGGCTAAACACACAAAAGAGCAAGTCACAGTAGCACTTTCTGGTGATGGTGGTGACGAAAATTTTCTGGGCTATGAACGCTACAATTGGGTGACAAAACACAGTAAAATATACAATATACCTTATCCATTACGTTCATTGGCTTCAGGCGTTTTAAATTGGGTTCCAAACTACAAATTGAATATTGTTTCAAAGGCTTTAAAAGCCAAGAATAGGAATTTAGCCTATGTGAATGTCATGACCGGAATTAATACCGATTATGTAAAAGAACCTGAAAATTTCAAAACACTGAGTGATACTAAATATTTAGATCACCCTTACAAAAATCTATACGAGCGTGTTTCTGATTTTGACATCAAAACCTATCTCAATTATGATATCAACACAAAGGTTGATCGTGCAACAATGGCTTATTCATTGGAAGCCCGATCACCATTAATGGATTATAGAATCGTTGAATTCGCAAGATCTTTGCCTACAGACTTTAAAATGAAGGCTGGCAACCAAAAGCGCATCTTAAAAGACGTCTTGTATGATTATGTTCCGAAAGCTATTTTTGAGCGTCCAAAAGCTGGTTTTGCCATTCCTTTTGCTACTTGGTTTAGGGAAGATTTGAAAGCCTATGTGTTAAGTGAATTAGATGATGAAAGCTTAAAAAACATTCCTAATATCAACATAGAGCAAGTCAAATTTATGATACAACAGCATATGGATGGCACGTGGAACCGTTATCCATTGATTTGGAAATTAATCGTGTTAAAACAATGGTTAAACACACAAGGAAAAGGACTAAGTATTAAATAAAAAGTTAGAAGGTATGTGCGGAATTAATGGCATATTAAATAAAGTCTCTTCAGATAAAGATCAATTAAAGACGTCATTGACTCAAATGAATGACCTTATTATTCACAGAGGTCCGGACGAATTTGGAATTTTTACTGAAACTGACACCAATTTGGGTGTTGGCATGGCTATGAGACGCTTATCCATTATTGACTTAAGTTCTGGCCAGCAACCCATATACTCGGAAGACAAGTCTATTGTCATTGTGTTTAATGGTGAGATCTACAATTTTCCGGCTCTAAAAGAGCAATTATTGAACGCTGGAGTGACTTTTCATACGCATAGTGATACGGAAGTGATTCTTAAATTATATGAGCAAAAAGGAGTTGAAGCTTTTAAGGAGTTGGATGGTATGTTTGCATTCAGTATCTACGATGCGAATATCAAAAAACTGTTTATTGCTAGAGACTATTTCGGAGAAAAACCCTTGTATTATACTGAAAATGATCAAGGCTTCTATTGGGCTTCTGAATTAAAATCCATCATGTCGCAATTAAATCACAAGCCCAACATCTCAAAACAAGGACTCAACCTCTTTTTTAAACTTACTTACATTCCAGCACCTTTTACTATTTATGATAACATCCATAAACTGGAAGCCAACAAATTCATTACTTATGATCTTGAAACTTTAAGTTTCAACATCAATTCTATACATGACACTAATATTTCAGCACCTAAGTCTAAGTTGTCTTTTAACGAGGCTAAAAAGAGCGTTAGAGACCGTGTTTTTAA
The DNA here is from genome assembly GCF_052983595.1 of Psychroserpens sp. BH13MA-6. Lineage (NCBI taxonomy): Bacteria > Pseudomonadati > Bacteroidota > Flavobacteriia > Flavobacteriales > Flavobacteriaceae > Psychroserpens > Psychroserpens sp. BH13MA-6. Next base: position 338,050 of record NZ_JBRJGE010000002.1, on the reverse strand, counting down.
AAGTGTTGAAAGTCGATCGATATCAGATGTTGCCTTAGGAACTTTCCTTTCAGGTGGTGTCGATTCTTCAGTCGTGTCCCTCTGTCTTTCAGAAATGACAGATGCAAAAATTGACACCTTCTCTATTGGTTTTGAAAAAGCAACTTATGACGAAACAGATAAATCTCGTGTGGTCGCCAAATTAATTAATAGTCATCACCATGAATTTATCATCAATGAGTCAGATTTAGCAAACAACATTGACGACATTCTCTTAAATTTCGATGAACCATTTGCAGACTCCTCCTCGCTCCCAACCTATTTGGTATCACATAAAACCAAATCCAATGTCACTGTAGCTCTCACAGGCGATGGTGGTGATGAAGTATTCGGTGGTTACAACAAGTATTACGTAGGGAAACTGAATAATAGGTACACCAAAGTGGTTCCTAAACTCTTGCATAAGCAAATTGATAGTGCTGTCAATACTTTACTAAAACGCAAGGATGATAATAGAGGTATTAAATACAAACTCAATAAACTCATCAACACCATTAGTTACGATGACAGCTATTATTGGGGCATTATTTCTTTAGGCTTTCCAAATGATGATCTCAATCAGTACTTGAATAGTGATTTTCAGCAGCATTCTGTCTTTGATTATTACAAGGAAGTAACGAACATATCACATCCAAAAACACTCAACGACTTTAGAACCATCGATAGACATATCAGCTTGGAAGGCGACATGCTCGTCAAAGTGGATCGAACGAGTATGATGAATTCTTTGGAATGTCGAGCGCCATTCTTAAATAGAGAACTCTTTGAATTCACCATGAGCTTACCTGAAAATTACCTTATTAAAAATTGGAGTAAAAAACACATTTTGAAAGAAGCGTTTCGACCTGATTTTCCTGATGATTTTTTAGAGAAATCCAAACAAGGTTTTGGAGTTCCAGTTGGTGATTGGCTGAGAGCAGGTATAAAAAAGGAACTTTTGAGTTATATCGAACCTTCTTTTTTAAATGCACAAGGTATTTTTAATCCTTCAACAATAACGACATTAGTGGAAAATCATGTTGATGGCAAAAAAGATAACACCTTTAAAGTATGGACGTATTTCTGTTTTCAGAAATGGTATAAACGCATTTACAATAACTAATTGATGCTTCAAATTTTCACCATAATTTACTTACTTTTGAAGCTCGATTTTTTAATAACTCCCTCTAAGCAATAAATCGATATCCAAAACCAATCAAGAAAAGTCTTTCATTAAGATGCCTGACAAAAAAATTAAAATATGCTTTGTTCTACCAGCCTTAAACGCTGGAGGCGCTCAAAGAATTATGTCGTTTTTATCCCAAAAAATGAACGCCGATTTGTTTGATTGTACACTTCTAGTTATAGCGAAACCAGAGCCTACCGATTTTGATGTATCAAATGCGAATGTGCATTACTTCAACAAAGACCGTCTTTTACTGGTTGCAAGACCGTTGTTTCTATATTTCTTAAAGCACAAACCAGATATTGTGATGGGTTCCATTGGACACGTCAACAAATTGCATGCGCTCTACTCCTTTTTCCTTCGGAAAACAGCGTTTATTGGTAGAGAAGCCAGTTTAAATAGTATCATGTCACTATACAACAGAAGTACACATATTACTGGCTTTGTTTGGCTCTTTAGAGGCTATAGAAAACATTTAAAGAAAATTGTTTGTCAGTCGCAACAAATGGCAGAATACATGCATAAAGATCATGGCATTCCTAATGATCGTATTGTCATTATCAACAATCCATTAACCATAAAAGCCAAGGTGAAATCAGCTTCCGAGTTACCTTCAGAAACCAAAAAACTCATAACCATTGGTCGGTTAAGCAAAGAAAAAGGTCATGAGCGGTTATTGCATATACTGGCACAACTTAAAACCGATTGGCATTATACCATCATTGGTGAAGGAAATCAGTATGACGCTATTATGGCGCAAATTAAAGCCTTAGGATTTAAGGACAGAGTCACGTATATTGAACACACCAAAGAGGTGGCAAAGTTTCTAAGTGAAAGTGATGTGTTTATTCAAGGATCTTATGTTGAAGGTTTTCCTAATGCCGTAATGGAGAGTTGTGCCATTGGCACACCCGTTGTAGCTTTTGAAGCACCAGGTGGCACCAAAGATATCATTCAAAATGGTGTCAACGGATTTATTGCAACGAGCGAAGCGGATTATTTACAACGACTGAAAGAAGCGCTCTATGAAAAGCAATGGAATCATCAACAAATAAGTAAATCCATAACGGATAAGTTCGATGAACAAATCATCATCAAGAAATATGAATCCTTATTTTTAGAAATTGCAAATTCCTAAGACATTATGACAATTGTACATGTGAATATTGGTTTAGGTGGTGGTGGTGCCGAACATATGATTCTTGAGATGGCTAAAAAAAGTCAGCAAGACACCATCAAAACCATCATTTTTGCCATAACCGATAACCGTCAAATAGAATTTAAGTTTGCCGAAAATAATTTAGAATATCACTTTCTCGGAATCAATTCACCAAAACAATTTTTCAAAGGCATCAAAACGCTGAAACGCAAATTAGCTGACTATGATGATGTTGTCATGCATTGTCATATGTTTCATGCGTTAATAGTTGGTCTAACTTATAGCCTATTCTATAAAAAGACACCCATTGTTTTTACCTTACACAATATTCTAGTTGAAGAATTTTACAGAAGAATTGTATTATACTTGACAAAACCTTTCCGAAAAGCAGATATCAACTTTAGCAGTCGGGCTTCAAAATGGTATTTAAGAAACACGAAGGTTATCGCGAATGGTGTTGATTTTGATAAATTCAAGCTTGACAAAGAAAGACAGTATCATGTCAACGACACGTTTAAGTTTTTGTATTTGGGTCGCATTGAAGAACAAAAAAACCCCCTAATATTAGCAGAGCTTGCCACAAAGTTATTGGCTCAAGGATATGACCATTTTGAAATTCTTGTTGCCGGTGAAGGTGATATGCGTTTGCAACTGGAACAGCAAATTACAAAACATCATCTGGAGAAACACATAAAACTTCTAGGATTCCAGAAAGATGTCAAGCAACAACTAATGAATGCACATTGTATGATTATGCCATCACTTTGGGAAGGACTGCCTATTTCACTGATAGAAGCGTCAGCAACCAAATTGCCCATCATCACAACACCCGTAGGAAGTATTCCTGACTTTTTCAATACTACGAATGCCTATGTAGCTGATTGTGATATCTTTCATAAGGAAATGATTTCTGTATTAACGGATTATCAACAAGCGTTGGCAAAAGCTGAAAAACTTTATATCGACAATAAAACTATCTTTGATATCAATGCCGTGTACCAACAACATTTGGAATTATATAGAGCTGTTTCAAATGAGAAACAAAGCGATTATTAATGTTTGAAGTGTCATGAAAAAACTCATTCGTATCACTACTGTTCCATCCTCTCTAAGAACCCTCTTGAAAGGACAACACCGTTTTATGAAGTCACATTATGAAGTGATTGGTGTTTCTAGTGAAGGTGACGCTTTAAGAGAAGTTAGAGAAAATGAAGGGATCCAGACGCATGTTGTTGAAATGACCCGAACCATTACACCTTTAAAAGATTTAAAAGCGACATATCAGCTCTATAAATTTTTCAAAAAAGAGCAACCTTTTATTGTTCATACACATACACCAAAAGCAGGAACTGTGGGTATGCTGGCTGCCAAACTTGCCAGAGTACCACATCGCTTGCATACCATTGCTGGCTTGCCGTTGCTAGAAGCAACTGGCTTTAAAAGAAAGCTATTGGATGCTGTTGAAACTTTTACGTATGCATGTGCCACACAAATTTTACCTAATTCCTTCGGACTTGAAAACATCATCATTGAAAACAATTATACCAAAGCCTCAAAACTGAAAGTTATAGGAAAAGGAAGCTCCAATGGCATTGATACTTCACACTACGACAAAAACTTAGTCGCTTTAGACAAGCGACATGATTTAAAAACAGCCTTAGGCATTTCGGAAACTGATGTCGTTTTTATTTTTATAGGTCGCATTGTAAGAGATAAAGGTATTAATGAGCTTGTAGACGCTTTTAATACGCTTTCAGAAAGATACAAACAAACAAAACTTATTTTGGTTGGACCAAGAGAGAATCATTTAGACCCGTTGTTGCCAATTACAGAAAAACGGATCACATCTAACAATCAAATTTTAGCTGTTGGTATGCAAAAAGACATAAGACCTTATGTCGCCATTTCCGATGTGCTAACATTTCCTAGCTATAGAGAAGGTTTTCCTAATGTGGTATTACAAGCCAGCTGTATGGAGTTACCTTGTATCGTCTCTAATATTAATGGCTGTAATGAAATCATAGAAGATCAAAAGAACGGATTAATTATTCCTGTAAAAAGTGTTGAAGCTTTAGTAAACGCTATGACTTTCATGATAGAGCAACCTGAGAAACGTTTAGCTATGATCGCACATACCAGATCTCGAATTGTAGAGCGCTATCAGCAGGAGTATGTTTGGAATGAATTATTGAAAAACTATAAAAGTTTAGAATAATGGGACTCTACAAAAACTATATAAAACGTTTTTTGGATATTTTAGCCGCAAGTATTGGCTTTCTGTTATTGTTTCCAGTTTTTGCCTTGACTTGGCTGGTACTGCTTTTCAAGAATCATGGTAAAGCGTTCTTTTATCAGGAAAGACCAGGCAAAAATGAACGCATCTTTAAAATCATCAAGTTCAAAACGATGAATGACAAGACCGATGCCAATGGCTCGTTATTGCCACCTTCAGAGCGACTCACTAAAGCTGGTATTTTTGTGAGGAAATATTCATTGGATGAAATCCCACAATTATTAAATGTTATTAAAGGCGATATGAGTTTGATTGGACCTCGACCTTTATTAATAAGATATTTACCACGATACAATGACTTCCAAAAACAACGACATCTTATAAAACCGGGAATTACTGGCTGGGCTCAGGTAAACGGTAGAAATGCGATTAGTTGGGAACAAAAATTTGAATATGATGTTTGGTATGTTCATAATGTATCCTTAGGATTAGATTTAAAAATCCTATTTTTAACCCTCTATAAAGTGCTAAAAAAAGATGGCATTTATAGTGTTGAAAATGATATTGTTCCAGATTTTACGGGAACTGAACCAAAGCAAAAACAATAATGGCGATAAATATTCTCTTTACTTGTGCAGGACGACGCAACTATCTCATTAATTATTTTAAGGAAGCCATAGCTGGTCAAGGAAAAATTTTTGCTGCAGACATGAATCTCACAGCACCAGCAATGGTGGATGCCGATGTCGCCATCTTAGTTCCGAGCATTTATAGTGATAATTATATAGATGAACTCAAGAAAATTATTATTGAACATCGTATTTCTGCGGTTATTTCATTGAATGACCTAGAATTACCAATCCTTTCCAAAAATAAAAAAGCATTGGAAGCCACTGGTGCTCAAATCTTGATCTCCAGTGAAAAAGTTATTGAAATTGGCTTTGATAAGATGGCAACCTTTCATTTTATTAATGCTATTGGACTCAAGACACCGAAGACCTTCACCTCCATTCATGCCGTAAAACAAGCTTTAGCTGAAGGACATCTTAGTTTTCCTTTAGTGGTTAAACCACGTTGGGGAAGCGCGTCTATTGGGATTGATTTCCCTGAAACACTTGAGGAGTTAGAACTCGCCTTCAAACTTCAACAGTTAAAATTGAAACGTTCCATTTTAAATACAGCCAGTGCGCAAGATTTTGACAATGCGATTCTTATTCAAGAGAAAATGAATGGGAAAGAATTTGGAATGGATATCGTCAATGATTTTGAAGGTCGGTATTATGGCACTTTTGTAAGAGAAAAAGTAAATATGCGATCGGGTGAAACAGACAAAGCCATGTCGGTTATTGATGAAAAGTTTGAGCGTATTGGCAAGCAAATTGCTGAAAACCTTAAACATATTGGAAGTCTGGATTGTGATATTTTTGTGGCCAATGACGAACTTTATGTATTAGAGCTAAATCCAAGATTTGGAGGCGGTTACCCTTTCTCACATGAAGCAGGAATTAACACAGCAGCCATCTATATTGAATGGTTAAAAGGTGAGACAAATACTGTAGATCAATTCAATAATTACAAATCAGGGTTATTATTTTCAAAATGTGATCGCATGCTAGAAATTAAACCTAAGGCTTAAACGTAATTTGCTGCGATTTTTTACTACCCGAAATAATATAAGTGTGCTGTTCCTTATGTTTAAAAACCTTAATTTTCGAGATAGGTTCAGGATTGGCAAATAAAAACGTGTAAACATACATTGGTGAAAAATAATCAGCAGACGCCTTATAATCAATTGATTCGTAAAGGGTTTTATCAAATTCTTTTATGTAGGTCACATCAAAATCAACCTTGTCATGACTTGTATGCTGATGATCTTGTCCAGACAATAGGTATTTCATTTTTCTGTAGAATTCATTGACATGCTTTTTTCTCAAAAACAACTTTAACTTATAATAAGCAATCACAATATGTGCCCTAAAGCACGCTATTAAAGATTTTGAGTCATAAAGCACGTGATAATTAAAATCATAAATTGTATTCGCCCACTTATGTTTGTAGTCAAAATCACCTTTTGAAAAATCAGAGATTCTATAATTGTTATCGAAACACCATTCTAAAAGCTTGATGATGGATGTTTTTCCAATACTAAACTTATAATAATCAGGGTCAAAGACTGTAATCGTCTCAAAGAGAACCGTTTCAGAATGAAAATTTAATGTAATACCAATTGGAACATCTGACTGACTAATGATGAGCAGAGACGCTTTTTTCTCTTTCAGCATTTCGAACACCAACTCATGGTAATAATTCCATTTTTGCGGACTTAAATGATGGTAATTGGTTTGTTTTTCATCAAAACGGTCAATTAATAAATCATGAAACTGCTGGAAAACCTTATCAAATTTTTCTTTGGAAATCGCCTCATGAATAAACTCGTAAGAAACATCAAAACAAGTTTCTAAGCGTCGTTGATTAGACCGAAACTCTCTCCTATTCTTCGAACTAAACTGGGCATTAATATAATCTTCATGAGAGGCATACTCTGAGATATCCATTAAAAACCCTTGGTATTGAAAAATTTTTTTGAGTTTTAGACCTGTATGTTTTGGCGGATTGAAATCCTTTACATTAAAGTAGGTCGGTACGTCATATATTAAAAACGTCTTCCCTTTGTAATCTTCAGCATCATAATTCAATTCATAACTGATTCCTTTTGTTAAATTTTTACCAGTATTAATGTAAACTCCTGATCTAGCATCTTTGAAAAATGTTACTTGTTGTATAAAGTCAAAAGCAAATAGCGCGTTGTTATGATTAAAATGTTTTGACCAAATGCTTTCAAATGTTGAAGATGTAAAAGGGTTTTGAGTCATAATCTCAATTGAAAAAACAAGTTTTGATTATCAGCAAATGTAAGATTTTGAAACTTTTTTTCAGCTGTTTTTGAGTCAAAACATTCAACTAAAACCTTAAGCAGGCCATAAAATGCATGTCATAGCAGTAATAGTCATTCATCCGAAGTATTTATCGTGGTTTGAAAAACATAGAAATAATGGTAATATGGTCTAGAATTCATTATATATCGTAAAAACCTGCTATTTATCGTTATAATTTGAAGGACTAAGTATTAATAATAATATTTACCCTGAGTAAATTATGATTAATTGTTCATTAAGAATAGTATATTCGAACCCAAATCCCTCACTAGACAATAATATTGAATAGTATAACTTGCTTAACAAATTGATTATGGAATCAAAAATTTGGTTGTCATCTCCACATATGTGTGGAAAAGAACAATCGTTTGTTAATACTGCTTTTGAGACTAATTGGATTGCGCCATTGGGACCACACGTGACTGGTTTTGAAAATGACATTCAATCATATCTCAAAGGAAATTCGCATGTTGCTGCCTTAAGTTCTGGTACAGCAGCTATTCATTTAGCACTTATTTTGTTGGGCGTTACTCAAGGTGATGAAGTTATATGTCAGAGTAAAACATTTTCAGCTTCTGCAAATCCCATTGTTTATCAAGGTGCAACTCCAGTGTTCGTAGACAGTGAAACTGAAACTTGGAACATGTGTCCTGAACAATTGGAAATCGCTATAAAAGAGCGCATACAAAAAGGGAAAAAACCTAAGGCTATTATTGCAGTTCATTTATATGGCATGCCCTATAAAGTTGATGAGATTCAAAAAATTGCTCATACCTACGGAATTCCTGTTCTGGAAGATAGTGCAGAATCTTTAGGAAGTACTTATAATGGAGCGCATTGCGGAACCTTTGGAGATATCGCTATACTGTCGTTTAATGGAAATAAAATCATCACCACTTCAGGAGGAGGTGCTTTAGTTACAAACGATATAAACATAAAGGAAAAAGCGGTGTATCTAGCTACCCAAGCCAGAGAACCACATCCAGCTTATTTGCATGAAAATATTGGTTATAATTATCGATTGTCTAATGTTTTAGCTGGAATTGGCAGAGGGCAAATGACAATTCTCGATGAACGTGTTTCCCAAAGAAGAGCAAATTATGACTATTATAAAAGTAGTTTTAAAGATATCGATGAACTTGTTTTTAAAGAGGAACCTAAAGGTTGTTTTTCTAATCGCTGGCTCACTTGTATCTTAACACCTTCAAAAGCTATTAGAGAAGGCATTAGAGTGAGTTTAGAAGCATTGAACATTGAAACTAGACCACTTTGGAAACCGATGCATCAGCAGCCTGTTTTTAAAGATGCTCCTCATTATCTCAATGGCGTATCTGATGAGTTATTTGAAAAAGGCTTATGTTTGCCTAGCGGTTCCAACTTAACTGAAAATGAATTAAATAGAGTGACATCTGCAATAAAAACGTATTTTAGAGCATGATTAAAGATCTACTGCAAAATATTTCACATAAATATGCCTCCAAATGGTTGGTGATGCTTTTCGATTTAATGATCGTAGCATTGACCTTCGTTGCGGCTTATATCATACGCTTCAATTTCCAAATGGATTTTGATTTTGTAGTGATGTTTAAGCAAATACCATTTGTTTTTTTAGCAGCACTCATAAGTTTTTTATTGGTTGGGTCACACAAAGGCGTGGTGCGATTCACTGGTTTTAAGGATGTCGTCAACATTATCATTGGTGTTAATATTCTAGCCACAACGCTCATTATATCCACATTTTTTAGCAGACGATTCAATTATGAAAGCATATTCAACATATCCGGATCCATCATATACATCCATTTACTATTAAATATTTTATTCTTAGTTGGTTTCAAGCTTTTTATCAAATCGATGTATAACAAGCTGATGCAGGATTTCAAAACGGTGAAACGTATTTTGATATTTGGTGCAGGTAATTCGGGCATGATCACGTATGATGCCATTACCAACGATCCAAAGAGTAATCATCAGATTATAGGTTTTATTGATGATAACGAGCGAAAAATTGGAAAAAAAATAAACACATTAACCGTTTATAGTCTTGACAAAATCACGCCTAGATTTATAGATAAGTACGGTGTTGAAGAAGTGATTATTTCCATACAGAATATAGAATCTGCTCGGTTACTTCAAATTTCCGGACAATTATTCGAATTAGGTCTTAAGGTAAAAATTGTGCCACCTGTTCAAAATTGGATTGACGGTGATTTGAGTGTTGGTCAAATCAAAGAAGTTAATATTGAAGATCTTCTTGGCCGTGATCCTATTTCAATTACCAATCCAGCTTTAATTGATGAATATGAAAATCAAATCATTTTAATTACAGGTGCAGCTGGTTCCATTGGTAGTGAAATTGCCCGAAAAGCAGCCAATTATGATTTTAAGAAACTCATCCTTTTAGATACTGCCGAATCACCGCTGTACGATTTACAACAAGAGTTTGTTCAAAAAGGTATAAAAAACTTTACAGCGATTGTGGCCGATGTTCGTGATTTCAGAAGAATGGAACAGTTGTTCCAATTACACAAACCTAAGATTGTATTTCATGCAGCAGCGTATAAGCATGTACCACTTATGGAAAACAATCCATATGAAGCGGTGAGCGTAAATATTGGTGGAACAAGACACATGGCGAGTTTGTCTGTAAAGCATGGTGTCAATAAATTTGTTCTAATTTCAACAGATAAAGCCGTCAACCCAACAAATGTCATGGGTGCAACAAAAAGAATTGCTGAACTCTATGTAAATTGCTTGCAAGGAAAAGGTAATACCAAATTCATTACGACGCGTTTTGGTAATGTCTTGGGATCTAATGGCTCGGTAATACCATTATTTAAAAGACAAATCGAAAATGGCGGACCGCTCACAGTGACTCATAAAGACATTACGCGTTATTTTATGACCATTTCCGAAGCATGTCAGCTTGTCTTAGAAGCTGCTACAATGGGTAATGGTGGTGAAATTTTCGTTTTTGATATGGGCGAATCTGTAAAAATTTACGATTTGGCGAAAAACATGATCATCCTGTCGGGATTGAGGTATCCAGAAGATATCGACATCAAAATCACCGGATTGCGACCTGGAGAAAAAATTTATGAAGAATTATTAGCAGACGGGGAAAATACCAGACCAACCTATCATGAAAAAATCATGATAGCGAGAACAAAATCTATTGATATCCTTACCATTAGTGATAAAATTTCAAATTTGTGTATGGTGAATTCTAAATCACAAAATCTTGAAATCGTATCCTTAATCAAGGATATTATTCCAGAATATATCTCAAACAATTCTAAGTACGAAGTACTGGATTCTAAAAAATAAACTTAACCCAATCAATTTATTATGCATACACCTATAAATTTCTCTAAACTTTCAATGCTATTATTGACATTGGTGATGTTGTCTTCTTGTGCCTCAAGAAAAGATCTTGTCTATTTCCAAGATGAGCCTATCGCAGATCAGAGTTTAAGTGAATTGGATAACAATTACGAAATCATATACAAACCCAATGACATCTTAACCATTGACGTTTCAGCTGAAGTGGCCGAATCTGTAGCCGCTTTTAACTTGCCATTGGTAGCCTACGATACCTCTGGTGGTGTCACGACTCAAACCAATGTGCTCAGACAAACCTATTTAATAGATCCTAAAGGAAATATTGAATTCCCAGTTTTAGGAACAGTTAAAATGGCTGGTTTAACAAGAGTTGAAGCCACAAATATGCTCAAAGAGCGTATTGGAGAGTATGTCAAAGAATTTATCGTGAATATTCGTTTGGTGAATTTCACAATTACGGTTTTAGGTGAAGTGAACCGACCAGGAGCCTATACGGTTCAAGATGAACGTATTTCTCTAACAGAAGCACTCGGATTGGCAGGTGATTTAACCATCTATGGCAAAAGAGATAATATCTTTTTAATTCGTGAAGTGGATGGCAAGAAAAAATATGCCAAGTTCGATTTAACATCCATTAATGTTGTGAATTCTCCAGTGTATTATTTAAGTCAGAACGACGTTGTTTATGTAGAGCCAAACAAAGCGAGAATCCGAACATCATCTTATAATCCTAACAACGGCATTTTGATTGCAGCGATATCTACACTTTCTACGATTGCAGCCATTTTTATTGTCCGAAATTAAATAGATAAAATTCCATTATGTCTCAAAAATCACTTACAAATAAAGAGAACATTATCAATGTGGTTGAACTTTACTTATCGAAGTGGAAGCTCATTTTGGTTTGTTTACTCATTGCATTGGCAGCTGCTTTTTTGAAGATCCGATACAGCACATTTTTGTATCAAGCAAATGCCACTATCAAACTTAAGGAAGATGAAAACTCGAGAAGCTTATCAGAAATATCGAATCTTCAAAATGGCGTTTTTGCAAGCAATCTTCCTAATGTGACCGATGAAATTGAAGTCATAAAATCAAGGTCGATTATTTCGGATGTGGTGAGAGACCTCAAGTTGAATATCACATATTTTGTCAATGGAAAAGTAAAACAGGAAGAAACCTATTCCACACCACCCGTAAATATTAATTTTTTTATGAGTGACTCTGTGGTGGAAAACATCAACAAGTCATTATTTATAAAGATTATCTCAGCCCAACAATTTGAGCTATCTAATAAAAATACCAATAAGCTGTTAACTTTCGACAGTGACGATTCTACCCTCCACAGTTTTGGAGATAAGGTTGAAGCACCATTCGGTGATTTTGTACTGACTCCTAACATCGGAACTTATGGTTCTGATGAAGGTTCTTATATCGAAATACGTATCAGACCGCTCCACTCTATTGTGGAACATTACCTTTCAGAAATAAAGGTAAGTACAACCAAGAATTCAAACGTTATCAATCTGTCACTTAAAGAGAGTATCAAAGAAAAAGCCCGATTGATTCTCGATAAACTCATAGAAAAGTACAATCAAGACGTTATTAATGACAAAGAATTGATTGTGAAAACAACCTCTGATTTCATCACAAATCGGTTAAACGTGGTTTCTAATGAATTGGAACAGGTCGATTTTACCGCTGAAAAACTTCAAAAGGATAATCGTCTAACAGCATTATCCGCTCAATCCAATATTTTCTTAGAAAGTGAGCGTCAAACAGATGCTAAAATAAACCAAACGAGTAATCAATTGCAATTGGTAGAATTCATGACCGAACGTTTGAATGATGACACCGTAGAAACAGATTTGTTACCTGCAGATATTGGCATTGCAGATAGCGATGTGGCACAAATTACCAAAAGCCATAATGAATTGGTACTTCAACGTGATCGGATACTGAAAAATTCTAGTGAAAAGAATCCGACAGTCGTGAAATTAAATGACCAGATCAATGCTTTAAAAAAGAACCTAGACCAAAGTTTACAAAACATTAAATCTGCTAATGAGATTACTTTAAGAAACTTAAACCGAGAAGATTCTCGTATTCGCGGACAAATTTATTCTGCACCTGGAAAAGAGCGTCAATTTAGAGATATCAAACGTCAGCAAGACATCAAGGAGTCCTTGTACTTGTATTTACTAGAAAAACGAGAAGAGTCAGCCATCACTTTAGGAATGTCTACGGCTAATGCTAAAGTGATTGATTATGCTTACACCAATGATGATCCTGTGTCTCCAAAGAAACGCGTTATCTATCTTGCGGCTCTACTATTAGGACTTTTTGTACCCGTTTCTTATATCTACGCCAAAGATGTCATGGACACCAAAGTACATACCAAAGAAGATGTTTTGAGATTGATCAAAGCACCTTTTATTGGCGATATTCCAAAATCTGATGTGAAAGAGAAATTGGTGAAAAAAGTGGATTATTCTCCAAAAGCTGAGGCGTTTAGAATTATCAGAACCAACGTGAATTTCATGCTGCAACATGCAGATAAGCCCTGTAAAACGATATTTGTGACTTCTACTACTGCGCAAGAGGGTAAGTCTCATACAACTACCAACTTGGCATGCTCTTTTTCATTTTCTGAAAAGAAAGTACTACTGATCGAAACGGATATTCGTGTGCCTAGGGTAAATGATTATTTAAAGATTAAATCCAAAAAGGGACTCACTGAATTCATTTCAGATAAAAGTCTGACGATCGAAGATGTCATTATTCCTGCAAATGATAATCCATTTTTAGATGTAATTCCTTCTGGGACAATTCCTCCTAATCCAGCAGAACTCCTAATGAGCGATCGTGTTAACTTGCTTTTTGAACAAGTGAAGAAAAAGTATGATTATATCATTGTTGATACTGCGGCCGTTGGACTCGTCACAGACACACTTCTAATAAGTGAACATGCCGATATCTTTATTTATGTGGTAAGCGCTAACAATATTGACAAACGTCAATTACATATTGCGCAAACCATGTATGAAGAGAAACGATTACCGAACATGGTCACGTTATTAAATGGTTCTACGAAAAGAAAAGGTTATGGCTATGGTTATGGCTACGGCAATAATCCGCTTCGAAAACGTAAATGGTATCAATTCAAACGCAATTAATACATTAAAAAATCCACGAGTATTTTCGTGGATTTTTTTTATAATTTTCTACGTTGTTTTTCTTGTTTTAGTAAATTGAGTTCGCGGCTTGTTTGTCCGGCAACCGACGTGTTTTCTTCTGCACGTCTAATAAGATAAGGCATCACATCTTTTACTGGGCCGAATGGCACATATTTGGCCACATTATAACCTTCTGCAGCTAAGTTAAAGCTGATGTGGTCACTCATACCATATAATTGACCAAACCAAACGTTGTTATCTTTTTTGTCGATACCCATCTCTTCCATGAGCTCCATAGCGATATAGCAACTATGTTCATTATGCGTTCCAATAAAAACAGAGATACTATCTAAATGTTTGAGCATGTAAGTCATACAAGTATTAAAGTTCTCATCGGTTGCTTGTTTATTTTCACAAATAGGCGATTGATACCCTTTATCCTCTGCTCTATCGCGCTCCTTTTCCATATAAGCACCTCGCACAATTTTCATTCCTATTTTAAAGTGCGCTTCTTTAGCTCTTTGGTGTAGTGATTTCAAATAGTCAAAACGGTCCCAGCGATATGTTTGCAAGGTATTATAAACAATAGGTTTGTCGGTGTTGTATTTCCGCATCATATCCTCACATAGCGCATCCGCAGCATCTTGCATCCAACTTTCCTCAGCATCAATCAAAACTTCAACATCTTTTTCTTTAGCCAACTTACAAACAGCATCAAAACGACCTACGATACGGTCCCACTCTTGTTGCTCTGCAACGGTAAATTCCTTGCCTTCACCTTTTTTCTGATATAAATAAAACCTACCAAATCCTGTTGGTTTAAAAACAACTATAGGCATGGCCTCTTTTTCGTCGGCAAACCTTATAATTTTTAATATTTTATCTCGAGCTTCATCAAAGGTACTTTCTTGTTCTTTTCCCTCAACAGAATAGTCCAATACAGAACTCACACCCTTGGTAAACATTTTATCAATAACAGGCAAGCAATCATCTTCATTGACACCACCACAAAAATGATCGAACACGGTCGATCTAATCAAACCTTCAACTGGTAAGTTGGCCTTTAAGGCAAAATTTGTTGCAGCCGTACCTATCCTAACCAATGGTTGATGAGATATCATCTTAAACAGGAAATAAGCACGCTCTAGTTGAGAATCGTTTTTTATAGCAAAGGCGACTTCAGTATTGTCAAAAAGCGTTTTTGTATTCATTTGTTAAAAATATGTAACAAAAATAATTATTCGCTTGCGATTTTTTTAGTAAAAGTCCCTAATTTTCCACTTTATTTAAATGCATGAATTCCATACAAGCTAAAACGTACACTATACACTTTAACGCACAAGCCTATAAGGCCTTAAACGCCTATATTTTAGATCATAATTTCTCGAAAATCTTCATACTTGTCGACAGTAATACCCATCAATATTGTCTGTCAAAATTTATGTCACAATTAGAAACAACGTTATCAATTGAAATCATTGAAATTGAAGCAGGTGAAGCACATAAAACGATAGATACCTGTGTTGGTGTTTGGAATGCCCTTTCTGAACTTGGTGCAGATCGCAAAAGCTTATTATTGAATCTTGGTGGTGGCGTCGTTACAGATTTAGGTGGCTTCGTTGCTTGTACCTTCAAACGTGGCATTAATTACATCAACATTCCTACCTCTCTTTTAGCGATGGTTGATGCATCTGTAGGTGGCAAAACTGGCGTAGATTTGGGTACGCTTAAAAATCAAGTTGGTGTTATTAGTTCAGGTGATATGGTGATTATCGACACCTCCTATTTAGAAAGCTTACCTCAAAATCAAATGAAATCAGGTCTAGCTGAAATGTTAAAACACGGACTCATTTCAGATAAACACTATTTTGAACAATTGACGGATTTATCAAAGCTTACAACCGACGACCTTGATCGTTTGATTTATGAGTCCGTTCAAATCAAAAAAGATATTGTGACCAAAGATCCCAATGAGATTGCAGAACGCAAATTCTTGAATTTCGGTCACACCTTGGGTCATGCGATTGAATCCTATTTTCTGAGCGAAGAACATAAAGCTGAATTATTACATGGTGAAGCGATTGCTCTTGGAATGATTTTGGAATGTTTCATATCTATGAAATTGTTAAACTTTCCTCAAGACGATTTAGAAGCCATTACAACAGCTATCAATGCCATCTATCAACCAGTGGTTCTAAGTACCGAAGATTACGAGCCCATCATTGAACTCTTAAAATATGACAAAAAGAACGAACACGGTCATATCAATTTTGTCCTTTTAGAGGCTATAGGGCAACCTAAAGTAAACTGCATCGTACCTAATGCGATTATTTTAGAGAGCTTTGAATATTATAAAAATAGCATGTCTTGAAATTTGAAATTGAGAACGACTATAAAGTTACTATCCTAGGAAAGGAATTCAATAGTGTTCAGTATAAACTACTCTTATTTGGCTATATTTTATTTCTAATGATTCCATGGCCAGTGATCAGTCATTCATATTTTTTTATACCTGTTGGCATTTGCGTGCTCCCTTGTATTCTACCAGATGTTATTTTCAACGAACTATTTAAGAGTAGGAAGCTTTATAGTATGTTACTCTACAGCGGTCTATTTTTACTCACTTTTATTTATACCCAATTTGTTATTGACAGTCCCTTTTTCGTAGATGTTTTGCATTATGTTGTTTATTTCCTGTTCGGATATATCTATTCAAGAGACAAAAATAAGAGAACTTAAATGTGTCGTTGTGCTAACAATTCATAACAAAAACAGTTAATAACTCAGCGTAATTCCGTAGTTAAAAAACAAGGTAATTTATTATTTTGCAGGTCTGTTTTAAATTAAAGGAAAACAATTAAATGAAGGTTTGTATTGCTGAAAAACCGAGTGTCGCTAGAGAAATTGCCCAAGTACTTGGTGCCAAGACAAAGCATGACGGGTATTATGAAGGCAACGGTTATGCAGTAACCTATACATTTGGTCATCTATGCACCTTGTTGGAACCCAATGATTATAAACCTTATTGGAAAAGCTGGGACTTAAACAATCTACCCATGCTGCCAGAGAAATTTAAAACAAAAGTGACCAAGAACTCCGGTGTTGAAAAACAATTCAAAATTATTAAATCTTTATTTGACAAAGCAGACGTTGTTATTAATTGTGGTGATGCTGGACAAGAAGGTGAATTAATTCAACGTTGGGTGATGAGCCAAGCCAACTATAAAGGAAAAGTTCAGCGCCTTTGGATTTCATCTTTGACCACTGAGGCCATCAAAGAAGGTTTCGATAATTTGAAAGATTCTAAAGATTATGACAACCTCTATTATGCGGGATTTTCTCGCGCCATTGGCGATTGGTTATTAGGTATGAACGCCACGCGATTGTATACTGTAAAGCATGGAGGTTATAAGCAAGTGCTCTCAGTTGGGCGTGTACAAACACCTACACTTGCCATGGTCGTTAATAGGTTCAAGGATATTGAAAATTTTAAACCACAACCCTATTGGGAGTTACAAACTTTGTATCGTGATACCCTATTTGCTTATGAGGATGGTCGATTTTTGAATATGAAAGATGGTGAGGTTCTGGCAGAAAAAGTAAAGGCACATGATTTTGAAGTGACGTCCATTACTAAAAAGAAAGGTAAAGACTATGCGCCCAAGCTATTTGATTTAACTGGTTTACAAGTATATTGCAATACGAAATTTGGATTTTCGGCAGATGACACTTTGAAAATAGTTCAAAAACTCTATGAACAAAAAGTGGTGACTTACCCAAGAGTTGATACGACGTTTCTTCCAACAGATATTTACCCTAAAGTACCTGGGATTTTACAAAAACTGACAAATTATTCTGCATTGACCCAGCCACTTCTTGGTAAAAAAATAAAAAAATCGTCAAAAGTATTTAATGACAAAAAAGTAACAGATCATCATGCTATTATCCCGACGGGTGTTCAAATAAATCTTCAGTATAACCAGCAACAGGTATATGATATCATCGTAAAGCGATTCATCGCTGTGTTTTATCCAGATTGTGAAGTTTCTAATACGACGGTTATTGGCAAAGCTGATGATGTTAATTTTAAAACAACGGGCAAAGAAATCCTAAAAGACGGTTGGAAAGTTGTTTTTAAATTTGGAAAAGCAACGACATCTTCGAGTTCAGAAAAAGACACATTACCACAGTTTGTAAAAGGTGAAAAAGGACCGCATGAACCTTCTTTTTTAGAAAAGCAAACCAAACCTCCTAATCAATTTACAGAAGCATCACTGCTACGTGCGATGGAAACGGCAGGCAAGCACGTCGACGACGATGAACTTCGTGACTTGATGAAAGAGAATGGTATCGGGCGACCTTCAACTAGGGCTAATATTATAGAAACCTTGTTCAAACGTCAATACATCAAAAGAAATAAGAAGCAAATTCTTCCTACGGTTACTGGTATTGCACTCATTGATACCATCCGAAATGAACTTTTGAAATCTGCAGAACTCACAGGTATGTGGGAAAAACAACTCAAAGACATTGAAAAAGGCACCTATAGCGCAAGCTTGTTCATCAAAAACATGAAAAAAATGGTAGATGAATTGGTGTATGAAGTTCGTACTGAATCTGAACGAGCCAATATATCGCAAGCTGCTGTTGTAAAGCAACGACAAGCTAATTCTAAGGCCAAAGAAAAAGCTGGTATGACCTCTGAAATATGTCCAAAATGTAAACAAGGGCAATTGATGAAAGGAAAATCAGCATATGGATGTAGTCATTTTAGCAAAGGTTGTGATTTTCGATTACCTTTTAAAGTTCACGGAAAAAAAATATCTGAGAAACAGTTTATAAGATTGTTAAAAAAAGGAAGTACGGTCAACCTCAAAGGCTTTGAATTGGACTCTGGTAAAATCGAAGGTCTATTAAGGTTTGATGATCATTTTAAGCTTGTTTTAGAACCCAAAACTAAAAACTTGAAACCTCCTAGTTCTCAATCAACCGACACTATAATATGTCCGAAATGTCATCAAGGGTCCATCATCAAAGGAAAAAGTGCTTATGGTTGTAGTGCCTACAAATCAGGTTGTGATTTTAAGATGTCATTTGAAATGATTAGAGCCAAAGCAAAAGAGAAAACGCTGACCAGAGAATTGGTATATTCCATCCTTAAAAACCATGTCTAGTTATGACACATCGTCATTTTAAATTATTTAAACCGTATGGTTATCTCAGTCAGTTTGTGAGCAACGCTCGACATGAGAAAAACAAAAAATTCTTAGGAGATCTTTATGAATTTCCAAAAGGCACTATGGCGATTGGCAGATTAGATAAAGACTCTGAAGGCTTGTTACTCTTCACCACCGATGGTAAAGTAAGTAATGAAATTACTGGTTCAAAGATAGAAAAGGAGTATTATGTACAAGTGGACGGAGTGATTGATGATGAAGCGCTCTATAAGCTGCAACATGGCGTAGAAATTTCACATAGAGGCGACAACTATGTCACGATGCCTTGTAGAGCCATTCTATTGGATGATCCACCACAGTTTCCAGAGCGACTAAAGAACATACGTGACCGTCGTCATGGAGAAACATCTTGGATTTCCATAACCATCAATGAAGGTAAATTTCGACAAGTCAGAAAAATGACCGCAAAGGTTGGTTACCCAACACTGCGATTAGTGAGAGTTCGAATAGGTACGATGACATTAGATAATTTAACTATGGGATCAGTACAAGAATTGAATAATTTGCTAGAATAATTGCTATTAAATCAATTTTACACGCACCGCGTTCATTCCGCGATGGCCTTTTTCTAACTCGAATTGCACTTGATCGTTCTCTTGGATCTCATCAAGTAATCCTGTCACATGACAAAAATATTTCTCTTGATCTTCGGTATCAATAATAAAACCGAATCCTTTGGAACTATCAAAAAATGATACTTTACCTTTACGAATGGGATCGAATTCTTCCTCTTCAATATCCTCTTTCTTAGGCACACCCAATACGATGTTTTTCGCTTTTACCTTAATTTTGTCAGCTGGATCAGGCGGTGTATCTGTAAGATTTCCAAACTGATCTACGTAAGCAAAAGGGATACTCTCTCCTCCACTTTCCTCTTTCTCCAATTTACGCGCTTCCATTTTCTTGCGTTTTTCTTCGCGCTTTTTTAAACGTTTTTTTTCTTTTTCACTTTTGCTAAAGGTCTGTTGCGACTTTGCCATTCTTATTCTAAAGGTGTTTTAATTATTTGACACACATTGTGTCAATTCCTGTAAAGGTAACAGTAATTATCGGATTTTCTTCAGTATATGCTAATTAGTTAACCTAAAGTTAAAATAATTTAATTTAATAGTAATACTATTATATTTGCATGTAATAATTTATATTATGAAACATTTACTATCAAATTTAAAGATCGATATCAATGATAAGATCTATTTAAAAGATCCAGAATCATCTGAATTAGGAAAGCGAATTATCAGTAATAGCATTGAACTTATTGATGATATTGGATTTGAGAGTTTTACTTTTAAAAAACTTGGTGAACGCATTGGATCTAATGAAAGTTCTGTGTACCGCTATTTTGATAGTAAACACAAACTCCTGCTCTACCTAACTTCGTGGTATTGGGCTTGGCTAGAATATCAGCTGGTATTTGCGACGACTAATATTTCAGATACTACCAATAAACTAGAAAAAGCCATAGACATTCTTACCAGAACAATTGAAACGGACTCCACTTTCAAGCATATTGACGAAGTCACACTCAATCGCGTAGTGATTAATGAGTATTCTAAATCTTATTTAACGAAAGTGGTGGATGAAGAGAATCAAGAGGGTTATTTTTCAATATATAAACGATTGGTGCAACGATTACACGATATGATTACGGAAGTTGATGCCAGCTATCCTTTCCCTCTTAGCTTAGCGAGCACAGTAATAGAGGGTTCTTTGCATCAGCATTTCTTAAAAAATCATTTTAAATCACTCACAGATTGTAATGATCATATGCAACCTTCAGAATACTTCAAACATTTAGTACTTAAAGCCTTAAATAACAACAAATGAGCAAAAATATATTAACTTCTTGGCAACGTTTAATTGGCCTACTAAAATTAGATAGTAAAGATATTAAACAAGTATTTTACTATGCGATATTCGCTGGTTTGGTAAATCTTTCATTACCTCTGGGTATTCAGGCTATTATCAACCTACTTCAAGGTGCTCAAATTAGTAGCTCGTGGGTGGTGCTGGTAACCTTAGTGACCGCAGGTGTCGCTTTTGTAGGATTATTGCAACTCATGCAAATGCGAATTATAGAAAATGTACAGCAAAAAATCTTTACGCGATCTTCTTTTGAATTTGCCTATCGTTTTCCTAAAATGAAAATGAGTGAGCTTCGTAACTATTATCCACCAGAATTAGCCAATCGATTTTTTGACACATTAACCATTCAGAAGGCACTTTCGAAGATATTAGTGGATTTCCCAGCAGCCATTTTACAAATAATTTTAGGACTCATTTTACTATCCTTTTATCACCCATTTTTTATCATTTACGGCGTAATGTTGCTCATTTTAATTTATGTGGTCTTTAAATATTCTGCGCAGCGCGGTTTAGACACAAGTCTTGACGAGTCTAAGCAAAAATATAAAGTAGCACATTGGCTACAAGAAGTTGCGCGCTCCATACTCTCCTTTAAACTCTCAGGAAAAACCAATTTGGCGCTACAAAAAAATGACCAATTGGTGTCAAGCTATTTGGATTCTAGAGAGAGTCATTTTAAAATCTTAGTGCAGCAGTTTATAAAACTAATTGGTTTTAAAGTGCTAGTAACAGCCGGATTATTAGTCATTGGTGGTGCCCTAGTTTTAAATCAGCAAATGAATATCGGACAGTTTGTAGCCGCCGAAATTATCATCTTATTAGTCATTAATTCAGTTGAAAAATTAATACTTGGCCTCGAATCTTTTTATGATGTTTTAACTTCTATAGAAAAACTGGGGCAAGTCGTTGATAAAGAGCTAGAGTCTCAAGAAGGTGATAATATATACACTGAGGAAAGACCGATCACTGTTGAAGTAGTGAATGTGGGTTATAAGGTGGCAGATCGTGAACAACCTATTATTGATAATGTTTCTTTAGAAATTCAACCGCAAGATCGCATTCTTATTTATGGTTCGCAAGGATCTGGCAAATCGAGTCTATTGAAATTGATAGGTGGTTTATATATGCCAACTCGCGGAAATATCTATATTAATAATATGCCATTAAGTGGGATCAAAATTAATAGCTACAGATCTTTAATTGGTCAATCATTACCAGAAGAGTCTCCTTTTGAAGGCACCTTGAGAGACAATCTCACTTTTGGAGATCCTAGTATCACACAAGACGCTCTAAATGAAGTACTAGACATTGTTGGATTAAACGATTTTGTAAAATCCCAATCATTAGGATTGAGAACCATATTATATCCTGAAGGTCAGCGTCTTTCAACAACCATATCTAGAAAATTAGTATTGGCACGAAGCATTCTGAAACAACCAAAACTACTCTTACTAGAAGATCCGTTGGAACAATTCGATAAAGATGAGGCCAACAGAATCATGAATTTTTTAATTAGAAAAGAGAACCCTTGGTCTTTAGTTGTTGTAAGTCACAACATGAACTGGAAAAAGGTTTGCAATAAAACTTTACAATTGGAATCTGGTAAATTTGTCTAAAACGATAACACATGTTAAACATCTCACATAATAAACTCAATAAAAAAGTGGACTTGTCTTCTTACAGTTCCGCTCAAAAAGTATTTCATAAGCGTCATTTTAAACACTTTAATCGTTTTTTAATAGCGTTTGCAATTCTTACCGTAATCATTCTATTTTTACCTTGGACTCAAAACATCTCGAGTCGCGGTAATGTGACGACCCTCACACCAGATCAGAGACCACAAACGATTCAATCTCCTATTCCAGGACGTATTGAAAAGTGGTATGTAAGAGAAGGTGATTTTGTCAAGAAAGGCGATACGATTCTATTTATTTCTGAAGTAAAAAATGAATATTTTGATCCTAACCTTGTTAACAGAACCGGACAGCAAATTAAAGCCAAAGAACGTTCGTTATCATCTTACAACTCGAAAGTTAGTGCGCTTAATAATCAAATTTCAGCATTGACTAATGAACGCGTATTGAAATTGGAACAAGCACAAAACAAATTAATGCAATCGCGACTTAAAGTAAAGAGCGATAGTATTGATTTAGAAGCTGCCAAGACGAATTTACAAATCGCCGAGCGCCAATTTGAACGGACAAGCACGCTACAATCTGAAGGTCTGAAAGCAATGACGGATGTTGAAGAAAAACGTTTAAAACTCCAAGAAACACAAGCGAAACTCATCTCTCAAGAAAACAAATTACTCGCGGCCAAAAATGAAGTGATCAATGCCATGGTTGAAATTAATCGGTTAAAAGCAGAGTATACAGATAAAATTTCAAAAGCTCAAAGTGACAAGTTTACGGCAGAATCAAATCAGTTTGATGCCGAGGCGCAAGTCACAAAGCTCGAAAATGCCTATACAAATTATGAGATGCGAAACGATATGTACTACATCAAAGCGCCTCAAAATGGATTCATCAATAAAGCTATAAAAGGTGGTATTGGCGAAACGTTTAAGGAAGGTGAGCAACTCGTTGGTATTATGCCATCTGATTACGACTTAGCAGTTGAGACTTATGTAGACCCACTAGACCTGCCATTAATTCATATTGGTGAAGATGTAAGAGTTCAATTTGATGGTTGGCCTGCCATTGTTTTTAGTGGTTGGCCCAATGTCTCCTACGGAACCTATGGTGCTAAAGTTGTCGCTATCGAAAATTTCATAAGTCCGAATGGTAAATTCAGAGTGCTTCTGGCTCCAGACGAATCGGATCATGCTTGGCCAGAGGCCATTCGCGTAGGCTCAGGAGCACAAACCATCGCTTTGCTAGAAAACGTACCAATCTGGTTTGAACTTTGGCGACAGCTCAACGGTTTCCCTCCTAACTATTATCAACCAGCTAATAGTAGCAATTCAAAAGACAGTAAATAATGAAGATGATCTCCACTTTAATATGCTTTGTGATAACGATAAGCGTTTGGTCACAAGCTGATAGTACTTCAGTATTGAGTTTTAGCGAGTATTTGGGATACGTTAAAAAATTTCATCCAATTGCAAAACAAGCCGAACTTACATTAGCAGTTGGACAAGCCAACTTAATGAAAGCACGAGGTGCGTTTGACCCGAAGATTGAATTTAATAATTCCAGAAAACGTTTTAAAGACGACACCTATTACGATCTTTTAAATACAACCTTTAAAATCCCAACTTGGTATGGCATTGAGTTAAAAGGTCAGTATGAACAAAATGACGGCGTTTATCTTAATCCGCAAAATAATGTCCCTGAAGATGGTCTCTATAGTGCAGGTATTTCCGCTGCGCTAGGACAAGGCTTATGGATTAATAAACGGATGGCTGATTTGAAAAAAGCGAAATATTTTAGGGAGCAAACGGAAGCTGACCGCGAAATTTTAATTAATCAAATTTTATATGATGCTTCGGTAAGCTATTTTAACTGGTTAAAAGCCTATCGAGAGACTTTAATTTACCAACAGTTCCTCAACAATGCTGAAATCCGACTAAATGGTGTTAAACGAAGTGTGGAAACTGGAGATAAAGCTGCTATTGATTCTATCGAAGCTCGAATCACGATACGCAATAGACGATTAGGTTTAGAACAGTCAAAAGTGGCGCTCATGAAAGCGTCTTTAGAACTTTCCACATTTCTATGGCTGAACGATAATATTCCTGTTGAATTACAGTCTGGTGTCATACCAGATTTGAGTATTGATTTACAAATAGATGCTGTATTAGAAATTGCCGATAAGACTCTGGAAGATTTCATATTAGAAACCCATCCTAAACTGAAATCCTTGAATTTGAAATATCAAGGTTTGGAGGTTGATAAACGCTTAAAAGCCAATCAATTATTACCAACAATTGACGTGCAATACAATTTTCTAACAGAAACGCCAGACTTCTCTAATTCCTATAATTTTAATCAATACAAGGCTGGAATTCAAATCAATATTCCTCTATTTCTAAGAAAAGAGCGAGGTGAACTGCAATTGGCAAAATTTAAACTTCAAGATTTAAACTTCGACATAAATAATACTAAAGTTGCGATTCAAAACAAGGTGATAGCCACGTATCGTGAATTGGAATCATACACGCTTCAAAATATGTTAATAGAAGATATTGTTTCAGATTATGACACTATGTTAAGTGCTGAAGAACGGAAATTTAGTTTCGGAGAAAGTTCGTTATTCTTGGTAAATACGAGAGAACGATTATTGATTGAGTCCCAATTAAAAGCTGTAAAGCTTCAAAATGATTATTTAAAAACCAAGGCGAAATTATTTAACAACTTATCCAGAGATTTAACCAACTTATAATTAGTTGTCTTCTTTGGTAGTCTCTGCTGTTTTTGAAGCTTCTTGGATAGGATTCTCCTCTTTGATGACATTTATGGTAGCTTTAACTCCTGTGAGTAAGTTCCATTTTTTGGAGGACACCAGATTGCCATTATCATCATAAACAATAAACTCAGCCGTATTAGGTCCTGAATCCCCTTGATTCAAAGCTAAAAAAACAATTTGATTAATCCCTGGAGTTAAGGTCACGTCAAATCCTTTGTAGCCTGATGATAAGGTCAAACTAGGCACAATGATATCGTCATTCACAAACACACGTACCATATCGCCATCTGGAAATTCATGATCTCTACAAACTATTTTAACAAACTTACCTTGACTGCGAATATCTCCGAGGAAAACATCAGACATGACTTCAATCTTGAGTCCTTGTTCAACGGCGACTTTATTAAATTTCTTCTCAAATATTTCACCTGGATTTCGAAGGGTACTATGATCAATCATTGAAAACTCCTTCTCTGGTTTTTTAGTAGAAACCTTACTTTCAATAGGAATACCTGCAATGTTTTTTTTGGTTTTGGTAATACTGATTTTAGAATCGGGCTTAATATCTAAAACCACTGGCACCGTGTCCTTTTTTTTAGTTTCAACCGCAGGTATTTTTATGCTATTTTTCTTCGTGTCTGGCTGGGCAAACACTTGAGAAACGCAACATAATAGAAATCCTAAAATAAGATGTTTATACATGACAGTCAATTTGCTGTAGAAGGTTCAAAAACCATACCTAATTTCAAATGTAACGTCTTTCTAACATAAAGATTTTAATTTTACGTTAAAACTTTCCGTTAAAACTTAACCGCAATTTTCGCGTATACTCTTCCAACAACCAGTCTTTGTAGTTTTTTGTACTATTCATAATACAATAACAATACTGTTTAATACGATAGCAAATATCATCGTGCAAGAGCTTTGCAAGTTCTCGTGCTTCAAATACATCCTCGCTGTTTGCGATGACGAGTTCAGAATGCTGTGCAATACTATTCTCAATAGCTTGCATCGATTTTTTACCTTCTCGAATCACCTTTTTGTATTCTTTCTTAATATCAAAATCGTCATCAGGATTCTTTTTAAAACGTTTTCGAAGTGATTCTGGCATTTTATACACAAATTCACGCTCGATATCCTCGTCATTCCTAAGGTTTTCTAAATAGAAATCTGGGTTTTTGAAAATATGTTGCCAATCTACGGGCTGACTCCAAGGTCCAAAACGCACGGCATTGTTACCTAAGTCGATGACGGTAAATTTATTTTTATCACCGTGAATCCTAGAGCCTCTACCAATCATTTGAAAGTATAAGGTCAAAGATCGCGTGGCACGATTTAATATAATAGATTCTACAGAAGGCTCGTCAAATCCAGTGGTTAGTATACTCACAGAAGTCAAAATACCATCAGGTGTGTTTTTGAACCATTTCAATATGTCCTTCCGATCTTGCTTTGATGCAGTATTGTCTAAATGTCTAATATTGTAGCCTGCTCTTTTAAAGGTGTAATAGACTTCTTTTGATGTATTGATACCGTTATTGAAAATTAGGGTCTTTTTTCCTTTGGACAACTCCTCATAAGCAAAAATCAATTTTCCTTGCATCGCAGCATTCGTATACAAGGCTTCTGAAGACTTAACCGTATAATCACCATTAATACCAATTTTAAGGGAATTAAGAGAGACGTCATAATTGTAGATTTCGGCTGATGCTAAAAACCCATTCTTTATCAAGGTTGAAATGTTATCACCTACAATTAATTCTTTATAATTATCCTTCATTGGTAATTTAATGTTACTGCTCAAAGGTGTGGCAGTAACGCCTAAAATAAAACAAGCGTCAAAAAATTTGAATAATTTTCGAAAAGAGTTATAGTGCGCTTCATCAATGATGACTAAACCGATATCTTCTAAATTAAGCTTCCCATCGTTTAATCTATTGTTAAGTGTTTCAACCATCGCCACGAAACATTCGTATTGATCCTGATCGGGTAATTCCTTTACTTTACTATTGATAATTTTGTTATTCACACCGAAACCATGCAACACTTTTGACGTTTGCTTACAAAGCTCAATGCGATGCGTGAGAATAACAACTTTCTTTTGATGCTTTTTGATATATTGCCGCACAATTTCTGAGAAAATGACTGTTTTCCCTCCACCTGTTGGCAGTTGATATAATAAATTATAGTTATCTGGTGCCGCTTCAAACACATCAAATATGCGATTTAAGTCTGCAATTTGATAATCATAAAGGCGTTTTTTAGAGGTAATTTCTAGTGTTTCGGACATACAATTAATAGCTTCTGAAAAAAAAATTCTTACAAAATTAAGATTTTATAAGGTTAACCGTGCATATTGTTAAAAACAATTGAAAAAAAAAGAGGAACTAATTGCTCCTCTTCTCTTTTTAAAATGCAATGTGATTAAGAAATCTCCACGCGTCTTGCTGGTTTTTGCTTCGCTTCATCACGCTTAGGTAAATTTACGAGCAAAATACCATCCTTATAGGACGCACTAACTTTATCTTGTTCTACAGTGTCTGGGAGTGTAAATGTTCTCTTAAAGGCTCCATAACCAAACTCTCTTCTTGTATACTGATCAGAAGTTTCTTCATTATCAATTTCGGTTTCGGAAGCAATGGACAACATTTTATTCTCAACATCAATCGTAAAATCAGATTTCTTCATTCCAGGAATGGCTAACTCCAAGATATAATCTTCCGCTGTTTCCTTGATATTTACAGCGGGTAGCGTAATGCCAGTATTGAAATTAGACATAAATTC
The DNA here is from genome assembly GCF_052983595.1 of Psychroserpens sp. BH13MA-6. NCBI lineage: Bacteria > Pseudomonadati > Bacteroidota > Flavobacteriia > Flavobacteriales > Flavobacteriaceae > Psychroserpens > Psychroserpens sp. BH13MA-6. Next base: position 309,706 of record NZ_JBRJGE010000002.1, on the reverse strand, counting down.
TGTTCCTAATCCATTTTCAAAGAAATTGTCAACCCAAGATGATAAACTTGGTAATGTCGCATATTTCTTTGACTTGGAAACATTGTTACCATTTTTAGGTACGGTTACTATTGTACTCATTGTTAATCAAATTTTAGTTAAACTTCATTTTACACTTATATGAACAAATTAAATACCAAACTTAAAATGACACTAAAAACTGACATTTTTTCAATGAATATAGGTCAAATCGACATAATACGCCACTACTTACTCCGTTGACAAACAAGGATTTAATTGTTAAATAATGTTAAAATGTTACTATGTAATGCATAGTACTGTAACATTTTTAATTCACCGTCGTCTATAAAGTATAACATCAATCAATTAAAACATATATTATGAGAACTTTAAACAGCAACCAATTATCAAGTACATCAACAGAAACAAGAATGTATTCATGGAACCAAAAAAGACGTTATAGATCTTAAATCTATAAAATTCATCAATCATCAAATCAATCTATCATGAAAGCTTTAACTAAAATTATCAATACGTCACATACAACAAACGACGATTTAGAAACGTTACGTTAAAAGATGTGACCATCATTCATCAATCAAAATTAGTATTGAATTAGTTTTCAATAGTGATAATCCGAAAAGACCAGCATGCTTTGAAGTATGTTGGTTTTTTGTTAAAAAATTGTGGTATTGTTTTTGAGACTCTTAAAAAAATCTTAAAACGTATTATTATGAAGACCACAAGACGCCACACTCATCAAATTAATGCAGGCTCCATGGCCGACATTGCATTTTTACTGCTCATTTTCTTTTTAGTAACAGCCATGATTCCTAACGACCAAGGCATAAACAGAAAACTACCGCCTCCATGCCCTATTAATTCAGATTGTAATGATGCTGTTAAAAATCGAAGAAATATACTCGAAATCAAAGTAAATTCAAATAATGAACTTTTGGTTGAAAATGAGGTTATCGAATTAAAAGATTTAAAACACATCGCCAAGGCATTTTTGGATAATAACGGAAATGGCACCTGTGGTTATTGCCAAGGGAACATGGAAAAGACTTCTTCTGACCATCCCAAAGATGCTGTGATCTCATTAACCAATGACCAACTAACAACCTATAGTTTTTACATCCAAGTTCAAGACGAATTGACTAAAGCCTATTATGAATTACGCGATGCATATGCTGAGAATGTATTAAACAAGCCTTCAAACTCATTAACCACTAAAGAATTAGTGGAAGTGAAAAATGCTTATCCTTTTATTCTTTCAGAAGCAGAACTCAAGAATTAGTCGTTTTGAACTTCTGATGAATCTTTTAAAATAGGTACTCTATAACTGATGTTAACTTTGCGCCTTCCCCATGCTCGTGCAGCTTTAACATCAGTTCCCATATAAATATCGATTTTATTTTTCCAACGTCTGTTCATTTTGTCCTTGACCAAGTAAGTGCCTTCCAAGCCTTCTACTTTCACTAAGGTATTATGAGTTAAGCCTTCATTTATCAAGTTTCTAGAAACAGCAATATAGCGAAGACCTGGTTTTAAACTATCTCCAAATGCCGTAATATGCGGATTGGAACTCGTTTGATATGCAAGAGAATTATAAGCTGTTGCCGTCACTTCCATCGTTTTCCATTCATAGCCATTCGGCTCCTCTTTTTTACAACACTGAAGTACCAATAATGCCACTACTAATAAGAAACTCTTAAATTGATTCGTTGAAACAATAGTCATACCTATGATTCTGAAATAATAAGCAATGAAGATACTAATTTTTCAATTTAAGGCATTCTTGACATCAATAAGATTAGCTACAATGGTTCCAATCAATAACAACATGAGCACAAGGTTCACAACAAGTGCCAGTAGCTTTTTTAAGGAATAAGGATCTTTCAATCCTCGAAGACTATAAACACATCCGGTAATTGTGGTCACAAAAACTAATACCACAACAAAACTGCTCAAATAGGTGTAAACATCAATCGCTAAGATGTTGTTGGCTACCAATAAATGAAGGCTTATAAAAATGATGATACCCACTAAAGTAATCATCGCAAATTTAAATCCTTGATGGGAATGTAAGGGTCTATTCAAAACTGTACTAATAATTCAACAAAGTCTTTAATTCCGTTTCGAACCTGTTTTTTGCTAAATAGTGCTCTTCCAATTGATTGATAAAAGGAATTGGCGTTTCTAAACTTGCAACCCGTTTAACAGGTGCGTCTAAATACTCAAAACAATGCTCCATAATCAATGCAGAAATATCACTGGCAATGCCACCAAATAAGGAATCCTCTTGTAAAATAATCGCTTTACCTGTTTTTTTAACAGACTTGTAAATGGTTTCAGTATCTAATGGCTGAAGCGTTCTTAAATCAATCACATCTGCCTGAATTGATTCATTATTATCAAGAGTTTCTAGAACCCAATGAACACCAGCACCATAGGAAATAACAGTCACTTGCTCACCTTCTCTTAATACTGCAGCCTCTCCAAACGGAATGTTATAATAAGCTTCAGGAACCTCTTGACGAATACTTCTATACAAGGCTTTGTGCTCAAAAAACAATACTGGATTTGGATCTTCAATGGCTGTTGTCAATAAACCTTTAGCGTCATATGGAAATGCTGGATACACCACTTTTAGACCTGGGGTTTTGGTAAACCACGCTTCATTGGTTTGCGAATGAAATGGTCCAGCTGCAACACCACCACCACAAGGCATACGCAATACCACATCAGCTTCCTGATTCCAGCGATAATGGGATTTGGCAAGATAATTGACAACGGGATTAAATCCGGAGGATACGAAATCGGCAAACTGCATTTCAACCACAGATTTGATGCCTGCAATTGACAATCCCATAGCAGTTTCAACGATGGCAGATTCACAAATTGGCGTGTTTCTAACACGTTCTTTACCGAACCTTTCAACAAAACCTTCTGTAATCTTAAACACACCGCCATATTCGGCTATATCTTGTCCCATGATCACAAGATCATTGTGTTTCTCCATCGCTTGATATAAGCCTTGAGAAATGGCATCGATAAAACGTAATTCTGTGGACTTAGATTGCGGTTTTAGTTCTTTAAACTCAAAGGGTTTATAAACGTCTCCTAATTCGGTAGCCAAATCAGCTGTGATTGGCGCCTCATCAAAAGCTTTTTGAAGGTGTTCATTAATTTCGTGAATGATCGCTGTCTTGATCGCTACTTCCTCTTTTTCGGTCAAAATTCTTTGATCTTTTAAAAACGCTTGAAAATTTTCAATTGGGTCTTTCTTAGCCCATTCATCCATGATATCTTTTGGCACATATTTAGTACCACTAGCTTCCTCATGTCCACGCATTCTAAACGTTTTAAACTCTATTAAAATTGGTCTAGGACGTTTTCTAATACTAGCTGCTAGTTTTTGGATTTTGGTATAAACCTCAATGATATTATTACCATCAAGCACAAAAGACTCCATGCCATAACCTTTTCCACGATCTGCTATATCTTTACATCGGTACTGCTCATTGGTTGGTGTGGACAGTCCGTAACCATTATTCTCAATACAAAATAAAACAGGTAATTGCCAAACAGAGGCCACATTCAAAGCCTCATGAAAATCACCTTCACTCGTCCCTCCTTCTCCAGAAAACACGGCAGTCACCTGATTTTTATTCTTTAACAAACTAGCTAAAGCAATCCCATCAGCCACACCTAATTGTGGTCCTAGATGCGAAATCATCCCAACAATATTGTATTCTTGTGTACCAAAATGAAACGAACGATCTCTCCCTTTTGTAAAGCCATTAGCTTTTCCTTGCCACTGACTAAATAAACGGTAGAGCGGAATCTTACGAGTGGTAAAAACACCCAGATTTCTATGCATAGGTAGTATGTACTCTTCCGCTTCCAAAGCCATAGTAACACCAACAGAAATGGCTTCTTGACCAATACCAGAGAACCATTTGGAGATTTTCCCTTGACGCAGTAGAATGAGCATTTTCTCTTCTATCATGCGCGGCTTAAGCATATTTTTATACAGCTCTAGTAAGGTTTTATTGTCTAAGTTTTTTTTATCGAAAGTGATGGTGCTCTTAAGAGAGGTCAACATGGGTCATTAAATTGCATTAGTAAATCAAATGTAATTAAAAATTGACGTTTTAGAGGTTTAAGTTCAATTTTTTTAAGTGAAAGCTAAATCTGTGATTTTAGCAGTATTTTCGCTATTTTTGTTATTCGGAAAATTTAATAAATCCATTTTATAATGAATAGAATACCAAGTGTTAATCTTCAGGATTTTTTATCGGGAGACCCTAAAAGAAAGCAGAAATTTATTGATGAGATCGGAAAAGCTTATGAGGAAATAGGCTTTGTTGCCTTGAAAGGACATTTTTTGGATGATGAATTAGTGGACAATCTTTACAAAGAAGTAAAAAACTTTTTTAGTTTACCTGTGGAGACCAAACGAAAATATGAAATTGAAGGGATTGGTGGACAGCGTGGCTATGTTTCCTTCGGCAAAGAAAGTGCTAAAGGCAAGAAAGAAGGTGATTTAAAGGAATTTTGGCACTTTGGCCAATATGTGGAGGATGATCCTGAACGTGCCAAGGAATATCCTGCTAATGTAGAGGTTGAGGAAGTCCCTGAATTTAATGCCATTGGAAAAGAAACCTACCAAATGTTAGAGAAAACCGCTAAATACGTACTTCGAGCTTTGGCTTTATACCTTGGTTTAGAAGAAACCTATTTTGATAATTATATACATAATGGCAACTCCATTTTAAGACCGATTCACTATCCACCAATTTTAGAGGAACCAGAAAACGCCGTTCGAGCAGCTGCCCATGGCGATATTAATTTAATTACATTACTCATGGGTGCACAAGGTCGAGGTTTACAAGTGCAAAATCACGAAGGTGAGTGGATTGATGCCATTGCAGATCCTGATGAATTGATGATTAATGTTGGTGACATGTTATCAAGACATACCAACAATAAATTAAAATCTACCATTCACAGAGTCGTAAATCCTCCCAGAGAACTTTGGGGGACATCTAGATATTCCATTCCTTTTTTCATGCATCCTATAAGCGAAATGAAATTAGATGTTTTGGAAAGCTGTATCGATGAAGACCATCCTAAACAATTTGAGGATATTACTGCTGGTGAATTTTTAAATGAGCGTTTAATTGAGTTAGGCCTGAAGAAATAGTCGGATTTAATTATGGATTTACAAGATCAATTGAAACAGTTATTTCCGGATCATGAACCAGAAGACAAACCTGAAGAAAAGTCTTCTAAGGACGATGGTTTGTGGTTACAAGATGAGCCTATCTTGTGTAAATATGAAAAAAGGAAAGGCAAACCAATTACCATAATTGAAGGTTATACTGGAGCAGATTCTGATTTTAAAAAACTCGCCAAAGACCTCAAGCAGCAGTTGAGCGTTGGAGGTAGTTTTAAGAATGATCAAATTATTATTCAAGGTGACTTTAGAGATAAAATTATGGCTATTTTAAAAGCTAAGGGTTTTAACGTTAAACGTGTTGGAGGTTGAGCGAACAGACCTTACATATCACCAACGGCCAAAATTTGACCAACTATTTACAAGAACTTAACGTAGAAGGACTCTTTCTAACTTGGCATGAAATACTTTGTGAAGGACCTACTGAAGCGCATATAGACTCAGAAGTTTTTATCACAAAGCGCAAAGCATTCCTCAGTGAGTTCTATGATATTGAATTGGATGAACATAAGTTCAAGTCGGAGTTAGAGAAACTGAATGCCACTGATACATATTCAGAAATTGTACTTTGGTTTGAATACGACTTGTTTTGTCATATCAATCTGATGGCTGTTATGAGCTTAATTCATCAACGTGACATAAAGCAACCGTTATACCTAGTATGCAGCGGTCGTGTGAAAGGCGAAAAAAATCTAAAAGGACTTTCAGAACTCTCGAGTGCACAACTACTCGCTCACTATGACAACAAAATAGAATTGACAGACTTAGATAGAGACTTAGCTATTTCATTATGGAGAACTTACTGTGGAAAAGACCATAATTTGTTCAAGCCCTACATCACCCAAAAATCGTCTTTTAAATATCTAGGCGCTTGTTTAAAAGCTCATTTGAAGCGTTTTCCTGATGCCAAAAGTGGCTTGAGTGTCTTAGAAACCAACATTTTAAAAATCATCAAAAACAAGGATATTAAATCCCGTCATCATTTATTAGGTTACATATTGAATTACCAAGGTTACTATGGATTCGGAGATCTTCAGTATGAAAGAATGATAGAAAAATTGCGTTTGTTTTACGATGAAACAGACGATCGTGTTGTTCTTAATCGGAAAGGCCATGAAGCATTATTAGGTAGCCATAATTTTTCTTCAGAAATAAAAAATAATTTAACGTTTGGCGGTGTTAAGCGATTAGACTATCAATTTAATTCCGAAGAGAACAAACTTATAAAAACGATTATAAATGCCAATTAAAGCATCGGAACTTATACTCAATCCAGACGGAAGTGTTTATCACCTAAATTTACGTCCAGAACACGTAGCGTCTACTGTCATTACAGTTGGTGATCCCGATCGTGTGGCATCGGTTACCAAGTATTTTGATCATATAGAGTTTAAAACTCATAAGCGAGAGTTTCACACGCAAACTGGAACCTATAAAGGAAAACGCATCACCGTTTTATCAACTGGAATTGGCACTGATAATATTGATATTGTATTTAATGAATTGGATGCTTTGGTAAATATTGATCTCAATACACGTGAGATCAAGTCTGAGCTTTCTACTTTAAACATTATAAGAATAGGGACTTCCGGAAGTATTCAAAAAGAAGTGCCTTTAGAGGCCTTTTTGATTAGCGAATATGCGGCAGGTTTTGATAGTTTGCTTCATTTTTATGACAGCGACAAAATTCAAGATTTAGAAATTTCCGAAGCCCTTAAAAATCACACAGATTGGTTTCACAGAAAATCTGATCCGTATATCGTCAAATGTAGTGACAAACTTTTACGGGTCTTACACAGCGATCATACAGTTAAAGGGTTTACAGCGACCAATGTGGGTTTTTATGGTCCACAAGGACGCGTATTGAGATTGCCAATTCAAGATCCAAATCTTAATGATAAATTGGCTTCCTTTAATTACGAAGGTAAATCAATCACCAATCTTGAAATGGAAACAGCTGGCATCTATGGGCTTTCCAAACTTTTAGGCCATCATGCGCTTTCTATGAATGCGATTATTGCCAATAGAGCTACTGGAGAATTTAGTGAGGACCCTAAGAAAGTTGTTGACGCCCTTATTACATACACTTTGGATAAAATAATTGATATCCCATAAAACATAAAACATTGAAAAAAATAAATATAGGCGGTGTGCCAGAACATTTTAATTTAGCTTGGTATCTAACATTAAAGAATGGAGAATACAAAGACGAAGGAATTAATCTCCGATGGAAAGATTATTTTGGAGGTACAGGTGCTATGAATAAAGCCTTGCGCGATGGAGAGATTGATATGGCTGTCATACTTACGGAAGGCATCATCAAAGATATCATCGACGGGAATCCAAGTAAAATAGTTCAAACATTCGTCAAGTCGCCTTTGATTTGGGGAATTCATGTAGCTCACGACTCCAATTACAAAACTATCGAAGATTTAAAAGGCACAAAAGCAGCCATTAGCCGCTATGGATCCGGTTCACATCTTATGGCGTACATTAATGCTGAAAACAACCATTGGAATTTAGAGCAAGACCTAAATTTTGAAGTGATTAAAAATTTAGATGGTGCTGTGGAAGGCTTGACTAATGGTTCTGCAGATTATTTTATGTGGGAAAAATTTACAACCAAACCATTTGTAGATAATGGTATTTTTAGAAGAATAGACGATTGCCCTACACCTTGGCCTTGCTTTGTAATTGCGGTGCGAGAAGAGTTCTTAGATCAACATCCAGAGGACGTCAAAACCATATTGGATATTATCAATAATACAACAACTGAATTCAAAACTATTCCGAGTATCGATAAGACTATAGCCAATAGATACGATCAAAAACTAGAAGACGTTCAAGAGTGGTTATCACTCACGGAATGGTCTCAAAGTGTTATTGATAAAACAACCATAGACACGATTCAAAATAAACTCCTAAGTTTAGAAATCATTCCTGAAAAAGCTAGCTATCAAAAATTGGTTCAAGCATTATAACTACACAAGGGGTAGGAAATTTTGATTGAAACTTGTTTCATAAATAGATAGGTAACCGTCATTTTTGCAAAAAAATTTAACAAATATTTAGCTTTTTGAGTCTTTAACTTTCTATTTGTCAAAATTTTAGTTACATTTAACCACCCTATAACTAACTATGCTTTCTTAACGAAAACTATATATTATGATTATAACTATTACTCTAGTACTGTCATTCTTAGTAGCATTGAACTTTATACTATTATTTTTTAGTTGCAATAAAACTACGAAGAGAACAACTTCCGTTAAATCTAATGTATCTATTCGTCAAACGTCCGTCATCAGACCTACAAAACAGTTAACCTCTACTAATTTAGCTCCTACAGGAAGCTAATTCACCATTACCATTCAATCTTATTTTTGTTCTTAAGAGCCAACAGCTGATTGGTTTTACTGAAATGTTTATTACCAAACCAGTAACCTCTATTGGCACTAAGTGGCGACGGATGCCCCGAAGTTAACACCTTATGCTTCTGTGTATCAATCAATGACATTTTTTTCTTCGCGAAGCCTCCCCATAATAAAAAAATCACCTCTTCTTTCTTATCGCTTATCACTGATATTACTTTATCGGTAAACTGCTCCCACCCTCTTTTTTGATGACTTCCTGGCTCATGAGCTCTAACTGTTAACGTGGCATTTAACATGAGAACCCCTTGTTTTGCCCAACGCTCCAAATTTCCTGATTTAGGATACGCTATATTCAAATCTGTTTCCAATTCCTTAAAAATGTTCATTAGAGATGGTGGATGCGGTATGTTATCCGCTACAGAAAAACACAATCCGTTAGCCTGACCTGGACCATGATAAGGGTCTTGTCCAATAATCACCACGTTCACATCATCAAAAGGACATAAATCAAATGCTGAAAAAATCTGATCTCCAGGAGGAAAGCATTGTTGTGTTTTATATTCAGTTTTTACAAAATCCACTAAGTCCTTGAAATAGGGCTTTTCAAATTCTGATTGTAATTTGTCATTCCAATTAGCATGTATATTGACGGTCATTTTATCCTAAAAAAATTCGTATGGTCTAAAATATGAAATAAGTCATAAATTTATGTGTTCAATTATAGTATATTCGTAATTGCTAAATCCCGAGTCATGGAAACAACGATTTTAAATAGAGTCCAAAGCATTCTTAATAAGGACCTTAAGGAAATTGATGCAATTGAAAAGATTTCCCACAGCGATTTTTACAATAATCATATTAAGAAGAACACGCCTGTTAAAATAACGCAGATGATGTCGCATTGGAAAGCGACAGAGTTATGGTCGTTGGACTATTTTGAAAAGATTGGCAAAGACAAGGAAACCTACATGTACAAGGGCAACATTAGGCAAAACGACACCAACTGGCAGTTTGGTGCATTTCAAGATTATTTAAATGAGATTCGCAGTGCCAACACCGATACTTACCTCGGAAATATGCCGATAGCAGAAATGTTTCCTGAATTATTAGAGCATGTGGACTTCTCATTGATATCTCAGAATACCATTCGTAATTCCACCTCTTTATGGATAGGACCTCCAGGCACTATAACTGGCTGGCATACCGATAGGTTAGCAAATAATATTCTTGCGCTTATTGAAGGTAGAAAACTTGTTTTTCTGGTGAATCCTGCTGAAAGTAAAAAGATGTATCCTAGTGATAAATACGAGCCAGGATCGCGCTTGAGTGATGTGAACATGGAGAATTTTGACGAAAGCAAACACCAAATGTTTAAGGATGCCAATGTGCAATACACAATCATCAATCCTGGAGAAATGCTATTCATTCCACAAACATGGTGGCATTGTGTTTATGGCTTAGACGTTTCCATAAGTTCCAATAATTTTGGTTTTACGCCAATAGACAATTTCAAAATGAAATCTTCCGAACTCATTAAACGAAAGCTTCATAGTGTTGGTTTATTCAGTCCTAAAAATTGTGTGTGCCATTATTATGATGATAACGGGAAACGTGTGAGACGTTAGTGACTATATTACTTCCAAAGATTTTAATACTCAATCATAATAATTACCTTTGCAATCCTTAATTGCCATAGGCTGAAACACTCATGATTAGTATTCACGAAAAAACATTACAGGATATAGAATTCTACGCTGTGTTACAGCAAGTAGCCGATTTTAGTATTACGGATTTAGGCAGAATTGAAATCCTGAAAATAACGCCTTTTGAATCTCGTGAAGCCGTATTAAAGTCATTGAATTTCACGAATGAATATGTCTCATCTTTTGAAAACGACAACCGAATTCCGAATCACGGTTTTGAACCCATAAGCAAAGAAATCAAACTGCTAAAAATTGAAAATTCTTATTTAGATACCAAGAGTTTCAAAAAAATTGCTTCAATTACCTTAACCGTTAACGACATCCTTAAGTTTCTTAAAAAGTTTAAAGAGTACTACCCTTCGCTATATCAAACGTCACAGCATCTAGAAATTATTACCGAAATAGTGACAGAGATTGATGCTATTATTGACCGGTTTGGGGATATCAAGGATGAAGCGACAGATACGCTGTTTGAAATTCGAAAAGCTATTAATTCGGTAAGAGGGAAAATCAACCAAAGTTTCGCCACAGCTCTCAATACCTATCACAATCTCGATTATCTTGATGATATTAGAGAATCTGTTGTTGAAAATAAACGGGTTTTAGCTGTAAAAGCAATGTACAGACGTAAAGTCAAAGGTACTATTATGGGCAGCAGCAAAACGGGAAGCATCGTGTACATGCAGCCAGAAACGACCTTTCAATATGCTCGCGAACTCAATAATTTGGAGTTTGAGGAAAATGAAGAAGTAGATAAAATCCTTCGTCAGCTTACAGAGTTTGTGAGACCATACACCAGTTTATTAGAAAATTACCAAAGTTTTCTGATTCACTTAGATGTCATTTATGCTAAGGCTAAATATGCGCAATCCATAAATGCCATTTTACCAGAAATCAACAATAAAAAAGTATACGACGCAAAAGATGCGTTTCATCCACTGTTATTAGTGTCAAATAAAGCTGAAGGTAAAAAAACCTTCCCTCAGTCTATTGCTTTACATCCTGAAAATCGAATTATCGTCATTTCAGGACCCAATGCTGGTGGTAAAAGTATCACCTTAAAAACAATCGGACTCTTACAAGTAATGCTTCAAAGTGGTCTTCTAATTCCTGTTCATGAGAAAAGTAATATCTGCTTATTCGATAGAATTATTAGTGACATTGGCGACAATCAATCCATAGAGAATCACTTGAGTACGTACAGCTATCGACTGAAACAGATGAATTATTTTCTTCGGAAATGTAACAAAAACACCTTATTCCTGATTGATGAGTTTGGCACCGGAAGTGATCCAGAATTAGGAGGTGCTCTAGCCGAAACTTTTTTGGAAGAATTTTATCACAGGGAAGCTTATGGAATTATAACAACCCACTACTCCAACCTGAAGGTATTGGCAAATGAGTTACCTTATATGCAAAATGCCAATATGATGTTTGATGAAAAAAGCTTAGAACCTATGTTCAAGCTTATATTGGGACAAGCAGGAAGTTCGTTCACATTTGAAGTGGCTCAAAAAAATGGTATTCCTTTCAGCTTAATCAATCGCGCCAAAAAGAAAATTGAACGCGGAAAAGTCCGTTTTGATGCCACCATAGCGAAGCTTCAGAAAGAGCGAAGTAAATTAGAAAAAACCGAACGCTCTTTAAAGGCTAATGAGAAAAAGACGCAAACAGAGGCTGATAAACTCGAAGAAATTAACGCCAAGGTTCAAAAAAAATTAGAAAATTTTCAGGAGCTTTATGACAGCAACCAGCGTCTCATATATCTCGGACAAAAAGTGAATGATATCTCAGAAAAGTATTTTGAAGATAAACGAAAACGCGAACTCATGGCAGAGTTGTTTAAATTGGTTCAAATAGAAAATTCCAAACGAAAGAAAATTTCAGCAAAACAAAAAAAGGCAGAAAAGGCTAAAGAGACTCAAATTAAAAAGGAAGCTGAAAAGAAAGTAGCGGTGATCCGACAAAAGAAAAAAGCCGCAAAGCAAAAATTGCAGCCCGTTGAAAAGCCTAAACCTACATTAAAAGTAGGTGATCGCGTAAGAATGCACGACGGAAAAGCCATTGGAAGTATAGATACGATTGAAAAAGGAAAAGCGACGGTAAATTATGGTATCTTTACAACACACGTGGCCTTAGATTTATTAGAATTAGTAGAACGTAAATAAAAAATGATAGACCTACCAAAGGATAAACAATTGATATTATTTGATGGTGTTTGCAACCTTTGCAATACATCTGTTCAGTACGTGATCAAACACGATTCTAAAGATAAATTTAAGTTTGCCGCATTACAGAGTGCTATCGGTCAGGACATCATCAATACATATAAAATCGATACAGCCAAAACCGATTCCATTTTGTTGTTTTCGCACGATAGCGGCTTGTCAACGAAATCTACGGCTGCTTTAAAAATCGCAAAGCAGCTTGGCTTCCCAAGGAATCTGATGTCTGTTTTTTTCATTGTACCAACATTTATTAGAAATTGGGTTTATGACTACATCGCTAAAAATCGTTACAAATGGTATGGGAAAAAGGATGCTTGTATGATACCGACTCCAGAATTAAAAGCGAAGTTTTTAGATTAGTTATAAAAAAAGTCCTTACGGGAATAAGGACTTTCATAATTAACAACTAATTAAAACTAATTTAACTCTAAAATAATTATTTAATCAACGAGGGATTATCTAAATGTAGATTATTGATTAATAGCACATTATTTATAGTATAAATCTACTATTTTCAGCTAATTCAAAGCCAAAATATCGGTGTAAACCCCAAAAAAATTGTTTAAAAAAAGAGAAGTGCAAAAATCTTCTATGAGATGCATTATCTTTCATAAAATACGTTCCCTCTTCCAGATGACTCATTCACTCATCAAAAACGTCACTTTACGCATTCGCAGTTTTTAAAGTCATACATCTCAATTACATTGAGGCTAAGTTCATAGAAAACTATGGCATATTAAAAGCCTTAAAAGTAAATGCTTCAGCTTGAGCCCAGTTTCTGTTAATTGGGAATGAATCAAGTTCTTAAATGGTGAAAGGCCTAACGTCGTTTAAGTTTCAGATAAAAACATTGATTAGGAGACGTATTTTTTAAGGCTTTTTATTTTAGACTCTTTAAAATAAAATCCAAATTTTTATTTGAATTATCATTAGTTAAATAAGCGTCTGTGACATATTTTGATGGTATGGCAAGACCTTTAGTTGTTAAAAGTTCAATAGTATCCACATAATCCAAAGTGACCTTACCTGTTAACAACGGACTCAGATCATGACCTTCCTTCGCATATTTATAAACACGATTGATGCCAGATAAGTACTGATGGTCTTTTGTAAAACCACCACCTCTATGAACGCGCAAAGTAATTGCAAAAGCCACATCGCGATTTAATTTATACTGACTATATAGCAAATCAAAAGTATCAGAAAAGCTATAGCCTTTATTAAGGGAATCGACAGCAATCACGCGATACGCCAATTCCTTCAGTCGTTTCATGGTCAAACAACCTGACATGTATTCCGAATACACCGCAAGACCTTCCTGAGTTTCTACGTTGTTTGGAAATCCGTTAGAAAAAATCTTTAAGGGTTGTGATAGCCCATTAAAAGTCGTCACCATATGAACACCAATTTCGTGGTTCGTTAATACTTTTAATTGATTTTTACTGAACTTATGATTCTTTCGTAATACTAAGGTCTGTGTATTATTTAAAACCATTGCTGCAGCAGAAAGATTTGTAGAGAGTTTGATATGATAATTAAAATCGTAACGTTTTGAGTACTCCTCAAAATAAGCTACGGCATCTGAAGCCGAGTAAATTGGCAGCATCTCTTCATCAAAATCACTATCGTCAAAACGCAAAATAAACTTCGCATTATCGATGTCTCTTTCCGTGGGTGTTCCAAAACTCTTTAAACTGTTGAAGTAAAACTTTCGACCTTGATTGATCGTTTCGATACACTCTATTAACCCTGAATATTCATATATAACATCCTGATATAACTGACGAATCGTATCATCTTCAATTCTCTCAAGGCGCTGAGAGAAAAACAAGCGATGAAGTTTATAGCCGTTAAATTTTATTTTTGGATACTTAAAAATAGGTTCATAATTAAATTTAGAAGAAAAGAATTGTTTTTTTTCTCGCTCAATATTTAATGGATTGATGTAATTGAGAAGTTCAATTTTTCTTACCAAGCGGTTAAGATTTGAATCAATATCAAATAAATCTTGGTATTCTTCTGTACTTGTTATTTGTGGCATTATTCGCGATGCTTTTGGTAAAATTCTTGGGCGTGTTCAGGTATTTTTGAAAGTAATTGCTTCTCAACAGAGGCAACCACTTCAGGATAAATAATATAATTGTATTCATCACAATATACCTTAGCAATTTCGGTGGCCAAAACTAGTACATTTTGAAAGTTTTTCGTGATATATTTCAGAAAATATCCATTTCCTTGAAAGGTATCATTGATTTTTGATGTTGGTTCTATATGATGTGGCAATGACATCTCTGATAAGGACTGTCGCCAAGATTCTACAATCGCTCCAAATCTGTCATTATCAATATTTGAGGTTCCCAAATTCCACGTGGGAACTGGTCGATCCCAGCGCCTCCAATTATAACTGTGCATATCATAGACGACGACCACTCCAAATTTAGCCTCCAATTTTGCCATGAGAGCATGGACGACTTTATAAAAATTATGGTGCTTTTCTAAACTTTTGGTTATCATGGCTTCAGATAAAGGCTTGTGCCATAATTGCTTTCCCCAAGCGGTATCAAAAACGGCGTTTTCAGGGTCTCGGTTCAAATCGTACTCGAAACGCGAATCACATCCAGCTAAGACAATGGGATGGGAAGCTACCATATTTTTTGTTTCTGGATCTTCTTCATACCAACGATCGTATGCTGTATGCATACAATTATCCCAAAGTTCTTTTCTAAATTGATGGCCATCATGTACAGTTGCGCAGGCATAATGTACGTAATCGTCAATTTTGATTGTTAAGGAATAATCCTCAGATACCGCATGAAAACAGATTTCTTGCTCAATATTTTTTATAATGGCTTCAATTGATAAACGCTCCATTTAGTTGTCATCTTTTTTTAAAATTTTCTTTAAATAGTGATAAATCGCTAATTCCATCTGGCTCATTTCACCATCGGCAAAAGCCATCAACTTGATATCAGCAAATAATTCGTCTAAATTATTGTTGTACAAATGCTCGTGTTGCACCGCATCTACAATCTTTGAAATACTTTGATAATCGTTATCATTATCAAATTCTTCTTTGATATGTTCATAGGTTGTGGCATCTACACGAGACATGATATATTGCTGCTCTTTTTTGGTTTCCTCTAAATCGGAATGCGCTACATACAATAATACGTATGCTACCAAATCCTCCTTTGTCCATTGGTTTGTACTCATAATTAAGTGTTTAAAGTTCCGTATTCTGTCCATGAGCCATCATAAACAGCCTTCTTATTATAACCTACAATGTCAGCAGCTAATGCCAAAATGCAAGCCGTAATTCCGGAGCCACAAGAAAAAACGATGGTTCTATGATTTAATTTGTAAGTTTCAAAAATTGCTTTTAACGCTTCCTTTGATTTTAAGATATGACCATCAAAAAGGGTGCTATAGGGTAAGTTCTTTGAATTCGGAATGGTGCCTCTTCTCAAGCCTTCCCTAGGTTCTGGAACCCGTTCACAAAATCGATCTTCAGATCGCGCATCTAAAATCACAGATGTTTCATCTTTTGAAATTTCAGCCATGTCTTCATAGAATCGCATATGTTCTGGTTTGTAATTGGCTACGAAATTACCGTCATTCCAGGTTTTTCGTTTTCCTGAGAATGCTACAGTTGTATACCCTTGTTTTTTCCATTCTGGAAGTCCACCATTTAAAACAGCCACATTGTTGTAACCGAAGGTTTTAAACAACCACCAAACTCGCGGACTCCAATAAATACCTTTATCGTCATAGACAATCACTATGGAATCGGTATTGATTCCTAGAGCTCTTACCTCCTTCTGAAATTGTTCTTGTGAAGGTACTGTGTTAGGAAACAAGGCATTGACATCACTCAGTTTTTGTTTGACATCTACATATCTAGAATTAGGAATAGAACCGTCTGCATCTGGCTGCATACTCGCATTTAAAATCACGAGCCTTTCAAGCTCTAAATGTTCATGAAGCCACGAGCAGTCTACAAGGGGCGAAACTAATCGACCATTTTTAAGCATCTTCCACTGTTTTACGTAATCGCACGCGTCTATCAAAGGCCTGCAATTTATCAACAACTTTACTTTCAAGAAAATCAATCACACGTTCCTCTACTCTGACTTTATTCTTATAAACCTTATTAATGTAAGTAATTCCTCCTGGCGACATCACATTCACTTCTACCAATTTTCCACCAATCACATCAATACCAACGAAGTAAAGACCATCCTTCACTAATTTTGGCCCAATTTGTTTACACAAGGCTTTTTCTGCTTTTGTCAAGGTATGTTTTTGAACAGAACCTCCAGCAGACACATTAGATCGATGATCATCAGAGCCTGGCACACGCTTCATAGCGCCTACAGGTTCACCGTTAAGCAACAAGATGCGCACATCGCCTTGATCGGCACCTTCTATATAATCTTGAAGAATCACATAATTGGAAGTCCCATCGCCACTTGTGATATAAAAATCTAAAAGTGAATTGATATTACTCATAGCCGATTTTTCAATCAATATCACACCAGATCCACCAAAACCATTCAATGGTTTCAATATCATTTTATCAGCTTTAGACTCCTTTATCTGATCTACTAAATAGGCTTTATTTTTGGAAACATGCGTGTTTGGAATGATGTTACTATGCGCATCACCAAAAGCAGCCGTATACAATTTATTATTAGCCTCTCGCATTCCTTGTAATGAATTACAAATGAACACATCGTCTTTTACAGAATCCAAGAAATTGAGCATGATTGGATCTAACGGCGGATTTGCACGAAAGAAAATAGCATCAAAACCTGCTAATGGCAGCATTTCCTCACGTAATTTAGCCTTATTGTAAAAAGCTTTCAATCCAGAAGGCACTTTTTCCATTCGGTGAATCACGGTACAAAAGGCATTGGTAACACTGTCACGAATCGTCAGATTTGCTGGTGTACACATAGCAACACCATGGTTGCGTTTGACACATTCCTTTATTAATGCTAAACTGGTATCATTTTCTGGGTCAATTTTATCCCAAGGATACATTATAAAACAGATATTCATATGCGAAGCTTTACTAATTGGTTAGATGAATTTAATTAAAAAAAATAACTATGAGTCCAAATCGAATGTTTCCGTTGGATTTTCATGTTCTTTATAGTCCAACATTTGTTCACCATCAGCAATAATTGAACATACGGTAGCATCACCTGTAACATTTACCACAGTTCTAAACATGTCTAAAATACGATCTACTGGAAATATTATGGCGATCCACGCTGGATTCAATCCTACAGAATCTAGTACAATTATCAACATGACTAATCCTGCACTCGGTACAGCAGCCGATCCAATAGATGCCAATGTCGCTGTGAGTACTACGGTAATCTGTTGACCAATCGTTAAATCTATCATATGCATTTGCGCTAAAAAAATGACAGCAACTGCCTGATAAAGACTGGTGCCATCCATATTTACCGTTGCACCTATGGGTAAAACAAAACTGCTTATTTTTTTATTGACACCTAAATTTTGCTCAACACATTCCATGGTCACAGGAAGCGTCGCTGCACTACTAGACGTTGAAAACGCCAACGTTTGAGCCGGACTCATGGACTTGAAAAACCCTTTGTAAGGAATTTTCTTAACAAACGTTTTAAGAATCATCGGGTAAACGACAAAAATCATAAGTAACAAGCCTGCCAAGACCACTAAAGAATACCAACCGAGGCCTTTAAAAATTTCTACAACTTTTCCAACATCGTCTCCAGCCATTTTACTAACGACACCCGCGAGCAATGCAAAGACAAAGAATGGCGCTGCTTGCATGACGATATCCACCATTTTAAGAAATACTTCATTAATACCGTCCACTAATTTCAACACAGGCTGTGACTTATCTGAAGGAATGAACAGCAAACAAACACCAAAAAATAAGGCAAAAAATATGATTTGAAGCATGAGCCCATTATTTGATAACGAATAGAAAAAATTACTCGGCACAATATCAACTAATGGCTGTAATGGCGTGGTTTCTTTTCGTTTTTTAACCGTTTCCATTTTATCAGCTACAGACGCTTCTTGCAGTTCACTTTTGGTTAATTCTGAAATTTCCTGAGCGCGTTCAAAAAACTCAGGATCTTTGAGGTAGTTAATACCGTCTTTTATTTCATAGCCTTCGGAATCTGCCCAAATTTCATAACTAATGCGGTTGTCTATACGGCTCTGTTCATCAATCAACTTTCCTGGTTTTGCAATATTAACGAGTAACAATCCAAGAGAAATTGCCATAATGGTTGTGATCAAATAAATCCCCAAGGTTTTACCTCCCATTCTCCCTAAGCTTGATGGGTCACCAATATTGGCAACACCACTAATAATTGAAAAAAGCACCAATGGCACGGCAATAAGCTTCAATAGATTAATAAAAATAGTTCCAAACGGATCAATCCAGTTAATGGTAAAACTACTCCAGCCCATAGAGCTTGATAAAAGTGCCCAAATGACACCAAGTATCATACCTATGATTATTTTCCAGTGCAATGCTAATTTTTTCATAGTGTTATACGTCCTTCAGAAGACAAAGGTTTAGTTAATTAGTTATATAGTTTATTCAGTAAGTAAAAGTCTGCTAACACAAGTGCAGCCATAGCCTCCACAATAGGAATAGCCCTAGGTACGACACAAGGATCATGTCGACCCTTTCCTTGCATTTCAACAATATTGCCAGAGCTATCCAGTGCTTCTTGCTTTTGGATGACCGTGGCTACAGGTTTAAAAGCCACCCTAAAATAGATATCCATGCCATTGCTTATACCGCCTTGGATACCACCAGATAGATTCGTTTTTGTAGACCCATCCGAATTGAACAAATCGTTATGTTCGGTACCTTTCATCTTTGCACCACAAAATCCACTACCATACTCAAAGCCCTTAACGGCATTAATAGACAGCATGGCCTTTCCTAATTCTGCATGTAACTTATCAAATACAGGTTCTCCTAAACCCACGGGTACATTTTGCAATACACAAGTAACGGTTCCTCCAATGGTGTTACCTTCTTTTCGAATATCCCTAATTTTGGAAATCATTTTTTCTGCGGTGGCTTCATCCGGACAGCGCACTGAATTACTTTCAACTTTGCTAAAATCTAAATCTTGATAGGGTTTCTCTAAGAAGATATCTCCTACAGAAGATGTATAAGCTTGAATTTGAATGTTTGCTATTAATTGTTTGGCAATGGCTCCAGCGACAACTCTACTCGCTGTTTCTCTAGCAGAACTGCGTCCACCACCTCTATAATCGCGAAAACCATATTTCTTGTCATAAGTATAATCTGCGTGACTAGGCCGATAAACCGTTTTAATATGCGAGTAATCTTTAGACTTCTGATTGGTGTTTTTAATCACAAAACCGATAGGTGTCCCTGTTGTTTGACCTTCAAAAATTCCTGATAAAAACTCGACACTATCTGGTTCTTTTCTTTGGGTTACAATATCGGACTGACCAGGTTTTCTGCGATCTAACTCTTTTTGGATCGCATCAAAATCTAATTGAAGTCCAGCCGGACAACCATCAATAACACCTCCAATAGCAACGCCATGAGATTCTCCAAATGTTGTGAGTTTAAAAATTTTTCCAAAGGAATTTCCTGCCATAAACCGAGATTTAAAACTTAGTTAATTGTAAAAATAGAGAAACAAAATAAGAATCCCATAGTCCGTGTGAAATCAACAAACAAAATCGATAACAATAGCTTAACAATTTACTGATTGTTTGTTAATTACAGAATTATTTTTATTTCAAAACATATTAATTCCTTTGCAAATAATTAATGATATCTAGCATTGAAAACTAAGCGCAAAGTAGAAATAGCCGTCATCTCTGATGTGCATCTTGGAACTTATGGTTGCCATGCCAAACAGTTATTGACCTATTTAAACAGTATTTCTCCAAAGAAGCTCATTCTTAATGGCGATATTATTGATATCTGGCAATTCAAAAAACGTTATTTCCCTAAATCGCATTTAAGAGTCATAAAAAAAGTCATGGATATGGCTGCCGATGGTGTAGAAATTATTTATATCACTGGTAACCATGATGAAATGCTTCGTAAATTTAGCGACATGACTATCGGAAACATCTCCATAGTCGATAAAATCGTATTGGAATTAGATGGAAAAAAGGCTTGGTTTTTCCATGGTGATGTCTTTGATGTTTCAATTCAAAACGCCAAATGGCTTGCTAAGTTAGGCGGCTATGGTTATGACCTACTTATTTTACTGAACCGCTTCATCAATTGGTGTCTTGAGCAATTTGGTCGAGAGAAGTATTCATTGTCTAAAAAAATTAAGAACAGTGTAAAAAGTGCTGTAAAGTATATTAATGATTTTGAAAAGGTCGCTTCAGATCTAGCCATCGAAAAAGGATATGACTATGTCGTGTGTGGACATATTCACCAACCAAAAATGGTCATTAAAGAGAATAAATCAGGTAAAACGACCTATCTTAATTCAGGTGATTGGGTTGAAAATTTTACAGCATTGGAATATCAATTCAAGCGTTGGAAAATCTACAATTACAATAGTGACAAGTTGCGTGCTTTTTATGCTGATGAAGACATCAAGGACATGGAAATTAAAGATTTGATTGCCGCCATTACGGTTGTTGATCAAAAAAAGAAGAAAAAGCAACAATCATCAAAGTAGCGCTTGCCTTAAAATGCTTACAGGGTGCAAAGCATCTCGTTTCGTACCATCTTTTATTTGGTGCCTACAACTAGTACCATTTGCTGAAATAATAACGTCATCATTTGCTTTTCTTACGGCAGGAAACAACGTTTGCTCTCCAATAGCCATACTAATATCATAATGTTCTTGTTCGTAACCAAAACTCCCAGCCATACCACAACAGCCACTCGGAATAATAGTCACCTTATAGTTTTTCGGTAAATTTAAAACTGCAAAGCTCGATGCTTGGTTAGCCAAGGCCTTTTGATGACAGTGCCCATGAAACTTGATCCTTTTAGCATCTGATGTAAATTGATCGGATGTGATGTTTCCCAGCATTATTTCCTGCTCAATAAATTCCTCTATTAAAAACGTATGTTTAGCTATGGTCTTTGCCGCAATTTTGTCGTCTGCCAATCTCAAATATTCATCTCTAAAAGTCAATATTGCAGAAGGTTCTATGCCAATTAATGGTCTAGCATCCGAGACCAAATCTTTAAAAGATGTTACATTTTGATTCGCTAAATGTTTTGCTCGAAGTAATAGGCCTTTGGATAAAAAAGATCGACCAGATTCTGAATGATTTATTAGGGTCACTTTATAATTCAATGCCTCTAATAATTCCAAAGCATCAGTTCCAATAGAAACATCCAAATGATTCGTAAATTCATCATTAAACAAAAATACTTCTTTTATATAATCAATTTTACTTCCTTTTTTTACAGTGCTTTTATATACCTTATTTAAACTTTTACTTGAAATCAAGGGCAAATCTCTTTGCGGAGCGATTTTGAAACCCAACTTTAAGATTGACGACGTCCACTTATTTGAAAGAAAAAAGTTTGCTAAGTCAGACACATGACTTCCGTAGCGATTAAAAAGGTTATTATAAGCAAATAATTTGGTGCGCCATGAGATGCCATTTGCTTTTTGATATTGGTATTGAAACTCAGCTTTTAAACTTGCAACATCTACACTACTTGGGCATTCTGACGCACAGGCTTTACAGCTCAAACATAAATCAAAAACCTCTTTTAATTCTTCATGATCAAACTTATTTCTTTTTTCTGAATGCGTTAAATATTCTCTTAAAGCATTTGCTCTTGCTCTGGTGGAATCTTTCTCATCTCTGGTGGCTCGAAAACTCGGACACATCGTTCCTCCAAACTCTGGAAGCTTACGACAATCACCTGAGCCATTGCACTTTTCTGCTTCCCTTAAAATACCTAAGGAGCTTGAAAAATCCATGATAGTATCTACTTGAGGTTCTTCGCGATCAGGTTCATAGCGCAATGACTTATCCATAGGAAAGGCATCCACTATTTTACCAGGATTTAAAATATTATCTGGATCAAACGCCGTCTTAATATGTTTGAGCAACTGATAGTTTTCACTGCCGATCATGATAGGAATAAACTCTGCTCGAACAATTCCATCACCATGTTCACCACTCATAGAACCTTGGTAAGTCTTTACAAGTCTTGCAACATCGGTTGTGATCTCTCGAAAGCGTTTCACATCTGAAGTCTTTTTAAGATTTAAAATAGGACGTAAATGCAATTCACCAGCACCAGCATGAGCATAATAAACAGGTTTTTGATTATAACCCTCCATAAGTTTTGAAAAGGACTTGATATAACTGGACAAATCTTCCAAAGCAACTGCTGTATCTTCTATACAAGCAGCTGTTTTTTCATCTCCAATCATGTTTCCTAGAAGTCCTAGGCCAGCCTTCCTTAAATCATTGGCCTTCTGAATATCGTTCCCTTCGAGGGTTGGATAAGCGTAACTCAAATCAAGCGCCTTCAAATCTTCAATAAGCGCATCCTTTAACAGTTTTAAATGACTCAAGTCATCAGATCGCAACTCACACATTAAAATAGCCTGAGGATCGCCTTGAATAAATGACCGATTAGATTCCTGTGTTTTGTTATATTTCGTTAAGTCTAATATCGACTTATCCATCATTTCGCAAGCGTATAAATTATGATTCATGACATACGCTACGGCATCTAAACAGCTGTCAATACTGTCAAAATGCGCTGCAATCATGACTGCGTTGGCAGGCGGTATATCATCGAGCTGTAAGGTTACCCTAGTCACAAATGCTAATGTACCTTCGCTTCCAGCGAGCAACTTGCACATATTAAACGGACTGCCATTTTCAGAAAACACAGCTGCTTTTAATAATTCGTCAATTGCATACCCCGTATTTCGACGATGAATTTGGGGCTTGGGAAATTCCGCAGTAATACGTTGCTGATTTTCAGGTCGTGATAATTGGTCATTGATTGTTCTATAGATATGACCTTCCAGAGTGTCTAATTGTAGTTTTTCCTCGAAGGCTTCAGCAGAAAGATCTGAGAAAACAACTTGCGAACCGTCGCTTAAAACAACTTCTAATGCAAGAACCTTATCCCTTGTTACACCATACTGAATTGAGGTCGTGCCTGAAGAATTATTTCCAACCATCCCTCCTATCATACATCTATTTGAAGTAGAAGTGTTAGGCCCAAAGAAAAGTCCGAATGGCTCGAGATAATGATTTAATGCATCCCTTACAACACCTGGTTGTACAGTGACAGTTTTCTGCTTTTCATCAAGCTTTAATATCTTTGTAAAGTGTTTTGAAACATCTACCACAATACCATTACCAACACATTGACCAGCTAAAGATGTTCCTGCAGCTCTAGGAATAATAGACGTATTATTTTCTCTTGCGAACTGCATGAGTAATTGAATATCCTCCAAGTTTTTCGGTAAGGCTACAGCTAAAGGCATCATTCGGTAAACAGAAGCATCAGTTGCATAAATAGATTTTATCAAATCATTATAATACAATGCTCCCGACATCTTTTTCTGAAGTTCCAAAAGTTCAATTGCTAGGGAGTTTTGCATTCTAAATGAGTTAATTTTTTTCGTATTAAGGATATAAAATTGTCTTAAAATTAGAACAACCAATTCAATTTTAACATAATTTTGTCGTTAAATAATAGGTGCTCTACTTGAGTGCCAAGATAACTTAAATTTAAAACACTGAATTATGAAAAGAATACTTTTAGTAGCAATTGCTTTTATTGGTTTTACAACACTTACAAATGCTCAAGACATCGCAGACAACGCCATAGGTGTACGTTTAGGTGATAGTGATGGTTTTGGTGCTGAAATTTCCTATCAACGAGGTTTAGGAGACAACAATAGACTGGAACTTGATCTCGGACTTAGAAGTGGTAAGAACTACGATGGTTTTAAATTAACCGGATTATACCAATGGGTATGGAATATAGATGGCGGCTTTAATTGGTTCGCTGGTGCTGGTGGTGGTGTTGGATCTTACAGTTTTGACAATGTGCCTGATGGTTTTGATGACAGCGAAACATTCCTTTTTGTTGCAGGAGATATTGGTATTGAATACAACTTTGATATTCCACTACAATTAGCTTTAGATGCTAGACCAGAACTTGGTTTTGGTGATTATAGAGATGATTTAGACTTTGACATTGCCTTAGCTATTAGATATAGATTCTAAGGAGACTATGCGTTATGGAAAAAAGCCACTTGTTTGTCAAGTGGCTTTTTTTTTATTTTATAAATAGCGCTCTTCAATAATCTGACAATGATGATTTTCATGTCCTATAAGAATAAATACCACTGCTCTCGCTGTTAAATTGCTATTATTAGCGATACCTTTTTCAGTAAGCATCTCTGTCGTCAAACTATGAAACAGATAGCTACTAGCTAATCTTACAGCTCTATACTCATCAATCAAATCATGCATCGTTCGACTATTTGCATGGGAAGTCGACACATAGTCATCTTGATCATAACCGGGAAGCAGCGTCTTATCACCTCTTGCCATACACAAAGCTCTATAGGTAAACACACGCTCTGTGTCAATTAAATGTTGAACAATCTCCTTAATGGTCCATTTCCCAGGTTCATAACGATACTCTTGTTTTTCCTCAGGAATGGCCTCCAAGAAATTAATAATCAATTTCATGTTAGACCTGAGACCATCATTTAACTTTGCATCACCTGATTTCTCAATATAACCTTGATAGTAAGGATGATATTCATCTTTAGATAAATCGTTTTTTGTCATTTTTCAAAATTTGAGTGAAAGTTACAAAAAACCCTTTGCCAAGCGACAAAGGGTTTTTTAATAAATGTAAAGATAGTTATAGTTAAATTACAATTCGTTAAAAATTGTATGCATTAAGCGCTTTTTGTCATTAATACTCTCTTCAAGACTAATCATAGTCTCTGTTCTGTATATACCCTCAATATCATCAAGTAAGAAGATGATGTCCTTCGCATGTGAGGT
Source organism: Psychroserpens sp. BH13MA-6 (assembly GCF_052983595.1). NCBI lineage: Bacteria > Pseudomonadati > Bacteroidota > Flavobacteriia > Flavobacteriales > Flavobacteriaceae > Psychroserpens > Psychroserpens sp. BH13MA-6. Next base: position 284,109 of record NZ_JBRJGE010000002.1, on the reverse strand, counting down.
ATTCTTTGCTCTCACCTTGCAAAAAATATTAAATTTGCCTGTTGTTATATGTGCCACTGTGACATATGGAATTTCCGCAATTCTCTCCAAAACAAATTTCGTTTGTGACGTGTTGTTCAAAAACACACCTACATAAGCAATAAATGAATAGCCTAGTTTCTGATAATCAAGTGTCAACGACGACCCTTGAATGATACCAGCCTCTTCCATTTTTTTAACTCTCACATGAACAGTTCCTGCTGAAATAACCAATTTTTTGGCTATATCGGTAAAAGGAATCCGCGTATTATCAATCAACATGTCTAAAATCTGATGATCGATTTCATCCAATTTAAATTTTCCCATTTTTAGATTTTTCGTAAAATTTATACAAAAATAATGCAATTCCATTAAAGATAATGCATTTAAAACGAACTTTTTTATGGTTTTAGTGAGAATTTTTCATTATTTATCATTACGAAAACGATTTCGCTAGACGCAGTTATGACGTCCCCATTCATAGATAACACCTCATGCCCTCTAGCATCAATCTCTCTGTGTGCAAAGAAATCAATGGAATCTGAAATATTTTTCACTTTAGGCTGAAATTCCACTTGTTCTCCATTTAAAATTTCCTCATACTGAATAGCGATATCAAGTCCGTTAGCATTTCTTATAATGATGTCATAAAACCTTTTTTGATTTTTAGGAATTTTGAAATAAGCATCTTGATATTGTCCTTTTATGTCATTTTCAGCGATATACGTTAGTCCAACTAACAATGATTGGAAGACAAATTCTCGCGTACGTTCCCGATGATAATCTTGCTGATAATGACCAGCCTCAAACAATACTGTGGGGACATTTTTGGATTGAAAGCTATCTCCAACGCAATTAATATTGAAACCATCATCATAGATTCCTACTTGATTTTTTAATTGTGACTGCAGCGCGTTATACATCGTAACAATGATATCCATAGCCACACTTCTTGTATAAGTTACCGTCTTATCCTCATCTTGAGAAGGCGACAAAAACGACATTGTTGCTGAGTTATTTGTATCACCAGCACTAAAAATGGTACGTTGTCCGTGAAGATTAAAACAATAATTTGGTTTGAATTGATCAAAAACAGATTTCAAAACCAGACTTTCAGGTTGTGATACATTCTGAGCATCCCTATTCAAATCGACGTCATTAGCATTTAAACGCGTATAGGCTTTTGCACCATCTGGGTTGAGTATTGGAATAATCAACACAGTACAAGACTCTAAAATTGATTGAACCGATGCATGTTTAACCAATATAACATTTAACAAGTCAAAAATAGCCTTAGTGGTGGTGCTTTCATTCCCATGCATTTGAGACCACATAAGAATCTTTTTTTTACCAGTGCCAAAAACGATGCTGTGAATAGGCAAATCATTTACCGATTTTCCAATCAGTTCTACGGTCATTTCTTTAGATAATGCATCCAATAGAGGGCCAATAGTTTGATGGTGAATATAGCGACCAAAGAGCGTCTTTTCTTTATGTGTTTTAAACAGTGTACTGGCCGTTTTTAAATCCATGAGTTACAATTGAATTCACAAAGGTAAACAAATGTAATTTTACATTTGTAAACAGTATATGTCGAGAGTTTGAGTAAATAAATTTACATCTGTCTACAGAAATGAGGCGTAACCAAATAAGGAATTGCAAAATCTTCAATGAATTTTATAATTTTATTATAGTTAATTTGTTTTCAGTAATTTATATGATTTTACATTAAGTATTAATAGAATATAAAAAATTATTTAACATCATAAATGAGTATCGTTTTAGTAATATGTTTACATTTGTAACGTTACACTAATAACCATTTAATGTTTACAATGATAAACAACCAAGAATTTACGAAGCGCTTGCAAAAAGTGATTGATTTTTACGGAGAATCTGCTTCTTCTTTTGCTGAAAAGATTGGTGTTCAGCGTTCCAGTATTTCACACATATTATCTGGTCGAAATAAACCAAGTTTGGATTTTGTATTGAAGGTTCTTTCCACGTTTCCTGAAGTAGAATTATATTGGTTAATGAATGGCAAGGGTCACTTCCCTTCTGAAAAAAATACTGCCGAATCTGCAGCGCCAAAATCTCATTCCGAAGTGGCACCTCAAATTTCTGAGTCCATCACTTCTAACGAAAAGCTTATTGACAGGATCGTCATCTTTTATAAAGATGGTACCTTCAAAAATTTTGAAGAAGACAACTGAAGACGTAAAAAATAAAAAGTACTCCTTTGCTTTTTCATTTTTCAATCTGTTTTATCACACAGGGTTTTTGTAATTTTGTTTTAAATACTCGTCATGCGCAAAACATTTTTACTTTTGAGTCCATTGGTTTTCTTAAATTGCTTTCAAACAGAACGTCATTGTAGTGATTTCAAGACAGGCACTTTTGAGTTTACCTATATCATAGACGGTGAAGAAAAAACAGGAACTTTCGTGCGTACTAATGATTTAAATATTGATTACTACGATAATAAAATAGATTCTGCATCCATTAGATGGATTAATGACTGTGAGTTTATTCAGAAAAAAATTAATCCTAAGAATAAGAGTGAAGAGCGTGCGATACACATGAAAATATTAAACACAACCGAAGACTCCTATACTTTTGAGTACCAACTCGCCGTAAAAGACCCTTACAAAAAGAAACGGGTAGAAAAAGGAACCGCAAAAAAGATAAAGTAATATGGTAGATTTTTTATTGAGTAGCGATGCCATTATGGCCTTACTTACATTGACTTTTCTAGAAATCATTCTGGGAATTGATAATATTGTGTTCATTTCTATCGCTGCCAATAAACTTCCAGAGAATCAACGTAGTAAAGCTACTAATATCGGACTGATATTAGCCATGGTACAGCGGATTATCTTATTGTTCTTTGTATCCTTTTTAGTAGGTTTATCCAAACCCTTCTATGAGTTAGAAACAAGCTGGTTTGAACTTCATTTAAGTTGGCAAGCCATCATTCTTTTTATGGGTGGTCTCTTCCTTATTTATAAAAGCACTTCTGAAATCAGAGAGAAAGTAACAGATCCTGAACACGACGCTAATGAAGTTAAAGGAAAAAAAATCAAGTCATTGTCAAATGCTATTGTTCAGATAATGATTATTGATTTTATATTTTCAATAGATTCTATTTTAACGGCTGTAGGTATGACCAATGGACTACACCCAAATCACAACTATACTTTAGTTTTAATGATTATTGCTGTGATGATTTCTATAGGCATTATGATAGGATTTGCCAATCCAATAAGACGCTTTATTGAAAACAATCCGAGTATACAAATGTTAGGTTTGGCATTTTTAATATTAATCGGTTTTATGCTTATTACTGAAGCCGCTCACTTATCACATACCGAATTCTTTGGGAATAAAGTGGGTGCCATTCCAAAAGGTTACCTTTATTTCGCTATCGCCTTTTCGCTATTCGTAGAGTTTTTAAACTATCGCATAAATAAAAGATTAAAATCAAAGAACAACGACGTTTAAAACAAGGTTATCTGTCCTTTATCGTCCAAATCTGAATCGTCATTTACCTGACCTTTGGGGGTTTGCGAACCTTTGCCAGAATTGTTGCTTGGATTATCAGAAGACTCCACGGTTTCATCTATGACTTCTATGTCTTCCGCAGGCGTATCTTCAGGAGCCTCGTAAGGCAATGGATCTAATAGATTGACCTGATTAATTTTATCTTTAGTGAGTTGGTTCCCTAACGCATTGATACCTTTTATAGCTATAAACTCCTCTAAATTGACGATTTCATTGTCCTTTCTTTCTTTCCCACGCTCTTTCTTAAATTCGATTTCAGCCATAGGCTTCCAATCTGTAGATACAATTTCCAATTGAGAATCTGGATGTTCGGAAATGAAGGATTCTTCTTTTCCCTCATTTTCAATCAAAAAGCGCTTCACATAGTAAAGTTCTTTTTCACCGTTATAGTAAACCACAGAAATCGGCTTTTTAGGAATCCATTTTTCTAAGACAATCATATCTTCGTCAAAATGTGTGGTCAATTCTGGTAAAATTGTTTTGGCGGTACCAGACTGTGTGATAATTAGCAATCGATCTTCCCCTCTAAATTCACCTATAAGTTCACCTCTTTCATCTACATTTAATCTTTGAACCGTATCATCGAACCAAATTTTACGTGGTTTAAGTGTCGAAACGCCTTTTTCTTTCAATTCTATTTTCTTAACCGCATATTTCGTAACGATATTTCCTTTAGAAGCGCGTCCCTTGATTAAAACATCTGCAAAATCCAAGTCCCATTTCAATTTTTTGATACTTCCTACTTGACGCAAATAGACCGTAATCACCTCAGCTTCTCCATTAGGATTGGCTGAGAAATACCACATTTTAGATCCTTTAGCTCCAGTCGTCAAATCATACTCTTTATCACGTGTAATAGAGGTAACCGCAAAGCGCTTTACGTAAGTAGCACCTTTAGTACCATCGCGATATATCATATTATAAATCGTACGCTTATCTTTCTTTTTAAAGACGGCGACATGAACAATATCCTTACCTACAAAGGTTTTGCTATCAACTTTTGTCACCATCATCTTACCATCTTGCGTGAACACAATAATATCATCAATATCACTGCAGTCACAGACATATTCATCTTTTCGTAATGAGGTTCCAATAAACCCTTCGCTTCTGTTTACATAGAGTTTTGTATTTCGAATCACCACCTTTGTAGCATCCACATCCTCAAAGGCTCTAATTTCGGTTTTACGCTCACGACCTTCTCCATATTCTTTTTTCAGACGCTGAAAATAGGCAATTGCATAATCGATTAGATTTGCTAAATGATGCTTTACTTCTGCTATTTGATCTTCGAGAGCCTCTATTTTTTGCTGTGCTTTATCAATATCAAACTTAGAAATCCTTTTAATACGTATTTCGGTCAGTCGCGTGATGTCCTCTACGGTAATAGCGCGTTTTAAGTGTTTGATATGCGGCTGTAAACCTTTATCAATCGCATTAATAACACCATCCCAAGTCTCTTCTTCTTCAATATCACGATAGATTCTGTTCTCAATAAAAATACGTTCTAACGATGCAAAATGCCATTGTTCTTCAAACTCTCCTAGCTTTATTTCGAGTTCACTTTTTAACAACTCTACAGTATTATCGGTAGAGCGACGTAACATTTCTGTCACACCAACAAATAATGGCTTATTATCCTCGATCACACAGCCTAAAGGCGAAATGGAGGTTTCGCAATTAGTGAATGCATAAAGCGCATCTATTGTTTTATCTGGAGAAATACCACTTGGCAAATGCACGAGGATTTCGACATCCGCAGCAGTATTATCTTCAATTTTTTTTATTTTTATCTTGCCTTTATCATTGGCTTTAAGAATCGAATCAATTAATGATGACGTATTGGTTCCGTAGGGAATTTCAGTAATGACCAAGGTATTTTTATCCAACTGCGATATTTTGGCCCTCACGCGAACTTTCCCACCTCGAAGTCCGTCGTTATAATTAGAGACGTCAATAATTCCAGCCGTAGGAAAATCGGGATAAATGGTAAACCGTTTACCATTCAAATGTTTTACGGAAGCATCGATTAACTCTATAAAGTTGTGAGGTAATATTTTCGTTGACAATCCAACAGCAATACCTTCTCCTCCTTGAGCCAACAACAACGGAAACATGACTGGCAAATTCACAGGTTCTTTTCGCCGACCATCATAACTCGCTTGCCATTCAGTAATTTTTGGGTTATAAACCACATCCAATGCGAATTTGGATAATCGCGCTTCAATATAACGCGAAGCTGCGGCACTATCACCAGTAAGGATATTTCCCCAGTTTCCTTGGGTATCAATTAATAAATCTTTTTGACCTATTTGCACCATCGCATCGGCAATACTTGCATCACCATGTGGATGGTACTGCATCGTATGACCAACGATATTCGCTACTTTATTATACCTACCGTCATCTAAATCCTTCATAGAATGCATGATACGACGTTGCACAGGCTTGAACCCATCTTCTATCGCTGGAACAGCTCGTTCAAGAATAACATAGGAAGCATAATCAAGGAACCAGTCCTTATACATCCCAGTGACCCTCGTGATACTCTCCTGAGGTTCCTCTTGATTATCTATGATATCTGAATTATCTTCACTCATTAATCTATTCTGTTTTTATTGGCTTTAATAATTTTGCTTAAAGACTGCCTAATATATTTTCGCTTTCTTCTATTGACTAAGGTCACATTAAATGTTTCCTTTGACTTTATTTCTCGACTATTTTTGAAATAGAGTGTTAGTGTTTTATAAACAAACATATTTCTAAATCTATAAGCGTATAGCTGCTTTTTATCAAACTCAATTCTATGCTCTCTATAGTTGAATTTATCTGAAAACAATAAGCCCTTATTTAACACAACTACTTTAAGTCCGTCGCTATCATATTCGAAGTATTTAGATACAAAATGCACCAAAAAGAACAATACAGCAAACCCAAAAGCAATAGCAATAAATAAAAGTATTTGATTATCTGTTGCACCCGATAAACCGCGAAAAAAGAACAACATTAAGATTGCAAAAAAGATCAGCACAAAATATACTGATACAATCGTGTTTTTAACCCTTGCGTTATTCGTTCTCATAGTCTAAGATTCATTTGATTGCCAACGTGATTAGAAGAAACGTTACAAGCTTGACTATCTAAATTCAGCACAAAAGATGACATCAAACTTTGGACCCAGCCAATTCCTGTAAAAACACAGCATACAACGATTGTTATCATACTTTGGTAATTCATTAAGCTTGTTGTTCTTCAATGAGGTCCAACTCTACTTTTAAATTATCTATGATAAACTCCTGACGGGTTGGTGTATTTTTACCCATGTAGAAAGAAAGCAATTCCTCAATAGACATATCTTTGTCTAACATTACTGGATCCAAACGCATATCTTCACCAATAAAATGCACGAACTCATCTGGAGAAATCTCCCCCAAACCTTTAAACCTGGTGATTTCTGGTTTTGGTTTTAGTTTTTCAATAGCATTGCGTCGTTCCTCATCAGAATAGCAATAAATCGTTTCTTTCTTATTACGAACTCTAAACAAAGGTGTTTGCAAAATGTATAGATGACCTTCCTTAATCACTTCAGGAAAAAACTGTAGAAAGAACGTAATTAGGAGCAATCGAATATGCATGCCATCAACATCGGCATCTGTCGCTATGACAATATTGTTATAACGTAAATCCTCGAGGGAATCCTCAATATTTAAAGCGGCCTGAAGTAAATTAAACTCTTCGTTTTCATAGACGATTTTCTTACTGAGACCATAACTATTTAGTGGCTTTCCTTTCAGACTAAAAACAGCCTGAGTATTGACGTCACGCGACTTTGTGATACTTCCCGATGCTGAATCTCCCTCTGTAATAAAAAGCGTCGTCTCTAAATTACGTTCATTCTTTGTATCTCCAAAGTGGACGCGGCAATCTCTTAATTTTTTATTGTGTAAACTCGCCTTCTTGGCGCGATCTCTTGCTAATTTTCTAATACCTGACAATTCTTTACGCTCACGCTCTGCCTGAAGTATCTTTTTCTGAATTTTCTCTGCAGTATCTGGATTTTTATGTAAAAAATTATCGAGATACGTCTTTACGAAATCATTAATATACGTACGAACCGTTGGCAAGTCACCTCCCATATCGGTCGATCCCAGTTTCGTCTTCGTCTGACTCTCAAAAACAGGCTCCATCACTTTGATTGAAATGGCAGAAGCCACTGATTTTCTCACATCAGAAGCCTCATAGTTTTTACCATAAAACTCACGCAATGTTTTCACTAAAGCTTCTCTAAATGCCGACAAATGGGTACCACCTTGCGTGGTGTTTTGACCATTCACAAAACTGTGATACTCTTCGCTATATTGTGTTTTGCTATGTGTTAATGCGATTTCAATGTCGTCACCTTTTAGATGAATTATTGGATACAAACGATCGCTTTCGTTGATATTTTCCGACAATAAGTCCTTAAGCCCATTTTCACTGTAATACTTCTCTCCGTTGAAGACAATCGTTAAACCCGGATTTAAGTACACATAGTTTTTGAGCATTTTTTCAACATACTCATTGCGGTATTTATAGTTCTTGAAGATGGTTTCATCAGGAATAAATGACACTTTGGTTCCTTTTCTTCGAGACGTGTCATCTAACAATTCCTCGTTAGTCAAGTTACCTTGTTCAAATTCAGCAGAAGCCGATTTACCATCTCGTGTAGATTCTACTCTAAAATAATCTGAAAGCGCATTCACAGCTTTGGTACCTACACCATTTAGACCCACAGATTTCTTGAAGGCTCTAGAATCGTATTTTCCACCTGTATTCATTTTGGAAACAACATCTACAACCTTTCCTAAAGGAATACCACGACCGTAGTCACGGACGATTACCTTATTCCCTTGTATGGAAATTTCTATAGTTTTACCTGCTCCCATGACGTACTCGTCAATAGAATTATCTAAAACTTCCTTCAGCAAAATGTAGATCCCATCATCAGGAGACGAACCATCACCTAACTTCCCAATATACATTCCAGGTCGCATTCGGATGTGTTCTTTCCAATCGAGCGAGCGTATATTATCTTCGGTATATTTGGTTTCTTGCGACATAAATGAGTGAAAAAATTAGATAGAACGCTAATATAACATAACGTTATAAAAAATGAAATACCGAAGGAACAAAGTAATTAACAATAATCACCGAGTATTGTTGAGAACATTGTAGTTTTAGGTCGTTTTAGACAAATTTTCAGCATGTTGCTTTAAAAATTGGTTTCTTTTCAAAAATAACCTCGTCATGTAGCGTTTCAAAAAGAGATGATTTGCAATTTTTCCTAAAACTCCAAAAGGTGATTGAAAATGGAATGTATCAATCATCAGTGTTTTATGGTTTTTCGTTTCAGAGTTTTCTGCATCTATAGCATCAAACAGATGCTCATGTCGAAATGACTTAAAGGCTCCAGAAACCATTTCATCGACAAAAAAATTTGGGCGATCCAATTCTGTAATTTTTGAAGTAAGTCTTTGTTTTATGCCAAAATGTGTCGCTTCCCAGGTGACCCATTCACCTAATTCAATAAGGCCTGAAGTCTTGCCTTTAATTGCGCTTTCTTTAGAATGGTTCAACGATGCTTGATGCGCATCGATGTCTCTAGCGATATCAAAGCAAGTCTCAATATCAGAATGAATAAGGGTTTTGATTTCAATGACTGGCATCGCAATTATAAATCAAAGCCGTATGACAGTGTTACGTTAGTACCAATATTTCTAAAACTATCAATTTCAGAAGATGTGCTTAAAGAAGTTGATGTAACTATTAGTAATAAAGAAAAAAGTGTTTTGTTCACTGTAGATTTAATTTTTTTGATCGTGTTATTTTAAATGTCTTATTTAAACATTAAACAGGAAATGCATGACATCACCATCCTTCACAACATAGTTTTTCCCTTCCACACGCATCTTACCGGCTTCTTTTACTTTAGCTTCGCTACCGTAATTCACATAATCATCATAAGCGATGACTTCTGCTCTAATAAAACCCTTTTCAAAATCGGTATGTATCACACCTGCTGCCTGTGGTGCCGTCGCACCAATATCAATGGTCCAAGCTCGAACCTCTTTGACACCTGCAGTAAAATAGGTCTGTTGATTTAATAGTTTATAGGCCGAACGTATCAGTTTTGAAGATCCTGGCTCGTCTAAGCCAATATCTTGAAGAAACATCTGACGCTCTTCATAATCATCCAACTCATTAATATCTGCCTCTGTCCCTACAGCTAAAACTAGAACTTCTGCGTGTTCTTCCTTTACTGCTTCACGAACTTGCTCCACATAGTCGTTTCCAGAAACAGCACTACCTTCATCAACGTTACATACATACATCACTGGCTTCGCTGTGATTAACTGAGCAGGCTGCACAAAATCCGCCATTTCTTCATCTGAAAACTCAAGAGCTCTCACTGATTTACCAGCTTCTAACCCAGCTTTCAATTTCAATAACACAGCTTCCTCTTTTTGAGCTTCTTTGTTTCCTGTCTTTGCGGCACGTTTTACCTTGTCAAGCTTTTTTTCAACAGTTTCTAAATCTTTAAGCTGTAATTCCATATCGATGGTTTCCTTATCTCTAATAGGATTAATGTTGCCATCAACGTGGACGATATTATCATTATCGAAACAACGCAAAACATGAAGAATTGCATCCGTTTCTCGAATATTTCCTAAAAATTGATTTCCTAAACCTTCGCCTTTACTTGCACCTTTCACCAGTCCAGCAATATCCACAATCTCTACTGTTGCTGGGAGAACACGCTCCGGATTCACCAACGCCTCTAATTTCTGAAGTCTTGGATCTGGCACATTTACCACACCTATATTAGGCTCAATCGTACAAAACGGAAAATTCGCGCTCTGTGCCTTCGCGTTCGATAAACAGTTAAATAAGGTTGATTTTCCTACATTCGGCAATCCTACAATTCCAGCTTTCATAAATATTGTTTTAGCGAGTGCAAATGTAGTTAATTATTACAATGTTTTTAAATAAAAATATGACATGTTAATGCCTTTAGAACCATATTTTAAAAGACTCTCATTTTTAAATTTATCGTAAGAACGCGTTTGCAATGCAAGCTTGAAAATTGCTAAAAGTAAGCCGTACTAAGGAATTCCAATTTAAATACAAGAATTTCAGTATATTAGGGTAGGAAAAGTTGTGCTGTAATTGTTTTATGTACACAATTTGTATTTGGAATGACCGAATTCCATCTGTCTATTAATCAAAATCATTTTTTTATGAAACCAACCTATCTCTTTCTCGCATTGCTTCTTTTCTTCTCTTGTTCAAATAACGATAATCAAGAAATCACGGATGCTTTGGATATTCAGGGCAAGTTATTAGCGCCAAACAATTTAGACCCAATTGCCAATGCCAAAGTATCAGTATTAGAAAACAATGCTATCATTTTTGAAACGTCCACCAATGCTAGTGGTGATTTTACAATCTCGATTCCTGAAGGCGACTATCAATTACATCTTAACAAGGGCTTATTTTCAACACAGAAATCCATTTCAGTGACAGAAAACACAACCCTTGAAACCTACAGAATTGAAAATTTACCAAGTATAGGTGTCGTAACAGGTAATTTCGACAATATTGAAAGTATCCTTTATAGTATAGGCTTAGTAGATGTTGATACAGGCGCGCCTTTATTTGATATCATTGATGGTATGAGTTATGACAGATTGGCTTCAGAACCAGTACATGGACACCACTCAAGTCATCAACATTCTAATATGGAAAGGAATAACCCTTTGCTTGAACCAAATGTAGATTTCACTTACCAACAACTATTGGCAGACCCAGCCTTGTTAAGCAGTTATGATATTATTTTTATTAATTGTGGTGTCATTACTGGTGATTATGATGGCGGCCAAAATCTTTATGATTTCGTAAATAATGGTGGTTATTTGTATGCTACTGATTGGGCTTCAAAAGCTTTAGAGACGATAACGAATAATGGTTCTGATTTTGTCACATTTTACACGCCTGAAAGAAGTGGCTCTTCTTTAAGTACAACGGCAAACATATTAAATGACGATTTAATTGCATGGTTACAATATTTTGGAATAACCGATACAGATACAGTAGAAATTGATGAGTTTCTCGGGTCTTGGCAAGTTATTGACACTTATGACTCCGCAACCACTTATTCTTGGTTAGATGGACCTGTTGTATATTATAATGACTTGGGCGATCCAGTGGAAGAGACGAAAGATTTAGCATTAACGTTTCCACTAGGGAATGGCGGTGTGCTCTATTCATCTTTTCATACCGAAAACACCGATCCAGACTTTACTATTACAGATCGAATTATGGAATATATGGTTTTCGAAATGAGTGCGGTTGAATAAACCAATTTATAATAACAAAAAAAGCCGAGGAATTCCTCGGCTTTTTTATTTTGATAAAACTTGCTTAATCTTCTGGATGCATAAAACGTTGCTTCCCCAGTAAAACCTCTTCAGATTCCACATGATCATCATCTGGAACACAGCAATCTACAGGGCAAACGGCTGCACATTGTGGTTCTTCATGAAACCCCTTGCACTCCGTACACTTATCAGGTACTATATAGTAAATCTCATCGCTTATAGGCTCCTGTGCTTCTTCCGCATTTACCGCATTTCCATTGGGTAGTACGACATTTCCTTCTAAACTGGTACCGTCTTTATAACGCCAATCATCTGCTCCTTCATAAATTGCTGTGTTAGGACATTCTGGCTCACATGCACCGCAATTAATACATTCATCTGTTATTATAATAGCCATAGTAATTATTCTTTTGGGTTTGCTTAAATTTGCAGTTGCAAAAATAAAGCCAAAACCTCGCATAACCAAACGATATATGGAATTACAACAAAGAATTAATGCATTTGTAAAATTAGGTGATTTTTTAAGTCAATTCACCACAACTGGCATCACAAGAAATGATCAAATTGCACACAACGACCTATTCTTTGATGGTTTCAATCATCAAATTTCGCTAGCTCATGAACACAATGGATGGTTTACTAAAGAAAATGTGCTATTCGCCATAGAAGGATGGTCTAAAAGCCTTAGTTATAAAAACATTAACAAGTGGTTAGTAAAGTATGACTTTAATAAAGAACACTTAAAAACTATCGCCATTATAATGGCTGGAAATATCCCTTTAGTGGGATTTCATGATTTTCTATCTGTGTTGATCTCTGGACAAAAGGTACTCGTCAAACAATCTTCAAACGACAAGCACTTACTCCCTTTTTTGGCTAAATATTTAGAATATATCGAACCTGAATTTAAAGGACGGATTTCCTTTACAGATGAAAAGTTGACGAATTTTGATGCCGTTATTGCTACGGGTAGTGACAATACGGCTCGTTATTTTGAGTATTATTTTAGAGATAAACCTTCCATTGTAAGAAGAAACAGAAATTCTGTAGCTGTGATTACAGGTAACGAAAGCGATGACGAGTTTAAAGGGCTCTCAGAAGATATCTTTAGGTATTACGGATTAGGTTGCAGAAACGTTTCAAAATTGTATGTGCCAAAAGGGTATAATTTTGAACGCTTTTTTAAGGCCATGTATGAATGGAATCCAATAATCCATCATGCTAAATACGCGAATAACTATGATTACAACAAAGCAGTTTACTTGATGAGTGAATTCAACATCTTAGAAAATGGATTTTTAATGATTAAAGAAGATCCCAATTTTTCTTCTCCTATTGCTACAGTTTTTTATGAATATTACGATTCACAGGACGAGTTAAAAAGGACTATCAACAGTCACGACGAACGCATTCAATGTGTGGTTGCTAACGGATTTATAGACACTGAAATTAAGTTCGGACAGACGCAATTTCCAAAATTGTGGAATTATGCCGATAATGTTGATACTATTACGTTTTCGTTGAAAATCTGTTAATAAATTATCAGTTTCATAACCTATTTTTTTATAGAATTTCCCACCTTTGTGATATTAACGTTCACAATTTATTTTCCGTTTCTTCGGAAAAAAACACAACATCGATGAAAAGACATAATTTTAGCGCAGGACCTTGTGTTTTGCCAGGCGAAGTTCTACAAAAAGCTTCAGAAGCAGTAATCAATTTCGATAATGGATTATCCTTATTGGAAATTTCACACCGCAGCAAACCATTTGTAGATATCATGGAAAATGCCAGAGCTTTGGCACTCGAGTTATTGGGTCTTGAAGGAAAAGGTTATAAGGCCTTATTTTTACAAGGTGGTGCCAGCACACAATTTTTGATGGTGGCGTTGAATCTATTGGAAAAACGAGCAGGCTACCTAAACACAGGTACTTGGAGTGATAAAGCGATTAAAGAAGCGCGTATCTACGATGATATATACGAAGTAGCTTCTTCAAAAGAGGCTAATTACAATTATATTCCAAAGGGCTATGACATCCCTACCGATTACGACTACTTCCATTGTACTTCGAACAATACCATTTTTGGTACACAGATAAAGGAATTTCCAAATGCTCCAATTCCTATGGTGTGCGATATGAGTAGTGATATTTTTTCTCGCGTATTGGATTTTTCTAAGTTCGATTTAATTTATGCTGGAGCTCAAAAAAATATGGGACCAGCAGGAACCACTTTAGTGGTTGTTAAAGAGGATATTTTAGGCAAGGTGTCTCGTAAAATTCCATCCATGATGGATTATAAAGTCCATATTAGTAAAAGCAGTATGTTTAACACTCCTCCTGTTTTTGCCGTCTACACGTCCATGTTAACATTAGAATGGTTAAAAAACTTAGGTGGTATTTCAGCGATTGAAAAGGAGAATGACAAAAAAGCACAATTAATCTATTCAGAAATTGACCTTAATCCTTTATTCAAAGGTTTTGCCACTAAAGCAGACCGATCAACCATGAATGCAACCTTCACTTTGGCCAACGAAGACTTAAAAGAAACCTTCGAAACTATGGTGAAAGAAGCGGGTATCAATGGCCTCAATGGACACAGAAGTGTTGGAGGTTATAGAGCTTCTATGTACAACGCATTAAGTCTTGAAAGTGTTGGTGTATTAGTGGATGTGATGAGCGAATTAGAAAGAAAAGCATAAATATATTATCATGAAAGTATTAGCAAACGATGGTGTTTCGCAAAGTGGAATTGATGCATTAGAATCGGCTGGTTTTGAAGTATCTACAACGACTGTAGCCCAAGAACAACTTATCAACTATTTAAATGACAATGAAATAGATGTGTTACTTGTAAGAAGTGCCACAACCGTAAGAAAAGATTTAATTGATGCCTGTGACCACTTGAAAATTATTGGTCGTGGTGGTGTTGGAATGGATAATATTGATGTAGAGTACGCTCGAAGTAAAGGAAAACATGTGATCAACACACCTGCAGCATCTTCACAATCAGTAGCAGAACTCGTATTCGCGCATTTATTTGGTGGTGTTCGTTTTTTACATGACTCAAATAGAAACATGCCATTGGACGGAGACACGCGATTTAAGGCGCTCAAAAAGAACTACGCTAAAGGTGTTGAGCTTAGAGGCAAAACACTTGGAATTATAGGCTTCGGAAGAATTGGTCGTGAAGTCGCGAAAATTGCCCTTGGTGTTGGTATGAAAGTTATCGCTAGCGATAAATTTGTAGGTAAGGCAACTGTTAAAGTCGAATTCTATAATGGTCAATTTATCAATGTAGAAATAGAGACAGAACCTATGAAAGATGTATTGCAGCATGCCGATTTCATTACACTACATGTCCCTGCTCAAAAGGAGTACGTTATTGGTGATAAACAATTTGGATTAATGAAAGACGGCGTGGGTATTGTCAATGCGGCACGTGGTGGCGTTATAGATGAAGTCGCTTTAGTAAAAGCGCTCGAAAGTGGAAAAGTAGCTTTTGCTGGTCTCGACACCTTTGAAAGTGAACCGACTCCTGCTGTTCAAGTCTTAATGAATGGTAGAATTTCATTAACACCTCATATTGGTGCTGCCACAAATGAAGCTCAAGACCGAATTGGAACGGAGTTAGCGGAACAAATTATCAGTATTTTAAAATAAGTTACGCACAAGATGTGACTAAAAGATTTTAAATGAGTCCTAACTATTGGTTAGGACTTTTTTTGTAAATTGAAGGTTCTATTTATTAACTTAATATATATACAATCATGTCAGGAATATTAGATTTATTAAACAGTGACTTGGGTAAGACCATAATCAGTGGTGTATCTGGATCAACAGGAACAGATGAAAGCAGAACGAGTAGTGTGTTAACCATGGCGATGCCAGTACTCATGAAAGCCATGGAGCGCAACGCTTCAACGCCTCAAGGCGCAGAAGGCCTGATGGGTGCTTTAATGAATAAGCACGACGGCAGTATCTTAGATAATCTAGGAGGCTTATTTAGTGGTGGTGTGGATCAAGAAGTTAAGGATGATGGTGATAAAATCTTAGGACATGTTCTTGGTAGTAAAAAACAAGGTGTTGAGAAAATAATAGGTGAAAAATCTGGTTTGAGTGCCGACTCTGTAGGAAGTATTCTTAAAGTAGCAACACCTATATTAATGGGTGTTTTAGGAAAGCAAGCAAGACAAAATAACGTTAGTTCTCCAAACGATCTAGGTGGTTTACTTGGTGGTTTGCTCGGCGGAAGTGGTGCTAAGGAAGAACAAAGTTTTTTAGAGAAAATATTAGATGCTGATGGCGATGGAAGTGTTGTGGATGATGTTGCAGGTATGGTGTTAGGCAGCGCTAAGAAAAAAGGCGGACTTGGCGGATTACTCGGTGGTCTGTTTGGAAAATAGAAAATTTAACTATAAAAAAAGCCAAGCTGAGAAGTTTGGCTTTTTTTTTATGGCTTGTTTACTCAGTCAATTCAGGTGTTAACTAAATGCTTGTTTTATCTTTTTCAACACCGCTTTAATTTTGGTACATCATTTCATTCATGTCATTAACAAATTTGACTAAGGAATGATTTTTGTAACTTTAAATAAAAAAGCAATGAGACAACACACTATTTATTTATTATTCGCGACACTTCTTTTAACAGCTTGTGGTAGCGCGTATTCAACATCAGGAGAAACAAACTTAGACAATGTTCCGGAAGAGGATATTGTTAAAATTTCAAGTGAAGATGTCGAATATGAAATTATCATCATTGAGCCAGGATTTAATACATGGCTTGCCACTTCCGCGAGACCCGAAGGCTACTATTCACAATCTTTTATGGAATCGAGAAACTGGATATTTGTACAAGAATGGAATTCAAGGGTTTTACAACCCAACAGGCATAATCCCAATCTCTATGAAATGCGCATTGATTATAGACCAAACATTGATTATGGCTATGATTTGAACTATAAGCTGTATAATTATTTTATTTATTTTCAGCTAACACATGACCAGAAACTATCTACCATAATTCCTAGAATTTAAAGTACCTTTGCATAGCAAAAAAAAGTTATGCTGAAGACGTTCAAAACAAATTGGGAAATTCAACACAATTGGCAGCTCATTTTTCCATTATTGGGAATCATTGGGCTGTTTTTTAGCAGTTATAGATTGTCACTAAAAATGACCAGCTCACTTTCTTTGCTAGTAACGGCTGGCATCACCTTACTTCTCTTTTTTGTCTTGTTAAAATTGGTGTTATGGATCTTTAAAAAGCTTGAAGGTAAATGGGTTGTTGATCATAGATGGGAAATGATTCGAATATTTATTGTTTTTGCCATTACGGGTACCTCTTCCATGTATGTAGGAAGACCAATTATTAAACTTCTAGGAATTACTAAAGAAAACTTAAACCCTTTTATTTATTGGGTATTATTTATTATCATTGGACTCCTTTTCTACCAGGTGCTTCTAGTGGCTTTCGGTTGGCTATTTGGTCAATTTAAGTTTTTCTGGGAGTTCGAGAAAAAAATGTTAAAACGATTTGGTTTAGGAAGGTTTTTAGATTAATGATTATAAACAAACAACATATTTCTTTAAAAGTTGCTTTCGTCATTTTAGCCTTGACGTTATTGCTACCTTCCGTTGTTAAATTCTCACACGTTTTTAGCCATCATGATCATGTGGTTTGTTTAGAAAAAAACCAAACACATTTTCACAATCTCGATCTCGATTGTGAATTTTATAAATTCAAACTCCAACAGCAAACCACGTTCCCTCCAGTCAATTACGAATTGTCATTGGCGGAGAATAATCATAAGGATTTGAATCCTTATTACGCTTTTTTAAGTGACTATCAAAGTTTGCACTTTTCTCTTCGAGGACCTCCATATAATAGTTAATTCGTCAAGATTTATTTTAACTATTAATATGAAACATGAAACAAACATATCTATTTGTAACACTGTGTCTAACAGTGATGCAATCATTTTACGCACAAAACAAATTAAAGGGCCAAGTAACAGACGCAACAACCAATAACCCATTGGTCTTCGTAAACGTTTATTTG
This sequence comes from Psychroserpens sp. BH13MA-6, assembly GCF_052983595.1. Taxonomy (NCBI): domain Bacteria; kingdom Pseudomonadati; phylum Bacteroidota; class Flavobacteriia; order Flavobacteriales; family Flavobacteriaceae; genus Psychroserpens; species Psychroserpens sp. BH13MA-6. The sequence goes on along the minus strand of NZ_JBRJGE010000002.1, from coordinate 266,053 downwards.
CCACAACTAGAAAACGGAACAATCACTAATGATAATGGTGAATTCCTTATTAATAATATCCCAAACGGCACACACAAAGTCATCGTCTCGTTTGTTGGGTATGAAACCTATTCAACCACATTGAATTTTCCTATGGAATCGTCCTTTGAAATAGCATTAGTTCCTTCTGCTATTGAAATTGAAGAAGTTATTATCTCAACACCTTTTCACAAATTACAAAGTGAAAATGTGATGAAGGTAGAAAGACAAAGTATCCAAGAATTGAAATCGAAAGGCGCCGTGAACCTCTCAGAAGGCATAACAAATATTGCTGGTGTCTCTAGTGTAAGCACAGGTATCAGTATCGGCAAACCTGTTATTAGAGGTTTGAGCTCGAATCGCGTGCTTGTATACACGCAAGGAGTGCGACTGGAAAACCAACAATTTGGAGATGAGCATGGCTTGGGAATTAGTGATGCTGGAATCGAGAGTGTTGAAGTAATCAAAGGTCCTGCGTCTCTGCTCTACGGAAGTGACGCATTGGGAGGTGTTCTTTATTTGAATCCAGAAAGATATGTCGATGAGAATAGTTCTGAAGGCTCGTTTAGTGGTCGCTACTTTACGAATACACAAGGTTATAATTCTAGCATCGCTTATAAAGCGTCCAAATCAAACTTTAAATACCTATTTAGAGGAAGTCTTTCAGAACATTCAGACTATAAAACTCGAGATTATCGCGTCACGAACACACGCTTTAGGGAACAAGATTTTAAAGCAGGATTAGGTTATCAAAAAAATAAATTTAAAACAGATTTTAGATACAATATCAATCGTTCAAAACTTGGGCTTACTGAGGGTATTGGTGTTCAAAATACCCTAAAAACACCTCTTGAACCCTATCAAGAGATTACCAATCATATTTTCAGCTCCAAATCAAAACTATTCTTCAATAATTCAAGTTTAGATATTACCGTTGGTTACACCTTTAACGATCGAAAAGAATTTGAAGACCATCATCATGGTGACGAAGAGGAAGAGGAAGACCACGAGCATGAAATACATGAGGAGGATGAAGATCATCTTGAAGACGAGATGGCTGCTTTATATATGAAATTGAAAACGCTCAATTACAATATCACTTATAATTTACCAAAAATTGGACGATTTGAAACTATCGCTGGAATTCAAGGGATGCATCAAACGAATACCAATTATGGCGAGGAAATACTTATTCCGAATGCCGTTACTAGCGATATTGGAATTTTAGCAACCTCCCATATTCATTTTGACAAAGTCGACATACAGTTAGGAGCGCGCTATGATAATAGAGCCATTACCATTAATGATCTAACGCGTCGTGAATTTAATAGCTTTAATGGTGCGTTTGGTATCAAAACCAACCTTTTTGAAAAGGTTACAGCACGTCTAAATTTAGCTTCTGGTTTTAGAGCACCTAATTTGGCAGAACTGGCATCTGACGGCACTCATGAAGGTACCAATCGTTATGAAATTGGAAACTTAGATCTTAATAGTGAACAAAATTTTCAAATTGATTTTGCACTTGAATTTAAGAATGAACATGTTGAAGTCTTTAGTAATATTTTTTACAATGCAATTCATGATTATATTTTCTTAAGTCCAAATGGCGAATTTATAGAAGCAGATCCAGTATTTTTATATAAGCAAGATAATGCAAGCTTATATGGAGGTGAATTTGGATTGCACTTTCATCCACATCCATTAGACTGGTTACATGTTGAAAGTAGTTTTGAAACGGTCATTGGACAGTTAGAGAACGATAGTTATTTACCATTAATACCAGCAAATACTTTAAACAATTCGCTTCGCGTAGAGTTTGAGAAACCTTGGTTTAAAAAAGGTTATGCTTTTGTAACATATAGCACAACTTTTGACCAAACAAACGTAGGTGATTTTGAGTCACCAACGGCGGGTTATAATTTATTAAGTGCTGGTTTAGGAGGCACGATTTCTCTATTTAAGAGAGATTTAGATCTTTCTATAGCAGCTAATAATATTACGGATGAGCGATATATTAACCACTTATCTCGTCTAAAGCCAGATGGTATTTTAAATATTGGAAGAAATATTAGTTTTGGTTTGAATTACACCTTATAAATTCAGAAGAGCACAGTTTAAAAACTGTGCTCTTTTTTTAAATGTGAACGAATTTGTATTGTTTATTTAATATCAATAATCGTCTCACGTGATGATTTTTTTGATGAAAAAACATAAGTATAAAGCCACATCAATGTAAATGTTGGCACCACATCTAAGAAAGGCAAAGCCTCCTCTACAAAAGAAATGGCAGCAGCTATTTTACCTTTTTTTCCTTGGTATAACTTTGTCATTAACCAAGCAGACGCTGGCGCCCAAACAAAATCAAATGGCGGAAAGATAAAGGATATATAACCCATAGCATCAAAGAGTAAACCCAACGCTAGTTTTTTAGTTTTTGAAGTATTTTCTAAAGTCATAAAGTATATAATTTACTAATTGATAAGCAAATAGCGTTCCAAAGGTTTATTTATGACAGCTTTTCACTAATGAGCTTTAAAAACTCAGTGCGTGTTTCCATATTTTGAAAAGCACCTCTAAATCCTGAGGTGGTAGTGGTTGAGTTTTGTTTTTGAACACCACGCATCATCATACACATGTGCGACGCTTCTATAACCACAGCCACTCCTTCTGGTTTAAGGGTGTCATTAATACAATCTAAAATTTGCTCCGTAAGTCGCTCCTGAACTTGTAAGCGTCTTGCGAAGACATCCACAATTCTGGGAATTTTACTTAGACCAACAATATAACCATTAGGTATATAGGCAATATGCGCTTTTCCGAAAAATGGCAAAATATGATGCTCACATAATGAATACAATTCAATATCCTTAACAATGACCATTTCATTATATGACTCTTTAAACATCGCACTTTTTAAAATCTCGGCAGCATCTTGATGATATCCTTGTGTCAAGAATTGCATGGCTTTAGACGCACGTTCTGGTGTTTTAAGAAGACCATCTCTCGTGGTGTCCTCACCTAAATCTTCGATGATTTGTTCATAGCGTTTCTTTACATCATCTGTGACTTGCATATTGTATTCTTCAAATTTGTGGTAAGGCATAGGACTTCGGTGTTTGTTTTCAATAAAAATAGCTAAAAAAAACCACAAACTATCCTAGACTAGGCTAACAAAAGATTAACAGTAAGCCAGGTTTTTTAACGTTTACTTATGAAAATCGCAAAGCATACATAGGTAGATTTGTAGCCCTAACTGTAACAAACTTATTTTTTTAGTGTCTCTTTTATAGAATCACTAATCATCAATCAACAATAATGACAATTCGCTTATTCGTTATATTGGTCTTTTGCTGTTGTTTTCATTCAATCGCTCAGGAGGCTAAAAAACAACTACAAATAGAAAGAACCACCAATCCGCCTAAAATTGACGGTGTTTTTGATGATGCAGTTTGGCAAACGGCTCAAGAGGCTAAAGGCTTTACGCAATTTAGACCTAGCGCTGGAATAAAAGATTCTACTCAAAACAGAACTGTCGTAAAAATGGCTTACGACGATAAAGCCATCTATATCGCTGCTTATCTATATGATGACCCTAACCTAATCATGCGTCAATTTACAAGCCGAGATAATTTTGGTCAATCAGATTTTTTTGGGCTCATACTCAATCCAAATAATGATGCTCAAAATGATACAGAATTTTTTGTTTTCAGCTCTGGAACTCAAGCCGATGCTGTCGCTTCTCCAAGTAATGGCGAAGATTTTGGATGGAATGCCGTCTGGGATAGCGCTGTTCAAATTACAGATGATGGCTGGACTGTAGAAATGGAAATTCCTTATCGTTGTTTGCGTTTTTCAAATCAAGAAATCCAAACTTGGGGGATTCAATTTCACAGACAATTCAGACGTTACCGATCGCAGTATACCTGGAACCCTATCGATATCACGAAAGGAAATATTGGACTCTATCACGGTGAATTAGTTGGGATTGAAAACATCACACCTCCTACTCGTTTGAGTTTTTACCCCTTCTCAACTGGAATTATCAATAGTTTTGATGGTGAAACAGAAACAGATTTAAAATTCGGTTTAGACGTTAAATATGGTATTACTGAGAATTTCACATTGGATATGACCTTAGTACCAGATTTTAGTCAGGCAGGTTTTGATAACTTGTCTTTGAATCTAGGGCCTTTTGAACAAACCTTTTCTGAGCAACGACAGTTCTTTACAGAAGGTGTTGACCTCTTCAACAAAGGGGATTTATTCTTTTCAAGACGTGTAGGAAGTAGTCCAACAGGAGACATCAATCTTCAGGAAAATGAAGTGGTAAGGGACATCCCAAATACGGTAAAGGTTCTCAATGCTGCTAAAATTTCAGGAAGAACAAAAAAAGGCTTAGGTGTTGGATTTTTCAATGCCATTACAGATCAAACTTATGGCACAGCTAGAGACACCATAACAGGCGCTTTACGCAGTGAGTTGGTGGAACCTCTTACGAATTATAATGTACTGGTTTTAGACCAACAATTCAACCAAAATTCTTCTATTAGTGTCGTAAATACAAATGTGACAAGAAATGGACATTTTAGAGATGGGAATGTCACTGCTTTGATAGCAGATATTACCAATAAACGTAATACTTACAACCTTATTGGACAAGCAAAAATGAGTAATATCAATCTTGCCTCAGGAACCACAACAGGTTTTAGCTCCTTGTTTGTAGCTAGAAAAATTCATGGTAATTACAGGTATAGTTTTGATCATAGTTTTGCTGATACCAAATACGACATCAACGATATCGGTTTAATTTTTAGAAATAACTATAATAATTTCGGTGTTGATTTTGGTTATCGCACGTTTGAACCTACTGAGACATTAAATAATTACAACTGGAACACCTATGTGAATTATTCGAGACTGGCCAATCCTGGTGTTTATACAGGTATGAGTTTCGGAGGTAATTATAACGCAGCAACAAAGGAGACCTTGCATAATTTTGGTGCAAATATCAATTTTCAAGCAGGCAAACAATTTGATTATTTCGAACCCAGATCTGAGAATCGTTATTTTATCTATGAAAACAGATTAAATTCTAACGTTTATCTCTCCTCTAACTATAATAATGTCTTTGCGATAGATGCTAATATTGGCGGTGCTGTGTTCTTGGAAAAACATAGAGATACCAATGAATATTGGTTTGGTCTGAGTCCGAGAGTACGTTTTAGCGACAAATTCTTAGTTGTTTATTCTTTCGATTATAATGAAATTTTCAGGGATCGTGGTTATGCCAACAATTCTAATAACACAAATGAAATCGTTTTTGGTCAGCGTGATCAGAAGACATTGGTTAACCGAATTACCGGAACATATAGTTTTAATCCATTTCACTCGCTCGGATTGACCTTTAGAAATTATTGGTCGACGGTGAACTATGAAGATCAAGCCTACTTTCTACAAGAGAACGGTCGACTCCTGAATACAGGCACCAGCTTTTCGCAATTAGGACTTGGGAATTCTAATGTCAATTTTAGTACATGGAATTTGGATTTAAATTACACTTGGCAGTTTGCTCCTGGAAGTTTCCTAACAGCACTGTATAGAAACCAATTATTCAACAATGATCGAGAAGCAACTGTATCGTATAGCGAGAGTTTGAATTCACTTTTTGAGCAACCCATACTTCATTCATTTTCTTTAAGAATACAATATTTTATAGATTATAATAATGTGAAGGAAATTTTCAAAAAGAAGCCAAAATCAAATGATAAATTAAGTACTTTAGGAAAGTTCCAAAATTACGATCCTCATACACGTCTATTTTAAATGATAAGAAATTCATATTAAAATAGTATTTTCGAAGTTCAGAAAAACGTCATGATTTCAGCAAAGAACATTCACAAATACTACGGTGACCTTCACGTCTTAAAAGGTGTAGACCTTACAATTGCAAAAGGAGAAATCGTTTCCATTGTTGGCGCCTCAGGTGCAGGTAAAACAACATTATTGCACATTTTAGGTACCTTGGATAAGATAGACAAAAACACCTCAAGTGAATTAATCATCAATGAGGTATCTATTGCCGAACTCAATGATAAAGCTTTAGCAAAATTCAGAAACACGTCGATTGGGTTTATTTTCCAATTTCACCAACTACTACCCGAATTTACCGCTTTAGAAAATGTGTGCATTCCTGCCTTTATTGCTGGGAAATCCCAAGAGGATGCGACAGCACGTGCCAAAGAACTTTTAGACTTTTTAGGACTATCACATCGCTATGACCATAAACCTAATGCCCTTTCGGGTGGTGAACAGCAACGTGTAGCGGTAGCCAGAGCTTTGGTGAATAATCCTGAATTGATTTTTGCTGATGAGCCTTCTGGAAATTTAGATAGTGAATCTGCTGAAAACCTGCATCAGTTATTTTTTAAATTGCGTGACGAATTTGGTCAAACCTTTGTTATTGTCACCCACAATGAGGAATTGGCAAACATGGCTGATAGAAAACTTACCATGGTTGATGGGAAAATTCTAGGTTAATCTAAAACCTTAAACCTACTTTTAGAATTTAGAGCAACTTGACTAAGCACAAAATGATTGTGATTTAAATCTTTCATTGAGCGTAAAATTTAGCATCAAAAATGAATCGAAGCTGAGAACTTCTAAGTTTTATCTTGGATTGATTGCATTCATCTACAAAGAACATTAAGTTTGTTTCCTAAACACCATGATCTTGAACCAAAAGGAACTGAAAGATTTTTTAGACGCTAAAGTTGCACAGTACAATCATCCGCGATTTATAGAGACCGATCCCATTCAAATACCACATCAGTTTTCGAAAAAAGAGGATATTGAAATCTCGGGATTTTTAACAGCTACTATTGCTTGGGGAAATCGCAAAAGCATTATTAATAATGCTAACAAGATGATGGAACTCTTAGAGCATGCTCCCCATGATTTTATAATAAATCATGAATCTCAAGATTTGGAGAAATTACAAGCTTTCGTGCATCGTACTTTTAACGGTCAAGATTTTGTTCAATTCATTAAGAGTCTCAATTATATGTATCAAACATATGGCGGACTAGAATCAGTGTTTTCTTCATCTACTGAAGACGGTGATCTTCAAATGGCGATACATCAATTCAAAAAATACTTTTTTGAAATAGAACATCTAAAACGCACGCAAAAACATGTGAGTGATCCTTTAAAAAACTCCGCAGCTAAGCGTATCAACATGTTCCTGAGATGGATGGTAAGACAGGATAATAGTGGTGTCGATTTTGGCATATGGCGCAGTATTTCACCGTCCCAGCTATCTTGTCCGTTAGACGTACATTCAGGCAATGTAGCTCGAAAATTAGGTTTATTGAAGCGTCGGCAAAATGATGCAAAAGCCTTACAAGAATTGAATGCCTCCTTAAGAATGCTAGATCGAAGTGATCCTGTTAAATATGACTTTGCCTTATTTGGTTTAGGTGTTTTTGAGGGATTTTAAAAAACCACTTCTCTTTGATTTACGTATATCAATTAACAGCAAAGAACTATCTAATATGAAAAGCCCCATTCAACCTAAAAATGAGTTGCAGCGTTTGCACGCTGTAAAATCATACAACATACTAGACACACTACCTGAGAGCGATTATGACAATATTACAAAACTTGTCGCCTCCATTTGTGATGTTCCTATTTCCTTGATTACCGTGTTGGACAAAGACCGGAATTATTTTAAATCCCACTATGGCATTCCTTTCAATGAATCGCCACGAGATATTTCGTTTTGTGGTCATGCCATATTGGAAGATGATATATTTATTATCACAGATTCTAGGCAAGATGATCGATTTAAGGAAAACCCACTAATCGATGATTTAAGCGCCATATTTTATGCTGGTGTGCCATTAGTAAATCCGGAAGGTTATTCTTTGGGAACTATTTGTGTATTTGATCATAAGCCCAGAACGTTAGAGGATTCCCAAATTGAAGCTTTGAAAATCTTAGGAAAGCAGGTCGTCAATCTTTTTGAACTCCGAAAAAAGAATGCCATTTTAGAGACGGCTAAAGAAGAATTAGAAAAGCGTAACCATCAGTTAAAGTCATTCGCAAGTCATGTGTCTCATGATTTAAAATCACCCTTAGCAAATATCATTTCTCTTACCGATTTGTTGCGCTCTGAAAATGTTGGACAATTAAATTCTGACGCTTCAGAATATTTAGATTATATCGAAGAATCTACGACTATCTTAAAAGATTATATCGATGGCATTTTAATGTTTTACAAGGCCGACGAACTCTTGAAATCTAAAAAAGAAACGGTTAAACTCGATGAACTTTCAGAAGATATCAAACAACTATTAATTTCTAAAACGGACACGTTTGTTTATCCGTCTATTGAAATAAAAAGTGTGAATCGGGCGGCACTATCGCAAATTCTAATCAATTTAGTTGATAACGCACTGAAATACAATAACAAATCCCAGCGTCATGTGGAAATCACTTACAGAGATGATTTATTTCATCATGTGTTTAGTGTAGCCGACAATGGTATGGGTATTCCTAAAAACAAGCAAGAGGAAATTTTTGAAATTTTTAAAACCATAAAAAACGATCATGGCAAAACGAGTACAGGAATTGGCTTAAGCACCGTAAAAAACCTCGTAGAAAAGCAAGGTGGGAAAATTTCTGTAACTTCTGAAAACAACCATGGTAGTACATTTCATTTCACCTTAGCGAAACAAGAAGAAATATTCATTTAGCTAGGGACTTCGCATAATAGAAATAAAAAAAAGCTGACTCACAATTTCTAATGAGTCAGCTTTATGTATTCTATGCTTGTTAGAAGGACTAGCCTTTTAGCCAAGCCTTTCTCGTTGCGATCTGCTTTTCGGTCGCATTTTCATTTTCCATGAGCTTTTTAGCCGTTGTAAATGATGGTGTCAATTTTGCCTCAATAACAACTTCCTTACCGTCGCGATCTAAAACCACCTTAATATCATCACCCTCTTTCCAAGCATACATACCACCTAACATGGCTTGCGCGTTTTGCAAGGTAAGTGTTTGTCCGTTAACCGATTTAATGACATCATTTGGCATCACCCCTTGTTCTACCCAAAAGCTGTTATCCTTAACGCCTTCTGAAAAGAAGATTAATCCTTTTTCACGATCTGCATCAAAAATAAAACCAGAACCATTTTGAATATAATTAGTAGGAACAGTTGTCTCACCGAAGGTAAGTCCCACCTTTTCAAAAAATTCGGAATAATCAATTGGTGTACCTCCTACCACATGTGTATTTAAAAATTCACCAACGGAAGGATACGTCATTTGCGTAATTTCAGCAATCAAATTATCATCAACAAACGGTTTTTCTTTTCCATATTTCGCTGAAAGTTCCTTCATAAGCGATAACATGCTTCGTTGTCCGTTGCTTTCCTCTCTCATCAAAATATCAACACACATACCAATGAGTGCACCTTTCATATACACATTGTAGTAATTTGTAGCATAAGGCTCATCCAATACATTTTCACTCATGGTTGTAAAACTCATAGCGTCATCCAAGTTTTTAGATACTTGAATCTTTTGTGTCATGGTTTTATAGAACGTATCTGCATCTACTAAACCTTCATAAATCTGAAAGTGTTGTGCAAAATACTCGGTAACACCTTCATACATCCATAAATGCTTTGAAAACGTTGGATCGTTATAGTCAAAATAATGAACGTCTTCAGAATGCACTGATAAAGGAGTCACAATATGGAAAAACTCATGTGCTACAACATCTGTCATAGAAGCCGCTAGCTGTTCCTTAGTAGATGCTTCTTGCAATACAACTACCGTTGATGTGTGATGTTCTAACGCTCCAAATCCTTTTGGTGCTCCTTCACTACCATCAGACAGGTATAAGTAGATATCATAACGAGGTGTGCTGTTAATATCACCTAAATACGCTTTTTGAGCTTCCATCATTTTATAAACTGTCTCCTTCATACTGGCCGCAGTATGCACTTTGTTTGGAGAATAAACACTCAAAACGATTTTGATATCACCTACCATAAATTCCTCAACATCTAACTTACCGTACATCATCGGATTATCGGTAATATCGAAATAACGCGGAGCAAAATAGGAAGTGGTTATTTGTGTACCATCAGCACTAGAAGCTGTATTGGTATTTTGTAATGCCGACGTACGCTCGAAACTAGCTGGAGCCGTAACGTCTAAGGTGTATTGCGCAGTTTTTAAAGTATCAAAATACCCGATAAAACCATGTAAATTTAACACGTAATTATCAGGCTCAATGTTGGTTCCAGCAGGTGAAAACGGTACTTCCTCTCCTATTCCACCTACAGATTCCTCATCAAAAGTGTCATTTACCAAATAGGTAATCTTATCTAAATTTGTGGCATTGGCAATCGTCCATGTATTGGTATCAACCTTCGTGGTAGCCATTTCATTTCCATCATAATCAAAAGCCTTGAAATCATCAATATAAGTTCCAAAATTGCTAACAGAATAAGTGCCTTGAACCACTTTAGGTAGTCTATAGGTTACCGTTTCTTGTGTAAAACGACCTGGATTAATAGTCACAGGTGCTTTATCATTTGTTACTTTGGAAAGGTTAATAGCCGTAGCAATAGGATTATCGGTTGCTAAATCATTTACTGCAGGTTTTGAAGAACCACATGCTACGAGTAAAGCACTCACGGCTAGTGTTGTTAAGAAATGTTTCATTAGAATATTAAAATTTAAATTTTTGTATCAGACGCACAAAACTACAATCTGTTAACAGTATTTTAGCTAAGGTTTTGTTAAAATGATATTTTTGCACCATGACTAAAGACCTTATAAGTATTGTCATACCATTTAAGGATACTGCAGTTTACATTGCGGAATGCCTGGACTCTATTGTTAATCAGTCTTATGAGCATTGGGAATTACTCATTGTCGATGACCATTCTTCAGATAATAGTTTTGATATCGTTACTAGTTATGCTTTAAAAGATCAACGTATCAAATTATTTAAAAACCAAGGATACGGGATCATTAATGCGCTTCAATTGGCATTTTCAAAAAGTAAAGGAGACTATATCACTAGAATGGACAGCGATGATCTGATGCATCCAGACAGACTCCATGAAATGTATAGAGACCTCCAATTTCATGGCAAACAGCATATAGCATTAGGATTGGTGAAATATTTTAACGCTGAAGGCATCGGTGATGGCTATGCCAAATATGAAGCTTGGCTCAATGCATTAACTCTAACAGGAAAAAACTACTCTGAAATTTATAAAGAATGTGTTATTCCATCTCCTTGTTGGATGATGCATCGAAGTGATTTTGTTCTCTGTAAAGGCTTTCAGCCAAACCGGTATCCTGAAGATTATGATCTGGCCTTTAGGTTTTACAAGTACGGCATGACCTGCATACCAGCCAACAAGGTGTTGCACTATTGGAGAGATCACTCCACGCGCGCTTCAAGAACGCATGAGCACTACGCGGAAAATTATTTTTTAGAACTCAAAGTCGATTATTTCCTAGAACTGAACGATGATCCACAACGACCATTAGTTGTTTGGGGTGCAGGAAAAAAAGGTAAAAAAGTAGTACAATTGCTAAAAGAAAAAAACAGAAAGGTCTTTTGGGTATGCGACAATGTTAAAAAAATTGGAAAACACATCTATGATGAGTTACTTCATGATTATAACTATCTGGCATCTTTAGAAGCGCCACAGTGCATAGTAACTGTGGCCAATCCACAATCACAACAGGAGATTAAAAGCTATCTCGAATCCCAAGACATGAATGCTATGGTCGATTATTTTTTCTTTTGCTAAATGCTTGGTTGGATCACTTGATCCCTATGTAATATTTTCATCGAAACGTTAAATTTCTCAAAAGCAAAAGGGTCAAATCGTTTATCATTTTCTATATTTGATTCCTAACAAGAACAATCCAAAATATAGGAATGCAGTTTAAACACCCAGAACTTCTTTATGCGCTTTTTCTGCTCATTATTCCAATACTTGTTCATCTATTCCAACTGAGAAAATTTAAAAGTGTCGCGTTTACAAATGTTCAATTTTTAAAGGAATTAACACTTCAAACACGGAAGAGCTCACAACTTAAAAAATGGTTGACATTACTCACTCGCTTACTACTTCTGTCTTGTATCATAGTAGCTTTTGCCCAACCTTATATATCAAATAGTAAAAGTTTCAACACGAAAAGTGAAACCGTTATTTATTTGGACAATTCTTTTAGCATGCAATCCCCAAGTAATAATGGAAGTTTGCTTAATACGGCCATTCAGGATCTTATAGAGAATATTGATGAGAATGAACAAATATCCCTATTTACGAATAATGCTAATTTTAAAAACACGAGCATTAAAGCCATAAAAAATGACTTGATTCAATTAACACATTCCCCAAGTCAGTTGACGTATGATGCGGCAATTTTAAAAGGAAAGCAGCTATTTTCAGACGATGATGATACCATCAAAAACTTAGTGTTAATTTCAGATTTTCAACAAAAACAAGAAGGCCTTTCTTTGAAGAACGATAGCCTTATCAATTTACAGCTTGTGAAATTAGAACCTTCGAGTCGCTCCAATGTTGCAGTAGATAGTATTTATATCTCTAAATCTACAATAGAAAACCTGGAATTAACGGTTCAATTAAAAAATCAAGGGAGTGAAATTGCCACCTTACCAGTATCATTGTACAATAATGACAAGTTAATGGCAAAAACAGCAGTAAGCATTACTGACGAGGCTGTCACTAATTTCACCATTCCGGCTAATACTGTATTTAATGGTAAAATTATCATTGAAGACAGCAATCTTCAGTATGATAACAGCTTATACTTTAACATTGATCAACGTGAAAAAATTAAGGTATTAGCAATCAATGAAACAGACGATGAATTCCTTAGTAAAATATATACAAATGACGAATTTGAGTATCGGTCATTTAGTTTTAACGCTCTCAATTATAATGTCATTGATCAACAAAATTTGATTGTGCTCAATGAACTCACCGAACTCCCTAATTCACTCATTACTACCTTAAAATCATTCTCTAATAACGGAGGATTCATATTAATTATACCTTCAAGTGAGGTATCTTTAAACTCTTACAATCAATTATATAATACTTTAAATTTAGAATCATTTAGTGAGCCTGTAAAAACAGAGAAGAAAATTACAAACATCAACTTTTCTCACCCCTTGTTAGCCAATGTTTTTGACAACCGTGTTGATAATTTTCAGTATCCAAAAGTTAATTCGTATTATAGCAATGCGACGCGTTCCGCTAATTCCATTTTAAACTTTGAAGATGGCACCTCTTTTTTGGCACAATCAGGAAATACCTTTAGGTTTTCCGCAGCCTTAAATCCTGAAAATTCGAATTTTAAAAACTCACCACTTATTGTTCCTATACTCTATAATATTGGAAAGAAAAGTTTAAAAACCGGTGATTTATATTATACCATCGGAAAAGAGAACAAAATTGATATTCCTACAATCCTTCAACAAGATGATATCTTAAATTTAGTGAAAGGTGAAGATGCCGTTATTCCTCTGCAACAAACTTTCGATAATAAAGTAGAGCTAACCACAGACACTTATCCAGAAATAGCAGGTATAATTTCAGTAAAAAATAAAGATCAATTTTTAAAAAACTTGAGTTTTAATTATGATAGATCAGAGAGTTTGCTCAATTATTATGACACAGAGCAACTTGGCAATTATGACACTAGTAATTCTGTAGCCTCTGCGATTAGTGATATTAAAAGTGCCACAAATGTTAATGAACTATGGAAATGGTTTGTTATTTTTGCAGTGATTTTCTTAATTATCGAAATGCTCATCTTAAAATTCCTAAAATGAACGTACTTGTAAAATCTGCCACTATAGTTGACCCTAAAAGCGATTTTCACAACCAAACCGTTGATATTTTAATTGAAAAAGGAGTTATTTCAAAAATTTCTAAACGGCTATCAAATCCTAAAAATTTCAAGGAAATTAGAAAAGACAACCTTCATGTATCCCAAGGTTGGTTTGACAGCAGTGTTAGTTTTGGCGAACCTGGTTATGAAGAGCGTGAGACCATTGCGAATGGTCTTGAAACTGCTGCTAAATCAGGGTTTACTGAAGTTGCTGTTAATGCAAATACGTTTCCAGTAATCGATTCACATGCTGATATTTCTTTCTTAAAATCACAAGCCAATAAGCATATTGTCAACTTAAACCCTATTGGTGCCTTAACAAAAAATAGTGATGGTCTTGAACTTGCAGAACTCTACGATATGAAGTCAGCTGGTGCTGTGGCATTCTACGATTATCAGAGTCCGATAACCAATCCTAACCTCATGAAACTGGCCTTACAATATGCTAGCAACTTCGGAGGTCTCGTATGTTCATTTCCACAAGAATCACGGATAAGCGGACTTGGTGTCATGAATGAACATATTGCAAGTACGTCATTAGGTTTAAAAGGAAATCCGGCCTTAGCCGAAGAACTGCAGATTGCAAGAGACTTGTTTATTTTAGAATACACAGAAGGTAAACTTCACATTCCAACCATTTCAACTGCCAAATCGGTGGCGTTAATTAGAGAGGCTAAAAGAAAAAAACTGGATGTGACTTGTAGTGTCGCCATTCACAATGTGATGTTCTCTGACGATTCCTTAAAAACCTTCGATACCAACTACAAAGTCTTGCCACCACTCAGGACGCAACAGGACATCGATGCTCTCATAGAAGGATTAAAAGATGGCACTATAGACATGGTTACAAGTGATCATAATCCAATGGATATAGAGCACAAAAAAATTGAGTTTGATCATGCGTCTTACGGAACTATTGGATTAGAAAGTGCGTTTGGCGCACTGAATTCGATATTTACAGTAAAAAAGACCATAGAATTATTAACAAGAGGCAAAGAGCGTTTTGGCATTGAACCATCGACAATCCGTGAAGGTCAAAAAGCTAATTTGACATTATTCAATCCAAATGGTAACCACATCTTTACCGAGGAAGATATATTATCAACATCTAAAAACGCCATTTTTAAAGGGTATGAACTGAAAGGTTACGTTTACGGTGTTATTGCCAATAACCAATCTGAGATAAAATAAATTCAGCTATTATGACAAACAATGCTGCAGAACAAGGAAAAACGTTAGCAATCGTAAGTTACATCACAATTATAGGAACTTTAATTGCCTTCTTTATGAATCGCGAAGATCGCAATCCATTTGTCTCGTTTCATGTAAGACAAGCCTTAGGACTGGGATTAACTTGGTACATTCTAGGCTATTTTATAGGCGGATTTGACAGTTGGATGATTACCTTATCTTTTTGGATATTTTTTATGGTGTTATTCCTCTATGGCATTTTTGGAGCAGCTACAGGAAAAATGAATGAAGTTCCGCTGATAGGTGCCTTTTTCCAAAAAATATTTTCAGCAATCGGACAATAACTATGGGATTATCTTTACAACACATTACAAGACCATCATCACTTACCAGTAATGCGCCACTATTGATTATGTGCCATGGTTATGGCAGTGATGAAAATGACTTATTTTCATTTGCTAACGAGTTACCAGAGGAACTATTTGTCATATCTCTTAAGGCTCCACATCCTATGCAGCCTTTTGGAAATGCCTGGTATGCCATTAATTTTGATGCGCAACAAAACAAATGGAATGATGTAGATCAGGCTAAAGAATCTAGAGATCTTATTGCTAATTTTATTGAAGAAGCTTGTAACCAATTCCCAGTTGATAAAGAGAATGTCACACTTTTAGGCTTTAGCCAAGGTACCATATTGAGCTATGCAGTTGCCTTAACATATCCAGAAAAAGTAAAGAATATTATTGCTTTGAGCGGTTACATTAGTGAGGACATGATAGAGATACATGAAAACACCGAAGATTACAATCATTTAGACTTTTACTGTTCTCATGGCAGCGCAGATCAAGTTATTCCGGTTGATTGGGCAAGAAAAGCACCCAAATTTTTAGATCAATTAAACATTAAGCATAGCTATTCGGAATTCCCTGTTGGTCACGGTGTGGCACCGCAAAATTTTTATGAATTTCGAAGTTGGCTCAACAAGCGTATTTAAAAATTAAGGCTGGTAAAGAATGGATTCAATCACTTTAAATTTTAATTGAGTCTCATTTTCAATATCATACTCCAATAACATTTCACCCCAATAAGTCCCATCTGTAAAACTGGCAATAATCCATTTGTGGTTCAGCATTCTAATTTGGTCAATAAGCATCTTATTATCTGTCATTGAAGCGAAAGGTACCAACGGATGGTCTTCAGTGTCATAAATATTTAGATTCATCAATTCATCCTTTATCATTGGGACAAATTCTGAAATATTATATCCACGTCGTTCCCAATACGTCATGGCGTCATCATTAGTTTCAAATTTAAAGCTATATAAACTGGCTGCTTTATCATCTTCAAGCATCTGAATCGAATCTTTCAATTGCGTCGTTTTTTCCATGTAATTTGTCAATTGACTATCATAATTCTCAATAATATTTTTTGAATTGACATACTGAAAAATGACAAGTAGCAATGTGAAAATAAATAAGTACATAAAAACTCTCTGCTTCATAATTAGGTTTGTTTTTAAATCAAATTTCTATTTCTAGATTATCGTAGGCTAAATAAACGTTTTTCGGTAATTTTTGTTGCACCTCATCATGAAAACCTAAATAGTGACTAATGTGCGTAAGATAGGCCTTCTTAGGTTTTACTTTATCAATAAGCGATAAAGCTTCATCTAAATTAAAATGTGATATGTGCTCTGTCTCTCTCAACGCATTAACGACCAATACTTTCACTCCAGTGAGTTTTTCAACTTCTTCATCTGCAATGGTTTTCATATCAGTGAGATAAGCAAAATCGCCAAACCTAAAACCAAAAACCTGCAATTTATGGTGGTAACCGTTGATAGGAACAACCTCCAAATTGCCTAAAGTAAAGGGCGTATTGGTGATTTCATTTTGTATAACACTTGGGACACCAGGATACTTATCCTTTGTTGTAAATATATAATTGAACCTTGTATTCAGTTCCTTTAAAACTCGTTTATGCGCATAAAATGGAATATCTCCTTGTCTAAAATAAAACGGTCGAATATCATCTAATCCAGCGGTATGATCGGCATGCTCGTGCGTAAATACAATCCCATCAATCTTCTCACATTGTGCTCGCAGCATTTGCTGTCTAAAATCTGGACCACAATCTATGACATAGGTATAAGAATCCCATTGTACTAAAACTGAAACTCTTAAGCGCTTATCTTTAGGGTTGTCACTCAAACACACAGGATGATCACTTCCTATTACTGGGATGCCTTGAGATGTTCCTGTACCTAAAAAAGTTACTTTCAACCTATTTTCAATTTCCTACAAAAATAAAACTTATTTTTTTAGTTTGACCTGCTATTTTAATACCTTTGTAATGTTGACAAACCCAAAATTAAAGATGGAAATAACCTTAAAAGGAGACAGAGAGTTTGATGAGATTCCTTCACTGAAAACCAAATGTTTAAGAATTAATCTAAATGAAAATATTTACGGAACGTTTGCTGAAATTGGTGCAGGTCAAGAAACTGTAAGACAGTTTTTTAGAGCAGGAGGTGCTTCTGGAACAATTGCAAAAGCGATGTCCGCTTATGATAAAGCTTTTAGTGATGCCATATACGGTATAGAAGATGACAAACGTTATGTCACAGAAGCTCGACTGAGAAAAATGTTAGACCATGAAATTAATTTGGTCGAAGAACGCTTGGTAAGAGAGTCTCACCCTAACAAAATGTTCTTTACCTATGCCAATACCGTAGCGACCATTGATTTTGCAAAAAAGTATAAAGGTCATGGTTGGGTTGGCATAAAATACCAAGTAGATCCTAAACAAGATTACAATGAAATCGTTTTGCATATTCGCTTTAAAGAGAATGATGCGCGATTACAACAAGAGACTTTAGGAATTTTAGGTACCAATCTTATTTATGGTGCTTTTTATAAATACAATGAACCTAAAAAGTTGTTGCGTTATTTATACGATCATCTTCACAAAGACCAAGTAGAAATTGATACCATTAATTTTGCTGGTCCCGTATTTAAGGATATTGATAATCGTTTGATGAGTCTACAGCTGGTTAAAAATGGCATGACAGATGCAGTCATGTTTGCGCCTGATGGCAACAACGTGTTACCAGCAAGGGTACTCTATAAAAGAAACATTTTAGCACTTAGAGGTAGTTTTAGACCTGTAACTAAAGTGAACATGGATATGTACAAAAAATCGTATGACATGTTTATCAAGGAGAACAAGGTCGATGTAGATAAAACTCAAGTGATTTTTGAAATTACGCTCTCTAATCTGCGTGCGGAAGGAGAAATTGATGAACAAGATTTCATGGATAGAGCGCGATTGCTTTGTTCCTTGGGACAAACGGTTCTCATTTCTAATTTCCAAGAATATTATAAACTCGTTGAATACTTCTCTCAATACACCAAAAGCCGTATGGGATTAGCTATGGGTGTTAATAATCTCGTTGATATTTTCGATGAGAAATACTACCGTCATTTAAGTGGTGGTATCCTCGAAGCCTTTGGAAAGTTATTCTTCAAAGATTTACGAGTCTATCTATATCCTATGCAAAATGACGATGGTACACTAACAGATAGTGAAAACCTGAAAGTACACCCAAGAATGAAAGAACTTTACAAGTTCTTCAAATACAACGGTAAAGTGGTTGATATTACAGATTATGACGATTCTATTTTAAAGGTGTTCTCTAGAACCGTGTTAAAAATGATTGCCAACGGTGAAGACGGCTGGGAGGCTATGTTGCCCGAAGGTGTCTCCAACCTTATTAAAGAAAAGAGCCTCTTTGGATGTGAAACAGAAGGCATTCATTTAGGAGAATAAGAACTAATATATTCATACTAAAAAGCCATGGACACTATGCCATGGCTTTTTTTATATCTCGTTATATTCAATGATCTATGAATCAGCTAAAATTTGAGACGTATGATCTTTGGTCTTCACTTTTGTAATGACGTCCTCTATGATACCATTTTCATCAATGACAAAAGTTGTTCTATGAATACCATCATATTCTCTCCCCATAAATTTCTTGGGTCCCCAAACACCAAAGGCTTCAATAACAGATTTATCCTCATCGGCTAAAAGTGGATATTGAAATCCATATTTGTTTTTAAAATTAGACTGACGCTTGGCACTATCTGCACTCACCCCCAAAATCTCATAACCCTTCGACTTAAAACGCTCATAGTTATCATTTAAATTACAGGCCTCTGCAGTACAACCTGGTGTACTCGCTTTCGGATAAAAGAAAACAACAAGTTTCTTTCCTTCATAATCGGATAATGAAATAGTATTTCCTTGCTCGTCTTTAGCTGAAAAATCTGGAGCTTTATCTCCGGCTTTTAATTGTGTCATAATTGTTAACTTTGGTTTTTGTAAAAATACGATTTATGACCAAGCAAGAAAAGGTAGATTTTGTTATTAATACGTTAAAAGAGCTCTATCCTACCATTCCAATTCCTTTAGAACATAAAGATCCTTATACCTTGCTAATTGCTGTACTGATGTCGGCACAAAGCACAGATGTTCGGGTCAATCAAATTACACCACTTCTTTTTGCTAAGGCCGATAATCCTTATGACATGGTAAAATTAACGGTAGATGACATTCGCGACATCATAAGGCCTGTTGGATTATCTCCTATGAAGAGTAAGGGAATTCACGGCTTATCAAAAATTCTTATCGAAAAGCACGACGGTAAAGTACCTCAAACCTATGAAGAATTAGAAGCCTTGCCAGCCGTAGGTCATAAAACAGCTGCTGTTGTCTTATCACAAGCTTTTGGAATACCAGCCTTTCCTGTCGACACTCATATCCATCGATTAATGTATCGTTGGAATTTATCAAACGGAAAAAATGTGGTACAAACAGAGAAAGATGCTAAACGTTTATTTCCTAAAGAACTTTGGAATGATCTGCATTTACAAATTATTTGGTACGGACGTGAATATTCACCTGCACGCGGATGGGATCTCGATAAAGATATTATCACAAAAACGATTGGTCGCTCTTCGGTTCTAAAAGAATATTATAAAAATAAAACGAAAAAAAAGTCCTGAAGACTAACGATTCAGGACTTTCTCAAATTTAGTTTTGAAGTGCTTCAAACTTCAAATTATTGCAATGTATAACACTTAAAGCCTTTGAGTAATTCAAAAGAAAATCCACTGTCTCTTCTTTTGGGTTTAGGTTGTTTTGCTTTTGGGGACATTCAGAGTAAAGTTTTGCCATTTTACGATTTTTAGTTTGTTATAATCTTTAAAACGTAACAAAACTTAACTTATTGTATTAATTTGTTAAAATAATATTATTCTTATCAATTACCTTCCTTAAGTTGATTAATGCATAACGCATCCTTCCTAAGGCCGTATTGATACTTACTCCTGTTCTTTCAGATATTTCCTTAAAGCTCATATCCTTGTACATTCGCATAATCAACACCTCTCGTTGATCATCAGGAAGCTCTTCAATGAGCCTTCTAAGATCGCAATCCACTTGGTTTTTAATGATTTGTTTTTCAGCATTTAACGCAGGGTCACCAAGGACAGAAAAGATATTAAAATCTCCGGAATTATCGAATTTCGGCATTCTATTATTCTTTCTGAAATGATCTATAACCAGGTTATGTGAAATACGCATAACCCAAGGTAAAAACTTACCTTCTTCGTTATACTTTCCTAATTTCAAGTTTTTTATGACTTTGATAAAAGCATCCTGAAAGATATCTTCAGTGATATCCCTATCATATACTTTGGAATAAATAAAACTGTAAATTTTCTGCTTGTGCCTGTGAATGAGAACCGACAGAGCGCTTTCGTCTCCATCCATGTAGTTCCTTACTAAAACAGCGTCTGTGATAAGTTCGTGTCTCATAATTATTACTTTAATGGCAAAGAAATTAATCTTAGCTTGGGGTTAAAATTCTAAAGTAATATTATGTTATAGGCAACTAGGTTTTAAGTATTTATGTCTTCAAATATAACAACAATCATTCCGAAATTCCAAGAAATCAGACTAAACTTTAACATTTTAATCGACAATACTTCATTTTCTAAGGTTCTGTAAAAGCCGTATCTTTGCACATTCTAATTTGCTATGAGGCCCATGAAACAGAACATTCTAGACTTAAATCCGAAGGAAAACATCATTATAAAAGGTGCAAAATTGCACAATCTCAAAAATATTGATGTTGTGATTCCTCGTAATAAATTAGTGGTTATTACGGGTTTATCAGGTTCTGGAAAGTCTAGTTTGGCATTTGATACGTTGTACGCGGAAGGTCAAAGACGCTATGTTGAAAGCTTATCTAGTTATGCCAGACAGTTTTTGGGCAGACTAAACAAACCTAAAGTAGATGTCATTAAAGGCATAGCGCCTGCCATAGCGATAGAACAAAAAGTGAATAGTACGAATCCAAGATCTACAGTTGGGACCACGACTGAAATCTATGATTACCTCAAGCTACTTTTTGCACGTATTGGAAAGACCTATTCACCCATTTCTGGAAATTTGGTAAAAAAACATCGAACGAAAGATATTCTTGATTTAGTAAAGTCATTTGATGAACGTGAAAAACTGTTACTCCTCTCTCCTATTATTCTTGAGGAAGGCAGAAGCATGGAAGACAAATTAAACGTTTTAAAGCAACAAGGATATGCTCGTGTTCAACATGAAGAGAGCGTTTTCAGAATCGAGGAAGCCGTTGAAAAGAAACTGACGAAAAATGTCTTTTTAGTCGTTGACCGGATCATTGTTAAGCATGAAGACGATTTCTATAATCGTTTGGCCGATGCTATAGAAACTGCATTTTTTGAGGGGAAAGGCACCTGTATCATTGAATCACTTTCAGATCAAAAACGTTTCGAATTCAATAATCGTTTTGAATTAGATGGCATGTCATTTTTGGAACCTAATCCGCATTTATTCAGCTTCAACAATCCTTATGGAGCGTGTCCGAAATGTGAAGGGTATGGTGATGTTATTGGCATCGATGAAGACCTGGTAATTCCAAATACGGGTCTTTCGGTATATGACAACGCTATTTTTCCTTGGCGAGGGGAAAGCATGAGTTGGTATCGCGATCAATTGGTCAATAATTCCCATAAATTTGATTTTCCTATCCACAAGCCATTTTATGAACTTACCGATAGCCAAAAACAATTAATTTGGGAAGGTAATGAGTACTTTGAAGGTCTCAACGACTTTTTTGCTGAATTAGAATCCAAAGCTTATAAAATTCAAAATCGCGTCATGTTGTCACGATATCGCGGGAAAACAAAATGTACCGTTTGTAAAGGAAAACGCTTAAGAGTTGAGGCCAACTATGTAAAAATTAATAAGGTCACGATTACCGATTTGGTTGAAATGCCATTGGATCAACTCGCTAATTTCTTTAAGCAGTTAGAACTTGACGATTACGATACTCAAATTGCTGAGCGCTTGTTGAAAGAAATCAACAACAGACTTTCCTTTCTAAGTAATGTTGGCCTAGATTATTTGACACTCAATAGGAAATCAAATACGCTTTCAGGTGGTGAAAGCCAAAGAATCAATCTCGCCACTTCTTTAGGTAGTAGTTTGGTTGGTTCGATGTATATCTTGGATGAACCAAGCATTGGACTTCATCCTAAAGACACAGAAAAACTGATCAAGGTATTGATGGCATTGCGAGATTTAGGCAACACTGTGATTGTAGTTGAACATGATGAAGATATTATGAAAGCAGCCGATAGTATCATTGACATTGGTCCGGAAGCTGGTACATTTGGTGGTGAAGTGGTTGCCACTGGTAGCTATAAAGACCTATTAAAATCTGAATCTTTAACAGCAAAGTACCTCAGTGAAACGATGAAAATTGAGGTGCCTAAAACAAGAAGAACCTCTAAATACCAAATTGAAATTGAAGGTGCTAGAGAGCATAATCTTCAAAATATAGATGTCACCTTTCCGTTAGAAATGTTGACGGTAGTTACAGGTGTTTCAGGAAGTGGAAAAAGTACCTTAGTTAAGAAAATTGTATTTCCTGCCATTCAAAAACACCTCACTGGATTTGGCGATAAACCCGGTCAGTTTACGAATTTAAGCGGCAACTTCAAAAACATCAAACATATTGAGTTTGTTGACCAAAACCCAATTGGCCGCTCCTCCCGTTCCAATCCAGTCACTTATATTAAAGCTTATGACGATATCAGAGCCTTGTTTGCGAGTCAAAAATTGAGCAAAATTAGAAACTTTCAAGCGAAACATTTCAGTTTTAATGTGGATGGCGGACGTTGTGAAACCTGTAAAGGAGATGGAGAGGTGACTATAGAAATGCAGTTTATGGCCGATGTGCATCTTACCTGTGAAACTTGTCAAGGTAAACGTTTCAAAAAAGATGTTTTGGAAGTGACCTTTGAAGAAAAAAACATAGATGATATTTTATCAATGACGATTGATGATGCTATTCGTTTTTTTAAAGAACATGACGTCACAAAAATTCAGAAAAAGCTACAACCGCTGCAAGATGTTGGACTTGGCTATGTCACTTTAGGACAAAGTTCATCTACGCTTTCAGGCGGTGAAGCCCAACGAATTAAATTAGCGTCTTTCCTAGGTAAAGGTTCAAAAAGTGATAATGCCTTATTTATTTTTGATGAACCAACGACAGGCCTTCATTTTCATGATATCAAGAAATTATTACAATCATTTCAGGCTTTGATTGCAAAAGGGCATTCCATTATTGTCATAGAACACAATCTGGAGCTTATTAAGTGTGCAGATTACATCATTGATTTAGGTCCTGAAGGTGGTCATCGTGGCGGTCAGTTAGTTGCGGCTGGCACACCAGAAGCTCTAGTAAAAAATGAGAAATCCATTACCGGACAATACTTAAAAGAGAAGCTCTAAATATCAGGTGGTTAAAAACGAAAAAGTCAGAACAATTCCTCCTGCGACGGGTATCACAAACATTAGGAAAATAAAGGTAATTATACCGCTTTTTATCCAAGTCCATAGCCAATGTTGACCATAAAACCGGTGTAATGCAATAAAGAAATAGACATATGTGGATAATACAATCAAAAAATCGATCCAATTGGGTATATCAATTACAAATCTATTAACCGCGAATAGAATACTAAAAACCATAAACAAATACGAAAAGAAGTAAAAGCTAAACACTAAGTGGTGTGCATATTTCCCTTTTCGCAAATAGAATAATTTAAGAATCAAGGCAAATAAAGGTAGAAGAAAAAACATGGATATGGGAATACTATCAAAAAAAGCTTGCAAGATAGTTCCAACTCCCTGACCTTTTACCAAGCCTAGCATCCGTGCAAAAAAACGACGTTCAATAAAACCTGCGTCATCAGACATGCCCATTTCTTTATAAATTACTTGCTCCTCTGCACCTGCCGCTATTAAGGAATCAATGCGTTCCTTGTCAAAATTCCAAGAGGTCTTAATATTCTTAGGATTCTTATTGGCCATTTTAATCACAGAGTCTGCTAATTTCAAATCTTGATCCTTTATGCCATACTTACTAGGATCATCCTTTAAGGGCTGCATAATTTTCTCTATTTCCAATGAATCTAAGGAGGGATTGACCGAATCAGCGATCTGAATCATTTCATTTTTAACCAGTTCCTTGTTAAACTTATTCGCTTTTTGCACCAATTCACGGGTACTAAATGACATGACGAAAAAGAAAATCACTGAAATGAATAAATACATTTGAGCAGGATGTAAATACATCAAACGTTTACCTTGCAAAAATTTTTTAGCTAAATATCCAGGTTTCACCATTAATGGAATAAAACTCTTTAAAAATCTAGCATCAAATGAGAAATAATTACTAATCGTATTGTAGAATAGAACTCCAATGGTCAGTTCCTCATTGGTTTTTTGACCGCAATGTGGGCAAAATTCAAAGGCTTTTTCCAAAGTTGTCTCACAGTTCTGACATTGGATGGGTTGCTCTTCCATATAACAGATTGGTTGGTGTTATAAAAGTAACAAAAAAAATGACTTCTTTATATTAAACATCATTTCGAAATGCCACAAGCTTAACTCAAAATCATTGTAACTTACTAATATTTAGGTGTTTATATTTTTGGCACGCAAATTGAAACTTACATAGCAAATAGCGTAAGCCGAAAAGCTACAAATGAGTAGGCAAAATCAAAACCTTTAATACTATGAAAAAATTAGTACTATTATTTACAGGGATGTTAATGGGATTAACAACTGTATCAGCAGCAGAAACAACTGCAACACAAGGAATCGATTTTAATAATTCACGCTATCGTTTTGCAGAACCAATTGTGTTCATTGAGCGTGGTGTAGAATTTTTAATTTTTCCTGATGGAACTTTTGACTTCAATACGGAAGTTATGAATAACGTTTCAGAAGTCTACTACAGAACGTCGAGAACTAGAAGAAGATCTATGAATACCACATTTGGTGCACCAGGAACCGTGAGTAGAATCCATTATTCAACGCCTAGACCAAGAGGTGTTATCATTACACATGACCATGAAGGAAAGGTGCGAAGAATTGGAAATGTCTTTATCAATTATGATAGACAGGGACGTATAAAACGTGCTGGAACTGTATATATGAGTTATCAACGTAACGGATCACTGAGACAAGTGGGCGGATTGCGAGTTAACTACAACCATTGGGGAGAAATTGTCCATATAGATGGTATTGTTAACCACAGTAATGCCACATTGAACTGTGGTTTAGGATCAGGTGTAGGTACTCATTCATACGACAACTATGATCTTGGTGAAACATACGACGATGACTATTACTACTACCGTAAAAACGGAAAAGTTAAAAAGCAAAAAAAGCGTAAAAACTAAAGTTTAATTTTTATTTGTTGAAAGCCCATGAATTTGGGCCATTAAAATCCCGAAGCGTCTCCCCAAACCTTCGGGATTTTTTATGTATTAGCAAGAGATGATCAAATCTTTTAAGTTGTCATTGGGTTGCATATCAATAGTGAGATTAACCCGTTCTTGATCTCCATCGTTGACCACATGATGGGTGTCTGTTAATTTTAAATACCAACATTCTCCGGGTTTCATGTCTACTGGAATCTGATTTAAATAAAAAGTCACATCGTCATTACTTAAGATAGGAATCGTAAGACGTATGACTGATTTTTCAATCTCTAACCCCAATGTTGGATCTTTATGAGCCTTCACCTGAGCGTTTGGTGCTAATCGCAACAATCTCACCAGCGTTACTTTAGTAATTTCATCAAATTGCTCAACAATACTTTTTAGATAAGGAGATGCATTGAGTGCTTCAGAATTCATCCAATCTGTCCAAGAACCATCGGCATAATCATCCGCTGGAGGTGGTTCAGGTAAGGAATTATCAACCGTATGTGCTGGTGCACGTAACATAATCACATTGTAATATTCAAAGTTTTTAGGTTGTAATGCTACATATTCTGCATACATTTTATCGGATTCAAAATGAAACGGTAGTTTCGCACGATCTTTAAAATGAAGTTGTGGTTTTTTAATCCCATTCATGACTATTATTTATCTATGATTTGAATTGTGACAAGTTAAAAGCCTTTAAGAAATCATACAATAGGTAAATCTACCTGTTTTTATAATTATCTATATTTCAGTATATTAAGTCGTAGTTTGCAACTTTGGCACGTTAATTGTTTCATATATATTGTAATTTAAAAACCCAAACAATTATGAAACGAATAGTATCACTTTTTACAATGTTGCTCCTCATAGGGACGACAGTAAACGCAACAACCACCAACACAGTAGCATCCAATACAACACACAACTATGTTAGAGGTTATGATAATTCTTTCATATTTGTTGAGGATGGTATTGAATTTTCAGTATTTAGAGATGGGCAATTTGATTTTTACATCCCTAACTACGGTCCCAATGTGAGTGTTGGTATCAACACACCGAATGTTTCCATTAGTTTTAATTCTGGATACGACTACAATCCATATGTTCAGTATGATGATTTTGGTGCGATCATTCAAATAGAGAACACACCTGTATTTTATGATTTCTACGGACGTGTGACTCAAATTGGAAATGTCAATATCCGATATAACAGTTTTGGACGAATCTCTCGATTGGGCGGACTTTACGTACACTATAACAGTTATAGAACATTTACACATTGTACTGGTTTTATCAATGTTTACAATAGATCATATGTATACAGACCATGGCACGCCTATTATGTCGTTCCACCTGTAAACTACTGTGTTGTTTATGCAAGACCATATAGACAATATTATACACCAATTAGACATACTTATTACAGACCTTACAGAGATAATTTCAGACAGCCAGTTCGTGTGAATAGCAGACGAGGAACAGTTGCTACGACTGGGCGTCGATCAACAAGTATCAGTAATAGATATAAGCAGAGTGCCACACCTAGAAGAGGAAATGCCACGGTAAATAGCACGCCAAGACGCGACAACAGAGCGGTGAATAGTACGCCAAGACGTTCCAATGGTAACTCTGTGAGTACAAGAACACCAAAGAACAGAGCTGTAAGTTCTACACCAAGAACTACAAGAGATGTTGCGGTCAAAAACAGAAATGTATCGTCTAAACCTAGAACATCAACACCACGTCGATCTAATAATGTGACGAAATCACCTAGATCCGTGTCTCATAATAAAGGAACTTCTAAAAATGTTGTTAAAAGACAGAGTGTTAGAAAACCAAACAGGTCAAATACTCGTATATCAAGTAACAAGCGAAACGCAAATACATCGAGAACGATGAAAAGTTCGAGAGCAAGAAGTTCATCGCAAATGAAAACATCAAGTTCTAGAACCTCTTCAAAAGGAAGAAGTTCAAAGACTAGAAAAAGATCTTAATGACATAAATTTTTTGGTTGGTTAGTAGAATTTCCCATAAGCAGTATGCCTCAAAGCACCTTATGGGATTTTCTCATTTTAGACCCTAAACTACTTCCGCTTTAGGTACTTATTAAATACTTCTGAAATATCCGCTGAAAGGTTAAGCCGATAAACTACAAATCCGTAAACCAATGCGACGCTGGTAGATTTTAAAAGAATATTTATATAGGGGTTAAAAGGGTATTCCCAAAAATAGAAAAGCATTACCAGCGACACCAACAATACGAAAACCTTTAAAGTTTCTTTTGTAAAAGGATACATTTGAAATTTATGTTTTACAAAATATATTTTTATTGAATTGTAAATCAGAATCGCCAAAAACGTGGCAATTGCAGACCCATTAATTCCATATATAGGAATAAAAACCATATTCAACACAATCGCTAAAACAGCGAGTATAACTCCAAAAATCAACACAACTCGGTAATAATCACTATTGAATAAAATCGCATTATTGTTACCAAGTAAGTTATCGAATAATTTGGCAATGCTAATTAAAAACACAACAATTAAACCACCACTAAATTCTGATGGAATGATCCTATAAAGTTCATTAATGTTTAAAACGATAAGCAGAAAGATAAAGCCACTTATGACAAATAAGGTCAACGAACTTCTCTTATACAAATCGGTGAGAGCCTTTTTATTTTTCTCATTTAAAAATTGAGCTGTCAAAGGCAAGAGTATTTGATGCATAGCGCGCTGAGGAACTGCGATTACTGTTGCAATAAAAACAGCCACACTATAATGTGCAACTACTGAAATGGGTTCGATATAACTATTGAGCATGACCTTATCCAAATCCAAAATCAGTGTTGCCACTGATCCAGCTAAAATAATGAGCAAGGAATATTTTAAGATGGCTCCTATCCTATCAATTTTATTAAACTTGAAAACAGGTAATCGTTTCGCAAAGGCATAGAGCATCATGATTAAACCTCTCAAAACATAAACGCCAACAATCCCAATAAAAAACTGATCAATAGTGATGGCATTAAAATACACTAAAAATAAAAGAACCATGGCACCTACACGATGAAAAACTTCTTTCATAAAATTCCCGAAAACGGTTTGCATCTGCACTTTTACCCAAGCATAGAACACTTCAAAATAGGCCATTGAAAGAGCAGTGATGAAAATATACCACAAATAACCACGAACAATC
The DNA here is from genome assembly GCF_052983595.1 of Psychroserpens sp. BH13MA-6. NCBI lineage: Bacteria > Pseudomonadati > Bacteroidota > Flavobacteriia > Flavobacteriales > Flavobacteriaceae > Psychroserpens > Psychroserpens sp. BH13MA-6. The sequence continues at coordinate 236,807 of NZ_JBRJGE010000002.1, read as the reverse complement.
TCATTTTTCCTTGATAATAAGTCGGCGATTGTATCGTATGCCAAATGACCAACAATGGCCGCTGGAATTGCGAACAATAATGGTAAAAATAGCATAAGGGTCAAGAAACTATTCAGTGAGTTCTTAGATTTAAAGGTCGTGTAAAATTTCACTAAGGTATTATGAACGCCAAACGCCATAAAGGGCATCATGATATTGGCAGCAGATAATACATATGCTACTAGTCCGTAATACTCATCTGAAATAAAATTTGTGTAAAGAAACAAGGCATTGATGGCACCAATACCGAATCCCAAATAGGTAGCAATCGTATTACGAAAGGACTGATTAATAACTATTCCCATTATAAAATATCGCTCAATGCTTTGGTTAAAGACCTTCTTGAATAGCGCTCTAAACCTATCGCATTAACGGTTAAATTATTTGATTTATAAGCCTTAAAATACGATAAAATTTGAGACTTAATTTCAGTTTTTTCGTTGTAATTAAAATATCGACCCGTATTGGTCTCTTGAATTATTTGTGCCACATCAGACCCTTCTGGTCCTACCGCTAAAATAGGCGTGGCCGAGGCCATATATTCGAACAACTTTCCAGGTATAATCACTTTGGTGTCTTCAGAATCAATTTCTAGCAATAGCAATAGTTGAGAGGACATCTGTGCTTCTATTGCTTTATTATGCGCAAGGTATCCCATGTCTCTAATATAAGGATCCAAGCCATAAGATTTTAAAGTATTCCTGACGTCCTCACTCACCACTCCAATGAATTTTAACTCAAAGTCTTTTTTAAAATCCTTGTCTTCAGCGATAAGTTCACTTAAGGCATTCCAAAGCGCCTTCGGATTTCTTTCAGACAGCAAGGAACCAATATGTGCTATTGTAAATTTTTGGTCTTTTTCTGGACGTGAAACCTTATGAATATCATAACCATTAGTGATGACAAAAATAGGTCTTGTTGTTTTTGTTGCGAACTCATCTTTGGTGTCACCGCTGGTTACAATAATTTTATCTGCAGTCTGAAGCACTTTCGATTCTAATTCTCGATGTTTATTTTGAGAAGCTTTTGTCAATTTTAATTGCTTGTGATAACCTATGGTCGTCCATGGATCTCTAAAATCGGCAAGCCAGGTCACATCTAGTGCTTCTTTAAGACCCAATCCAATTAGATGAAGGCTATGTGGTGGGCCAGTCGTAATAATCGTATTAATTTGATTATCGCTGATATAAGTTTTTAGGTATTCAATAGAAGGTTTCACCCAGTTCTTACGAGCATCAGGAATAAAAAAATTCCCTCTTACATACAATAGTAATCGCTGGATCAATGATTGCTTTTTCTGCTTTGGGATGACACCAGAACTTATTGTTTTTGACTGCTTTCTAGATAATAAACTCGCCAATTTATAAGGCTCATTAATTGGCTGTTTTAGAATCGTAAGATCCTCTGAAACTTCCGCCTGCAAACTGGAATCTTCTAATGGGTAACTTGGGTTTTCTGGACAATACACAATTGGTTGTATACCAAATTCTGGTAAATATTTGACAAATTTCAACCATCTTTGAACACCAGGACCTCCTGCAGGAGGCCAGTAATACGTTATGATGAGTACGCGCTTTTTCATGACGTGACGTCTCAACTATAGTGAGCTTTACGTGCTTTAAAAACAAACCACAAACCTCCAATAATTAATAAAAATAATAGCACGGAACTCACTAATGATATCATACTACCCGTCTGGACGACTTTTGGTTCAAATTTAAATTCGATATTGTGAGACCCAGAAGGCACCATCAACCCACGAAGCACATAATCGACTCGATAAATTGGGACAGCTTTCCCATCAATAGTAGCTTTCCATCCTTTTTCGTAGAATATTTCTGAGAATACTGCAAAGCCATCACTCGGGTTACTCGAAGCATATTTAACATAATTTGGTTGATATGTTTCTAAGGTTATTTGTGCTGTTGAATCTACTTTAAAACGCTGCGACGATAATTCCGATGCGGTCGTGACCGCTTTAATTTTCGTCTCTAGGCTATCTAAAGCCATGATCTCGGCATTTGCTGATGACTTTTTCTCTAGTTCTTCTATAAACCAAGCATTACCATTAGCATCTTCATTCAAGTATGGGAACACTTGATTCTCCTCTTCAGCGATGATATATTTGGTATTTAACATATTGAGAACATTCATATTGTTTTTAGTAATATGAAAATTATTGAGCTCGTCAAATCGCTTTAATTTAGCTGCGTGATAACCATTTAAGGAATTATGGAAATACGCCGCTCTAGCGGGATTTCTTGAGCCTTCTTGTGTAATATCCCATACCCTAAAATGTCCTTGATCCTGAAGTATTTCTTGATCGGCAGCGGTCTTTTGAAATGGTTTTTCAACTTGGATGGCAGATACAAAATTATCGGTATTAACATAACGACGATCTACGCCAACCAAATCAAATAGAATTAACGCTGCAAATACAACCACCACGACCACTTCAGACACTCTCTTTTTCAAAAACATAAAAATGGTTCCAGCTGAAAGCAAGACTAATATGAGCGTTCGTAGGGTGTCGTGCGTAAAAAAAGCTTTTCTATCTTCTTTGATAGCATCAATATAACCTTGTCCGTATTCACCATAAACCTGCCTGTAGTATCCATCATTGGCACCTACAAAATCAAAAAATGCTGATTTAAACAATAAAAAGAACAAAGCCAAACCTCCAGCAATTCCCAAAGCTAATTTCAATGCTTTTAGTTTTCGATCTTCCTTTTCAAATTCATTGAACAACTTTACTAATCCGAAAATAGCTAACACAGGAATACATAACTCTAACACCACTTGAATGGAACTTACAGCTCGAAATTTATCGTACAGCGGTACATAATTAATGAAGAAATTCGTAATTGGATTACTATCCGGATTAGGATCGGTCACAAAGAACCAATTTTTACCTAAGGATAAAACCCAGGACATGATAGTTCCACCAAGCAACCACCATTTTAAGCGGCCCTTGACTAAAAATAAAGCAAATACAAATAAGAAAATAATAACGGCTCCAACATAAGCAGGTGCCTCAACAATGGGTTGATCACCCCAATATGCTGGTACATTCTGAGCTTCTTGGAGTGCTTGGGTAGGTGTGGCTCCAAGATTTCTAAAAAATTGATAGGTCTCAGAGTCTTTACCTGCATCCTCGTAATTACCACCTCCGTAAAATCTTGGAATATAAAGATTAAAACTTTCAGTAATTCCATAACTGTATTCTGTGATGTAATCCTTACTTAAACTAGATGTGTTATCCTTTTCAGTCCCATCAGGATTGATAGTTAATTCACTGGTTCCTCGGGTACTTTCTTTAACATACTCTTGTGTCGCCATCAAATTGGTAGCGTTCAAACCTATGGCTAAAATCAGAGCCACAAACATCACGCCTATGGATTTAAAAAAATGTGGTAAACAGTTTTTTTTGTAAGCATCTATGAGGTAAGCAATTCCCAAAACAATCACTAGTAGTAATAGATAATAGGTCATTTGAAAGTGATTGGCACCTATCTCTAATGCTAAGGCCACAGCAGTGAGTAAAAAACCAATAATATATAATTTCCTAAACGTCATGACAATACCACTCAACACTAAAGGCATATAGGCAATCGCATGTGCTTTACTGTTATGGCCGACTCCCAGAATAATGATTAAATAGGTGGAAAAACCAAATGCCAAAGCTCCTAAGGCTGCTAATTTGAAATCCACTTTAAGAGACAGCAGTAATATGTAAAATCCTAGAAAATATATAAATAGATAATCTGCTGGTCTGGGTAAAAAACGTAAGACACTATCTAGTTTTTTTATATAATTATGAGGATATCTCGCTCCTAATTGATAGGTAGGCATACCGCCAAAGGCACTATTGGTCCAATACGTCTCTTCACCCGTTTCAGCCTTAAAATCCTTTTGCTGTTTAGACATCCCAATATATTGTTTGATGTCATTTTGAAAAATTTGCTTTCCTTGTAAAACAGGACTAAAATACGTAAGTGAAATCACCACAAAACCTACTAAGACTAATAAGTGTGGCCATAAGTTTTTAAATGAAAATTGCATAGACAGATTGACTTTCAATAGACTCGAAAATTAGTCAATTTCTTCGTAATCTATGTACTCTCCTACTTTTTTATTTGAAGATGAATCTGTATTCGGCATTTTATCTATGACCGTTTCACCTTCTTTGTATTTTGGTTTTGGGTCTTGTTGTTGCCTAAATTGCCCCTCAAATTTCTCTTGCATTTTCTTAGACATGTATCGCATGAGATAAGGCGCAAATAATCGCGATAGGATTTTTATACCGTAGTACACCAAAAGTATAATAAGAATGGTTCTTACAAAACCATATAATGATGCTTCCTGTAACATTCAATTAAATTTATTCAAAAATACAATTATCTCTATTTAAAAACAGTTATTAATACTTAAAAAAAATATAAAATCTCTATATTTGACTTAAATCAACTAGCTATGAATTTAACTAAAAAAGTGCTCCTCAGCGCACTGTTGCTAATCACTAACTTAGCATTTTCTCAATATACTGAAGTGATTAATTCCAACAGACCAGGTGTATCGAGAAGCGCGTTTTCTGTGGGAACTAACGTTGCCCAACTTGAGGTTGGTCCTTACATTATCAAAGAAGAAAGAACACCTGTATTGGCCTATGAAGTATCAGGGTTTGGTGTTGATTTCGCTGCACGCTACGGTTTGCTCTTTGAAGAGCTAGAAATCAATTTAGAAGGTACTTACCAAAATGACACGCAAACATTTTTTACGAGTGCTGGTCTTAACTCAGAAGATAAACGCTCCAACTTTAAAAATTTTACCATAGGCGCTAAATATTTGGTTTACGATCCTTACAAAAATTCGGAGGAAAAAGACAAACCTAATCTATACAGTTATCACGCCAATCGTTCTTTTAAATGGAGTTCGCTTATTCCTGCAGTGGCCATTTATGCTGGTGCAAATTTTGATAGCAAAAACAATCCCTACACAGCACCTGGTATTGAAGGTTTTAGTCCCAAAATCATGGTGGCCACACAAAATAACTTTTCTGGTGGATGGGTTCTGGTTCTCAATTTAATTAAGGATCGCATAGGTACCGATTATTCCGATTTTCAATATATCATTACGTTGACACATTCTTTCGATCCACAATGGGTCATTTTTGGAGAGACTCAAGGTATTCAGAGTGATTTTTATGCGGACAATCTATTTAGATTTGGTGGTGCCTATTTATGGACTAAGGATTTTCAGCTAGATACAGCAGTGACATTTAATAGTAAAGACACGCCATCAGTGTTCAGTGTTAACTTCGGAATGTCTTACCGCTTCGATTTTCATGTAGACAAAGAAATCGATAACGGTAACACCAGAAAAGATGCTGACAATCGAAAACCCAAGAAAAAGAATAGAAAGAAAAAAACAGATGATTTTGATGATGACGGAAGTCTCTAGGTTCAAACTATGATTACAGTTAAAGAAATTTACAGTAAAAAGGAATTAAAGCAATTCGTAAAATTCCCTTTTAAACTCTACAAAGATTCAAAATATTGGGTACCTCCTATCATTAAACAAGAATTGGAAACCTTTGACAAGGACAAAAACCCAATTTTTAAAGATGCTGAAGCCCGCTTCTTTTTGGCCTATGATGATAACCATACTATAGTAGGTCGTGTGGCAGCAATTATCAATTGGTTGGAAGTGAATGGTCAAAATCAGAAAAAAATGCGTTTTGGCTGGTTTGATTTTATCGATAATCAAGAAGTCTCTAAGGCGTTATTAGACAAAGTAGAAGCTATAGGAAAAGCGCATCAATTAACCTACGCGGAAGGACCTGTTGGGTTTTCTAACCTTGATAAAGTAGGCGTTCTCACAGAGGGATATGACCACATCGGACCGATGATCACATGGTACAACCATCCCTATTATGCGAATCATTATGTGGCGCATGGTTATAAAATTGAAAAGGCGTATTCTGAGAGTCGCTTTCCATTTTCAAACGTCAATCCTGAGACCTTCAAAAAAGCACAAGAACTGATCAAACGTCGTTATGGCTTAAAGGCTTTGAAGTTTACAAAAACTTCAGAAGTTATGCCTTATGCCGATAAGATGTTCGATTTGTTTAATGAAAGTTATGCGTCTTTATCCTCCTTCGTAGCTATTACCGATATTCAAAAAGCATATTTTAAGAAAAAATTTATCAGTTTTGTCAATCCAGAGTACATCAAATTTGTCGTCGATAAAGATGATGAACTTATCGGTTTTGCTATTGTAATGCCTTCCTTCTCTAAAGCCCTTCAAAAAGCTAATGGTAAGTTATTACCATTTGGATTCAGACACATTCTTAAAGCAAAAAAGAACAGTAAAGACGTTATTTTCTATCTTATAGGCATTCATCCAAATTATCAAAACAAAGGGGTTCATGCCGTGATTTTTAATGAGTATTATGACATTTTCACAGAAAAAGGCATTCAAACATGTTACAGAACTCCTGAATTAGAAGACAATGAGGCCATCCATAAAATTTGGAAACATTTTGAGCCTGAAGTCTACAGGCGAAGAAAAACATTCAGGAAGACTTTACAATAAAACCGCTAATTTATGAGTGATAAAATTGGACTAAAAGAAGCCATGTCCATTGGCATTGGCGGCATGGTGGGTGGCGGCATATTTGCTGTTTTAGGTCTTGCCGTATCTCTTGCAAAAGGTGCCACACCTGTGGCATTTCTATTCGCTGGTCTGGTCGCTTTTATGACGTCTTATAGCTATGTTAAATTAACCTTAGCATTTCCTGATAATGGTGGAACTGTTAAGTTCATCAATGAAGGTTTTGGTAGAACGGTGTTCAGCGGCGCAATAAACAACTTATTATGGATTAGCTACATCATTATGCTGTCCTTATATGCTTCGGCATTTGGTTCTTATGCACCCAATCTTTTAAGTTTAACTGATAGTGTGAAAATTGACACGCATATATATTCTAGTTTAATCATTTTACTGGCGACGCTCATCAATTATTATAGCATTAAAGTGGTAAGTAAAATTGAGTCTTATTCTGTTATCATCAAACTATTAATTTTACTAGGTTTTATTGGTGTCGGTATTTATGGACTCATAGACAACCCTAACCTAGCACAATTATCCATGAGCCAATGGGAAACTCCCCTTCAAATATTAAGTGCCGGAATGGTCATATTTGTGGCTTATGAAGGTTTTGAACTTATTGCCAATACTGGATCGAACATTCTAGATCCCAAAAAAAATATTCCTAGAGCATTTTATTATTCTGTCGGTTTTGTGATTCTTCTTTATATAGTTATATCAATTGTGACCGTAGGATCGTTAACATTTGACACCATAAAATCTGCAGAAGAATATGTATTAGCGCAAGCTGCTAAACCCATGTTGGGAACTATAGGATTTACGGTTATGACGATAGCAGCTTTAATTTCTACCTTTTCAGCAATTAATGCTTCTTTGTATGGCGGAAGTCGCGTGAGTTATGTGATTGCAGAAGATGATGAACTACCACATGAATTAACTAGTAAACTTTGGAACCAACCTATCGGATTAATTATTACGGCTGTCGCAACACTTTTAGTCGTTAATTTTTTAAATCTTGAAAGCATATCAACAGCAGGAAGCGTTGGGTTTTTAATCATTTTTGCAATAATCAATTTTACTGGTTTCCGTATCCATAAAAAAATTGATGCCAAGAGAGCTATACCTTTAATGGCTTTTTTATTATGTGCTGTATCGCTTGTTGTATTGATCATTAATCAATATCAAAATAACAGAACGGGTGTGATTGTCGCCTTATCCATTATTGCTTTTTGCTTTGTTATAGAATACATTTATAAACGGAAAATACATCACAAAAAATAAAAAAAACCGATTCATAATGAATCGGTTTTAATTTATATATCGTAGAACGTATAAGTAAGCTACTCGCCCATTGCTGCCATAACTGCAGCAGATAAGCGCTTGTAAGTGCCATTGTTGAGTCGTTCGCGAATAGCGTCAAAAGCATCTAAGGTTTCTTCTACATCCTTTAACGTATGTGTAGCCGTTGGTATCATTCTCAGTAAAATCAATCCTTTAGGAATCACAGGATATACAACAATTGAACAGAATATACCATAGTTCTCACGTAAGTCCCTAACCAAAGCCATGGCTTCTGGTATACTTCCTTTCAAATAGACAGGTGTCACACAACTTTGAGTTGTTCCGATATCGAAACCACGTTCTTTCAACCCAGATTGCAATGCATTTACGATGGTCCATAAATTGTCCTTCAACTCAGGCATCGTCTTCAGCATTTCAAGACGCTTTAAAGCACCAACCACTAATTGCATTTGCAATGATTTGGCGAACATTTGAGAGCGTAAGTTATATTTTAAGTAATCGATAATCTCTTGATCTGCAGCAATAAAAGCACCTGTGCTTGCCATTGACTTTGCAAATGTTGCAAAATACACATCGATATCCTCTTGAACACCTTGCTCTTCTCCAGCACCTGCACCAGTTTTACCTAATGTTCCAAAGCCATGAGCATCATCAACAAATAAGCGGAAATTAAATTTTTTCTTCAGGGCTACAATCTCTTTCAATCGACCTTGTTCACCACGCATTCCGAATACGCCTTCAGAAATCACTAAAATTCCACCACCTGTTTGCTCGGCCATTTTAGTGGCACGTTCCAAGTTTTTTTCTAAACTTTCAACATCATTATGCTTGTAGGTAAAACGTTTACCCATGTGTAAACGAACACCGTCAATAATACAGGCGTGTGCATCGACATCATAAACGATGATATCATCTTTCGAAACCAACGCATCCACCGTAGACACCATCCCTTGGTATCCAAAATTTAGTAAATATGCGGCCTCCTTGTTAACGAAATCTGCAAGTTCATTTTGTAATTTCTCATGAAGGTCTGTGTGACCAGACATCATTCTTGCACCCATAGGATAAGCCGACCCATACTGCGCAGCAGCTTCAGCATCAACCTTACGTACTTCTGGGTGGTTAGCTAAACCTAGGTAATCATTTATACTCCAAGTAATCACTTCTTTTCCCTGGAACTTCATTCTATTGGAAATCTGACCTTCGAGCTTTGGAAACACAAAGTAACCTTCAGCTTGAGAAGCCCATTTTCCTAAAGGTCCTTTATCCTTATAAATCTTCTCAAATAAATCCTTCATTAAAGCGAGTTTTTAGTCTTATTAGTTGGGACAAAATTAGTTAATTATATCATGACGACATAATATTTTTATGAACCAATGTTCATTTCCCAATTAAACATAAAAACCCTACCACGATAAGACATGATAGGAGTTTTAAAATGTTATAGTTATTATTTATTTTACGTACTGAATTTTTTCAGTCATTTCGGTTTGACTATCAAAGAACCCTTGATCTTCCATCCACTTATCATTATACACTTTACTCATGTATCTTGAACCGTGATCTGGAAACACAACAACGACTTTGTCTCCTGTCTTGAAAGTTCCTTCTTCATTTAGTTGCTTGAGTGCCTGCATAGCTGCGCCACTCGTGTAACCAACAAATAAACCTTCACTTCGAGAAATTTCTCGTGCTGTATGAGCGCTTTCTTCATCACTCACCTTGACAAACCTATCAATTAAATCGAAGTCTGTCGCGGTTGGAATTAAATTCTTCCCTAAACCTTCAATTCTGTAAGGATAAATTTCCTTTTCATCGAATTCTCTAGTCTCGTGGTATTTCTTTAAAACAGATCCATAAGCATCTACTCCTATCACTTGCACATTAGGATTCTGTTCTTTTAGATATTTGGAAATTCCTGAAATCGTACCTCCAGTACCACTGCAAGCTACTAAATGCGTAATTTGACCTTCCGTTTGTTCCCAAATTTCAGGACCAGTTGTATGGTAATGCGCATCCAAATTTAAAGCATTAAAATACTGATTAATATAGACAGATCCTTTGATCTCATCATGCAAACGTTTTGCAACTTGATAATAAGAACGCGGATCATCTGCACTCACATTGGCAGGGCACACATACACTTGTGCTCCCATAGATTTCAACATATCAATCTTATCTGCTGAAGATTTTGAACTTACCGCCAAGATACACTCATAACCTTTAATAATACTCACCATAGCTATACTGAAACCAGTATTTCCTGATGTTGTTTCGATAATGGTGTCTCCTGGAGTTAAGATGCCTTGTCTTTCAGCTTCTTCTATAATATGAAGTGCAATTCTGTCTTTTGACGAATGACCTGGATTAAACGCTTCAACTTTAGCATAAAAGTCGCCATCGAAATCTTGAGCCATTTTGTTTAATTTGATAAGAGGGGTTTTACCAATTAATTGTAAAACATTATCAAATACTTGTATGTCTTTTTTCATAAATGCTATTTATCAGTTTCATATTTTGGCAATGTGAAACATAAAACCTCGCAAAATTAAGGATTTTTTTTGAATTAGCTACTAATTCCTTCCAAGTCTAGTAAAAATGCATACTCTTGTGCATCCTCTTTTAAAGCTTCAAATCGTCCAGAAGCACCACCATGTCCAGCATCCATATTAGTGACCAAGTACAATTTGTTAGTATCCTGTTTATAAGTTCTCAACTTAGCCACCCATTTTGCAGGCTCCCAATACTGTACTTGAGAATCGTGTAAACCTGTTGTTACCAACAAATTGGGATAGGCTTGCTTTTTCACGTTATCATAAGGAGAATAGGATTTCATATAGTCGTAATATAATTTATCATTAGGATTGCCCCATTCATCATATTCTCCAGTGGTTAAAGGTATGGTTTCATCCAACATAGTCGTCACCACATCTACAAAAGGAACGGCCGCAATGACGCCATTATATAATTGAGGGGCTTCATTTAAAACCACACCCATTAGGAGTCCGCCTGCACTTCCTCCCATCGCATAGAGATGTTCTTCAGAAGTGAATCCTGAAGCGATTAAATGTTTCGAGCAATCAATAAAATCGGTGAACGTATTCTTCTTTTTTAAGAGCTTTCCGTCTTCATACCAATCTCTCCCCAAATATTCACCACCTCGCACGTGCGCTATCACATATATAAACCCTCTGTCTAATAAGCTCAATCTTATAGTTGAAAAATAAGGGTCGATGGTGGAACCGTAACTTCCATACGCATACTGCAACAGTGGAGCCGTTCCATTAATAGGTGTATCCTTTCGTCGCACTAAAGACATTGGAATCTTAGCACCATCTTGAGCAGTAGCCCAAATACGTTGTGAGGTATAATTATCCTTGTCAAAATTAGGATCCAAAACCTCTTGTTCTTTTTTAATCTCTTTGGTTTTTAATCTCATATTGAAATCAATAACCGAAGCTGGCTGTGTCAAGGAATTATAAGTGTAACGTAAAATTTCAGTATCAAAATCTACGTTGGTTCCTGTATTAGCTGTGTAGGTTTCATTGTCAAAAGGCAAGTAATAATCGTCACTTTGGTCCCAGCGTTTAATGCGTATTCGATTGAGTCCATTAGAGCGTTCTGTAATTACTAGGAAGTCCTTAAATATATCTAAATCTTCAAGCAGCACGTTTTTGCGATGCGCTATGACCTCTTGCCAATTCTCAATACGCGTTCTTGATTCTGGAGTTTTCACTAATTTAAAATTAGTGGCCTTTTCATGATTCGTCAATATATAAAACCAACCTTCGAAATGAGAAATACTATATTCTAAACCACGAATTCTTGGCTGAAAAACTTCAAACGCGTCGTCTGGCGAGTCTGCATTTAAAACATGGTATTCATTGGTCATTGTGCTGTAACAGGCAATGATAACATACTTTCGAGATTTGCTTTTGTAGACTGCCACACCGAAGGTGTCGTCATCTTCCGTGTAAACTAAAGTATCTGCTGTATCTAAATTGCCTATGTGATGCTTAAAAATCGTATCCGAACGCAAGGTCTGTTCATTCTTTTTGGCGTAAAAAAGTGTGGCATTATCATTGGCCCAAGTTGAAGATCCTGTCGTATTTTCAATGGCATCTGGAAAGACTTCATTCGACTTTAAATTTTTAATTCTAAGCGTGTATTGCCTTCTTCCGACGGTATCCAATCCGTAAGCTATCATGGAGTTATCCGGACTTACACTCAAACCTACTAATCTAAAATAAGAATGACCTTCGGCCATTTTATTACAATCAAAAAGAAGCTCTTCTTCGGCCTCTAAGGTTGCTTTCTTGCGTGTATAAATAGGATAATCCTTTCCTTTTTCATAACGAACAATATACCAATAACCATTGTATTTATACGGAACTGATGAATCATCCTCTTTTATTCTAGCTTTCATTTCCTCGAAAAGCGAGGTTTCGAACGCTTTGGTGTGGGCCGTCTCACTTTGATAATAATCATTTTCAGCTTTAAGATAGTCCAATACATCTTGATCCTCTCTTTGATTCAACCAAAAATAGGGGTCAATTCTGAGGTCATCGTGAATACTTAATTCTTTAGGGATTTGTTTGGCAATAGGGACGTCAACGGTTTTTTTCATAAATACATGCTTCGGAATAACAAGTCGGATTATTTTCTTTTTAAACCTGCGGCAATTTAGTAATTTTGCGTTTCATAATTTAAAACTTAACAATATGTTTGGAGATATGATGGGAATGATGGGCAAATTAAAAGAAACCCAAAAGAAAGTTGAGGCGACGAAAGAACGTTTACACGGTGTTCTTATCGATGAAAAAAGCAATGACGAGAAGCTCAAAGTAACGATTAGCGCGAATAGAACGATTAAAGCGATTGCTATTGACGACGAATTATTACAAGACAAGGATATGTTGGAGGATTACCTGATTTTAACACTTAACAAAGCCATTGAACGCGCTACAGCTGTTCATGAAGCAGAGGTCGCTGCAGTTGCAAAGGAAGGTATGCCTAACATTCCAGGAATGGATATGTTCAAATAATAAGGCTTATCAGAAATCGTTCAGAATATCTAAAAGGCGTTGATGCATCTCGACAGTATAGTCTAAATGGGTCACCATTCGAAGTTTATTACTTCCCATTCCTATAATACGTATGTTTTTTTTGGATAGCTGTTTTAAAAACTCGCTTTCGTCGACATGTGACTCTAATTCGAAAATAACAATATTGGTTTCAATAGGCTCTACTTTTTTTACGATAGACAAATTACGTAGAACGGCACCTATTTCATTGGCATGTTTATGGTCTTCTGAAAGTCGATCCAAATGGTAGTCTAAGGCATAAAGTCCTGCAGCTGCTGCAAATCCGACTTGACGCATACCTCCTCCCAATATCTTACGAACTCTAATGGCTCCAGACATAAGGTTGGCATCACCTATGAGTACAGAACCCATTGGACAACCTAAACCTTTACTCAAACAAACAGAGATCGTATCAAATAATTGTCCGTAATCTCTCGCATTAGCAGGTGTCGTTGCCATGGCATTCCATAGCCTAGCACCATCTAAGTGGTAACCAAGATTATGTTTATTACAAACTGCTTTGATGCGTTTCAATTCTTCAAAATCCCAACAAGCTCCTCCTCCTTTATTGGTGGTATTTTCTATTTCAACGAGTCGCGTCAACGGACTGTGATAAAAATCTGGCGGATTAATAGATTCTACGACTTGAGATGCTGTAAACATCCCTCTTTCTCCGTCAATCAATTTGCAAGAAATACCACTATTAAATGAAGCGCCTCCTCCTTCATAATTATAAATATGAGCATACTTATCACAAATCACTTGTTCACCAGGATGCGTATGTAATTTTAAGGCTGTTTGATTGGCCATACTACCAGTAGGAAAAAACAAAGCTTGATCTTTTCCAAACATGTCTGCTAAACGTTCTTCCAGCGCATTAACGGTGGGATCTTCTTTATATACATCGTCTCCTACCTCTGCCTCCATCATGGCATTTAGCATCCCTTTCGTAGGTTTAGTAACCGTGTCACTTCTTAAATCTATGATCATATTAATTAGAATTGTAATTACAAAAATCACTACCTATGGGTGAACCATCTGGGATCTTAGGAGCGTTTTTAAGTTTGAATTTATCTGAATGTTCCTTAAACTCTTTAATAATCCTCAAATACTGAGAATTATACGCTGTTAAGTTCTTAGACTCAAGCTCTTTTTCTATGACAGCAATGTAAGAATTAGCCAAAGCTTGCACTTGGAAATACGACGAATCATTTACGGCTAAATTCATCAAATATTTTAGGACATTGTTATTCACCATCTGCTGAATGTCATTCATATAAGGGTCGCTATGCGTCTTTTTAAACGTCGCTTCTATCAGTCTATTGAAGACGTCTTCTAAGCTCAATTGTGAATCATCCAACCGAGACTGAAGCAAAATGCGATTTGCACGCTCGGGATGTAGCAGTAACTTTAAGGTGAATTCACTTGCGGTGTTGGCAGCATTTAAAGGATCAAAAGCCACGCCTACCTGACTTGAAAATGACTCGCGACTTCTGCCGTATCCGAAGGCTCTTGGTGGAAATAACGCCAGCTTATCCTTGGGAATAGCTAAGGTTTCCGAAGCGATTGTACTTATAAGTGCCTCCAGTGCCTTTTTTTGTGTCTTAGCATCAATTGAAGCAACAATAGGCTGCCCATCGCCTTTTATCGCATAATTATAATCCAATCCGCCCACCACTTTTGTTGTGGCTTCGGTTTGGTATCTATGAAAAAAATACAACGGCACAAACACATCTTCCAACACGGAATATGGATCGCCAACACGAATATTATCTTTAGAGAAGTTTGAGATAGCTTTTGCCCTAATTTCTAAAATAGTATGTAATTCATCAGCCGCACTTTTGCCATTATCCCAAAGGTGTGCTAAAGCATGTGCGCCTCCTTGAGCTCTGGCATCTGCATCTGTAATAAATCTTAAACCTTTTTTTTGTGCGCCTTCTAAAATACTGTCTAGTGCTGCCTTTTCATTACGATTTTCATCAAATTCAGCGTAGCTGTAGGCTACAGTTACCTGATCCCATAAGCCAACACCTGTCTCATAGGCGTCACTAAAGTCAATTTGACCATCAGACATTCTTAACTTTGGATGAGGATAATCCATTACAGAAGCACGATTGTTAGTACTTGATGCAAAATTATGAGCAAAGCCTAAAGAATGTCCAACTTCATGAGCGCTCAGCTGCCTGATCCTTGCCAATGCCATTTCTAACATTGGCTGATAATGAGCATCACCTTTTGCAAAAGGTCGATTCATGAGCGCTTGCGCTATCATAAAATCTTGACGAATTCTTAAACTTCCTAAACTTACATGACCTTTAATAATTTCTCCTGTTCTTGGGTCAACTACACTTGCGCCATAACTCCAACCACGTGTTGACCGATGGACCCATTGGATGACATTATACCTACAATCCATTGGATCTGCATTCTCCGGAAGCATTTTCACTTGAAAGGCATTTTCAAAACCAATAGCTTCGAAAGCGTCATTCCACCATTGTGCACCTTCCAAAAGTGCTGAACGCACTGGTTCTGGCGTTCCTGGATCTAAATAATACACAATAGGTTCCACAGCTTCACTCCTGATAGCTTCAGGGTTTTTCTTTTCTAAACGATGGCGAATGATATATCGTTTTTTGATAGGCTCAAAAATGGGCGTAGCATAATCCATATAATTAAATGAAATGGCTCCGCTTCTGGGATCAAATGCTCGTTTTTTAAAATGATCATCTGGTAATTCAATAAAACTATGATGCTGTATGACACTCACTAAAGACGCTGTTGGTGTGACAGTCCTAATTTGTCGACCCTTAGGCTCACCTTTGAAAGTCAAAAGAGCTTCAAACTCGACGTTTTTCGGAAAGGCTTTGGTGCGCTCTAATGATAAGGCACTCTTACTGGAATCTAGCTTGTAAGTACCTTCAGATTTCAACCTTTGTATGACACCATGAGCGTCGTGCAATAAAAAAGGGGTTAAGTCGATAATGTAGTTAGAAGCATTGGTTTCGACTATTTTAAACCCGAACAATACTGATTTTGCAAATGCTTGGTCGATACTTTTTTTCTCTGAATCATTATCAGTTAAAGCTCTAAAGTCTAAATTGGGTTGTACCAATAGTAATTTATTGCCAGCCTTTTCAAACCTTACCAACCGCGTATTTCCCAATTGTCCGCGATCTAACCCAATATCATTAGAACCTACACCTGTAGCTAATGAATTAACATACAGAAAATCCGCATCCAACTTAGAAACTTCCAAATAAATTTTATCCGTAGACGCCTCATAATAAAAGTTAAAAAATCCTTGATAATTCTGTAGTGACTTAGACTTTAATATTTGTGAATTTACGGGAAGTGAAAGTCCGATATAACACAGCAAGAATAGTATTTTTCTCATCTTTGATAATTAAAGGTTAAAGCTACATAAAATTACTTTAAAAATAATAAGACGAATTACTTTTGCTTTGCTAGTTTTAATTATAAATTTGACACAAATTATTCACTATGATTACATCAGATCAAATTAAGGATCTCAATACACGCCTTGACAAACTAAGGCACTATCTTTGACATAGATGCCAAATTAATTGAAATTTCCAACGAAGAGGAACAAACATTCGATCCGAATTTTTGGAATGATTCTAAGCAAGCTGAATTGGTCATGAAATCACTTCGCGAGAAAAAAAGTTGGATTGAAGATTACAAGACCTCTAAGACCTTCGTAGAAGACCTCGAAGTGCTATATGAGTTTTTTAAAGAAGATGAAGCCTCTCCCGAGGACGTTCAAAATAGATATGAAAAAGCGTTGAACAGCATAGAGAAACTGGAGTTCAAGAACATGCTTTCAGATGAAGGAGATTCTTTAAGTGCCGTATTGCAAATTACCGCTGGCGCAGGTGGAACAGAGTCTTGTGATTGGGCTAGTATGCTCATGCGTATGTATTTGATGTATGCTGAAAAAAGTGGCTTTAAAGTCAAAGAGTTGAACTTTCAGGAAGGTGATGTAGCTGGTATAAAAACGGTTACTTTGGAAATTGAAGGTGATTTTGCTTTTGGCTGGTTAAAAGGTGAAAATGGTGTGCATCGTTTGGTACGTATTTCCCCTTTCGATAGTAATGCTAAGCGACACACAAGTTTTGCTTCTGTTTATGTCTATCCATTGGTGGATGACACTATAGAAATTGAAATCAATCCAGCAGATATCGAAATTACTACCGCACGCTCTAGTGGTGCTGGCGGACAAAATGTGAACAAAGTAGAGACCAAAGTGCAATTAACTCATAAACCCACGGGTATTCAAATTTCATGTTCAGAAACCCGTTCTCAGCACGATAATAGATCTCGTGCCATGCAAATGCTGAAGTCGCAATTGTACGAAATAGAATTGCAAAAGCAAATGGCGCAGCGTGAGGATATAGAAGCCGGTAAGATGAAAATCGAATGGGGAAGTCAAATTCGTAATTATGTCATGCATCCTTATAAGTTGGTAAAAGATGTGCGTACCAATCATGAAACAGGTAATGTCGATGCCGTTATGGATGGCGATATAGAACCTTTCTTAAAATCTTACCTTATGATGATGGGACAAAAGGAGGAGAATCCGAATGAGCTTTAATCATGCATTTAACACCGATGATTGATACCATTATTTTTGATTAAAGTAGTGTATTAATAGTCGGGAATCCTGAGTGACTTTACTGAAAATGCTATTTTTGTAGTTGATAATCACAAAACAAGTTAAAGCCACTCCATTTTTGAGAGTTTTTGGAATTCGTTTCAATTCTCTTAAAAACTTGGTTCAGAATTAAAAAACGGTCGCATAAATAGATTAACTATGATAAAAATATATCACAACCCTAGATGTCGTAAATCGCGTGAAGGATTAGAAATCATCGAAAATTCTGGCAAGGATTTTGAAGTCATTAAGTATTTGGAAAACCCATTGTCCGAAACAGAGTTAACATCCGTGATGTCTCTATTAGATATAGCTCCTATTGATCTCGTTCGTAAAAATGAAGCGATTTGGAAGTCAGATTATAAAGGAAAACAACTCTCAGATTCAGAAATAATTAAAGCCATGGTAACCCATCCAAAATTGATTGAAAGACCCATTGTAATCAATGGTAAAAAAGCAGTCATTGGACGTCCGCCATCACAAATAAAAGATATTCTCTAAGATGAAAACAATTTTTAAGTATCTCTTGTTATGCTTCTTCGTAACAACATCTGCTTTCGCTCAAACCGAACAGGAGAAGGCTCAAATGGAAAAATATAAGGAAAAGCTTGAAGGACAAAAGCAAGCCTATATCAAAGACTTTATTGCCACTTTAAAGGTTGATGATTTTCAAAAGGAAATCATCACTCAAAGTATGGATACCTATTTTGATGAAGTGACAAAGATTCATAAACTCGGATTAAGAGAATTAGAACGCAAAGACGCCATCAATAAATTAGACGCGCAACATTTCACAGATGTTAAGGCCATTGTTTCTGAAGACACCATGGACAAAATCATGGACGCAGTTAAAGGTGAATGGGATCATAAAGAGGCTAAAAAGAAACAAAAAAAACGGAAGAAAAATAAGAATTAGATCCGTTTCAGAACAAATTCAAAAGCAACCATCTATTTGTTTAATTTTTAAATTAAAAAGATTAACAAAACATTTATTTGTTTAACAAAAGATTAACCGAAGGACATAGACAATAAAATTAAATTTGTGGTTTTATTAATCTAACCATTTTCCTACGGCAACTATGAATCTTAAACTACCTTTTTTTCTTTTATTTACAATAATCTCTTCCTTTTGTTTAGCGCAAAAGGAAATAACGGTTTCAGGAACCGTTATAGATGCCGATGAGAAATACCCCTTAGAATACGCTACAGTTTCTATTTTAAAATCAAGTGATAAAACATTGGTAATGGGAGAGATCACCGATCCCAAGGGAAAATTTAAAATAGATATCGTTCCAGGCACATACGACGTAAAAATCGAATACCTTTCCTATAAAACCAAAACATACGAAAATAAAGTCCTTGATTCGGACATTAATTTGGGAACCGTAGGACTTACTTTAAACCTTGAAGCTTTAGATGCCGTTGAAGTCGTTGCCGAACGAACAACGGTTGAAATTAAACTCGATAAAAAAATATATAATATAGGTAAGGATTTAACCACTGCTGGTGGTACTGTGAGTGACGCTCTTAATAACGTTCCTTCGGTGTCTGTAGATATTGAAGGTGCGATTAGTCTCAGAGGAAATGAAAATGTTAGAATTCTAATCAACGGAAAACCTTCGGCTTTAGCTGGTTTTGGTGACTCTAATGTGTTGAGCCAACTACCTGCGGAAGCTATTGAACGTGTGGAAGTTATTACGTCTCCATCTGCGAGATATGATGCTGAAGGTACTGCAGGAATCTTAAATATTATTCTTAGGCAAAAAGAAACCTTAGGTTTTAATGGCTCATTAAATTTAAATTTAGGAAATCCTGATCTAGCTGGTGTTGCTGCCACCATCAATTACAGAACGGAAAAGTACAATTTGTTCTCGAACATAGGTTTTAGATATTTTGATGCTCCAAGAAATAGTTTTAGTAATATAGAATATTTTGATCGTATTGTTGATGGTGAAATTGTCCCTCCTGAATACGAATTCGTACGTGAAAAACAAGAAGTAACTCGATTAAATCGCAACTATAACGGTAATATAGGCATGGAATATTTTATTTCAGAAAAAACGTCTATAACAGGTAGTTTATTTTATAGATATGGTGAGGACGCGGATTTATCTGAAAACAATAGTAGGCGATTTAATGACGGTAACACTGTGGAAAGAACTTTACGTTTAGAACGCCAAAATGAAGAAGACAACAGTTACCAAATTGCATTAAATTACATCACTAAATTTAATGAAGGCGGACATCAGCTAACTGCTGATTTTCAATATGAACAAGATGCTGAAGATCAATTTACCTATATAGATGAAAATTATATTGTTTCTGAAGACACGAACCCTGAGCCTTTCCAAATAGAACAAATTTTTCAAACAGAAGATCAGAAGGAATATCTTATCCAAACAGATTATGTACTTCCAATTGGTGAAGATGCACGCTTTGAAGCAGGTTACCGTGGTAATTTTGAAAACGAAATTACCGATTACCGATTAGAACAAGAAAACATTTTAACGGGCGATTTTTTTGTGAATGATACCATTACCAACGTTTTTGATTATGACGAGAATGTAAATGCTGTATATTCTCAATATGGGACAAAGTTTGGTGAATTTTCATTTCTGCTCGGACTCCGTTTAGAACATACACAATTAAAAGGTAAAATCGATTCAAGGTTAACTGAGGCCGAATTAAACGAAGCTTTCGGATTTCCAATTGACACCGATTTTGATAAAAACTACCTTGGACTCTTCCCTACTTTAAATTTGATTTATAATTTGAAAAGCGAAGATAATCAGGAAGAAAGCATCACGCTAGGATATAATCGTAGAATCAATAGACCACGAGGATGGTTTATAAATCCATTTCCAACACGGTCAAGTAGAACCAACGTTTTTCAAGGGAACCCGAACTTAAATCCTGCCTTTTCAAGTGCTTTTGATTTAGGGTATTTGAAGCGTTGGGATAAAATTACCTTAACCTCTTCGGTTTACTACCAATATGAAACTGATTCATTTGAGCGTGTTCAGGAAAACACCGGACAACAAACTACCGATGGCATTGATATCATCAGAACGATCCCAGTAAACCTCTCTACTAATAAACGTACAGGTGCTGAATTTGGCATTCTTTACAATCCGAGTAAGTCATTACGTTTCAATACAAGTTTCAATTTCTTTCAGTTTGAAACTGAAGGTGAATTTAATGGGGTCGACTATGGCGCCAAAAACACGAGCTGGTTTGCAAGATTTAGTGGAAAAGTCACCTTGCCTGCTAAAATTGATTGGCAGACCAATGCCTTTTATAGAGGTGCTCGAGAGAACGCACAAACTCGAACAAAAGGTCTATTCTCGTTAGATTTAGCCTTTAGTAAGGAAATTTTTAAGGACAATGCTACAGTTTCATTGAACGTAAGAGACGTCTTTAATTCAAGAATTAGACGCTCATTTACAACTACAGAGTTTTTTAATAGAGAATCTGAATCTCAATGGAGACAACGTCAAATCACTTTATCCGTGATTTACCGTTTCAATCAACAGAAGAAACGTCAGCGTGACGGAAATAGAGGTGGTGATGATGGCGATGACTTCGATTTTGAAGGCTAAAAATAATGTGAGCTTACTTAAAAAAAATTAAATAGGTCGTAAAAAAAAAAGGAAACTAAAATTAGTTTCCTTTTTTATATCTAAAATGAACAGCTTAGTGTCCTGCTTCTCTTTTTGCTTTTCTTTCTTCTTTGATTTCTTTCATTCGTTCAATAAAGGCTCCACCAACCCAGTAAGGAATCACAAATGTAATCAAGAATATCATCAACCAAAACCCTATGGTAAGTATGGTCAAAAATGCTAAAAATCCTAAATATTGGTCAAATTCAAACATGTGGTTTTTTTTTGTTAATGCAAAGATATAATAAACCAATATGTTTTACAATACTTTGTTTAAGAATTATCAACAGCTTATGAAAAGTCTCAAACTAAACACCAACTTTTCCCACAAAAAACATTGAAAAACCCTAACTTTGTAACAACAAAAAACACATTACCAATTATGGAATTCAGAATAGAAAAGGACACTATGGGTAAGGTAGAAGTACCTGCTGATAAACTTTGGGGAGCTCAAACAGAACGTTCTCGAAATAATTTTAAAATTGGCGCACCAGCCTCTATGCCCTTGGAAGTTGTATACGGCTTTGCCTATCTTAAAAAAGCCGCTGCTTACACCAACGCAGAACTGGGCGTTCTTGATGAAAGCAAGCGCGATTTAATCGCACAAGTATGTGATGAAATTTTAGATGGCAAACATGATGACCAATTTCCTTTAGTTATTTGGCAAACGGGTTCTGGAACGCAAAGCAACATGAATGTGAATGAAGTTATTGCTAATAGAGCTCATCAGCTTGCTGGCAAGGTCATTGGCGAAGGTGAAAAAACCATTCAACCGAATGATGACGTTAATAAGTCGCAATCATCCAATGATACCTTTCCGACTGGTATGCACATTGCTATCTATAAGAAAGTAGTAGAAACTACTATTTCAGGTGTGATAAAATTAAGAAACACACTTCATGAAAAATCGCTTGCCTTTAAAGATGTTGTAAAGATTGGACGAACTCACTTAATGGATGCCACACCGTTAACGCTTGGCCAAGAATTTTCTGGCTATGTTTCGCAATTAGATCACGGTTTAAAAGCTTTGGAAAACACTTTGCCTCATTTGGCAGAACTTGCCTTAGGTGGTACTGCTGTTGGTACAGGTCTTAATACACCAAAGGGTTATAGTGAGCTTGTGGCAGACTATATTGCTAAATTCACTGATTTACCATTTGTATCTGCCGATAATAAATTTGAGGCCCTAGCAGCTCATGATGCCCTTGTAGAAACTCATGGTGCTTTAAAGCAACTGGCCGTATCCTTGAATAAAATTGCCAATGATATCCGTATGATGGCTTCAGGTCCAAGAAGTGGTATTGGTGAGATTATCATTCCTGCAAACGAGCCAGGAAGTTCTATTATGCCAGGAAAAGTCAATCCTACGCAATGTGAAGCATTAACCATGGTCTGTGCCCAGGTTATGGGTAATGACGTTGCGGTAACCGTTGGTGGAACTCAAGGACACTATGAACTCAATGTATTTAAACCGATGATGGCAGCCAATGTTTTACAATCTGCTCAGTTATTAGGTGATGCCTGTGTGAGTTTTGAAGCGCATTGTGCTTCTGGTATTGAACCAAACCATGATGTTATTAAAGAACTTTTGAATAATTCTTTAATGCTTGTAACCGCGTTGAATACGAAAATAGGATACTATAAAGCGGCTGAAATTGCTAATACAGCTCATAAAAATAGTACAACATTGCGAGAAGAAGCCATAAATCTGGGGTATGTCACAGCCGAAGATTATGATGCATGGGTAAAACCAGAGAACATGGTGGGTGAATTAAAGTAAGTAAGCACCACATATTTCAAATACAAAACATCGATAAACCCATCCTTTATCGATGTTTTCATTTATATTAGCAATTGTAAACAACTTTATTATGATAAAAACTGTACTTTCTACAATAATGTTACTGATTAGTGTGACATGCTACTCTCAAACCGTTTGGGAACCTATTCAAAATATTGATCCGAACGTTGGCACCGATCCTTACATTATTAGTTCGGGTGATTTAGATGGCGACACCGATATTGATTTGGTGGTTGGAACCTTTAGTTTTTCCAATGACGTCGTTAAGTGGTATGCCAATGATGGCTCTGGAAATTTTACGCTACAATCCACCGTTTCAACAACGGGAAGTCTCAATGGTGTGGGCGGATTGACGATTGCAGATTTGGACGGAATTAATGGCAATGATATCATTACGGTATCTTATATAGATAATGCCGTAGTTTGGTATGCAAATAATGGCGCTGGAGGGTTTTCAGCTGAACAGTATATTTCTACCGCTGTATCTGGAGCAGGACAAGTCACGGCCACAGACATTAATAATGACGGAAATTTAGATATTTCCGCAGCTGCTTATACAGGGAATGAAGCTGTGTGGTTTGCTGGAAATGGTGACGGCACTTTTGGTCCTAAACAAGTTATTGCAAGTGTGCCTTTACCTGGGAATTTGTCGTTTGATGATTTTGATGGTGATGGTGACCTGGATGCTATTATTGGATTTGATGATGCTGGAGGAACTTCTGGTACCATTGAAATTTATTATAACCAATATGTTGAAAGTGGTACTATGACGGTTTCTTGGGTAAAAGATTTAGTCACAGTGGATAGCGGCAACCCTTATTTATTTATAGCTGAATTTGCTGATGTCAATGATGATGATGTCTTAGATATTATTAAATCTGATAACACTTCTGGTGAAGTGGCTTGGTACAGTAAAATAAAAGATGGTGCCTCAACTGAAACTATTATTTCAGATGCTTCAATCATTGCCAGACCAGCTGTAGTAAAAGTTTCAGATCTAGATAATGATGGATATAATGACGTCATCGTTACAGATGGGAGCTCTGCAGATGATGCTATGATATGGTTTGAAAGTACAGATATAGGTACTTTGAACTCTAGTGCTTTAATTGTAGATAATAATTATCAATTGTTCGGCATTACAGTAAACGATTTTGATGGTGATGGCGATAAAGATATTGCGGCCGTTGGTTTTTTCAGCGACACCTTAGATTGGTACGAAAATAAATTGGAGACTTTGAGTACTGAAGACTTTGATTCAAACGTCATTAGTGTTTATCCCAATCCAACATCAAACACCCTATATATTAATGGGTTGCAGAATGGTACTTCAAACATTCAAATTTATGATGTACTCGGCCAAACGGTATTGACTTCAGAATTCATGTCAAACACAGGTTTGGATATTTCTGAGTTGCACAGAGGGATGTATTTTATACAAATCGAAAACACTAATGATATTATAAAATTCATCAAAAAATAGTTTTTTTATACTGTAAACACAAGGATTATAATCACTTAAAGAATGATAAAAATTATAGGATTTTGTGTCATGGCATGTTTTGGAACACTAACTATGTTTGCTCAAACAACGTTCACAAAGACCCAAACGATAGCACTGCCACTACCCAATGGAAATGCACCATATAACATTGCATCTGGACTTATTGATAATGACCTCTTTCCGGATATTGTTATCAGCACGACGTTTGGAAATACGGTTTATTGGCTGAAAAATGATGGCACTGGTAGTTTTACACTGCAAAGTACGCCTATTGGCCTTTTAAACAATGCTGGTGGTGTGGCCATTGCCGATATTAATAACGACGGAACCAATGATATCGTTTCAACTTCCTATGACGATGGAAAATTGGTTTGGTTTTCAAATGACGGTCTAGGAAATTTTGGATCAGAACAAATAATATCTAATGCCATCAGTGGACCTGGTCAAGTTTACACGAGAACTATAGATAACAATAATACATTGGATGTTGCGGTCTCTGCATATAGTGGCAATGAAGTCATTTGGTTTTCAAATGATGGTGCTGGTAATTTTGGACCTAAAAATATTATTAATAATACCATCCCTAGTCCAGGAGCCTTTGCTATGAGAGATATAGACGATGATGGCGATATTGATAGTGTTATTGGAAATGCGGTCGGATTTGGCGTCCCAAATGATTGTAGAATTGAAGTGTTTTACAATGATGGAAATGGCAATTTTACTGCAGACACAAACATTGTGTCCCTAAATACAAAAGATTATATTTTTAGTATTATGGCCGAAGATGTAGACGATGATTCCAGCTTGGATATCCTAGTCACTGATTTGACAGGCAATGCCTCTTGGTTTAAGCGTACGGAAATTGCGCCTGGAACTGCGACGTATACAGAAACCATTATCACCACGTCTATTGCTAATCCTGCCTGTTTAGATCTAAGAGATTTAGATAATGACACCTTCAAGGATTTTGTATTAACCAGTGCTACTTCTGGAGCGGGTAATGATATTGTTTGGTTTAAAAATGATGGTCTAGGAGGTTTTGGCCCTGAGAACTTGATCGATAATACACAAAGTCAAGCGTACACTATTACATTCGCTGATTTTGAAAATGATGGTGATTTAGACATCTCAACCATTGCCTACAATGACGATAGCGTTAGTGTTTTTAACAACCAATTAATTACACTTTCTGAACCTGAAAATAGCGTAGTAGATGTCACGATTTACCCTAATCCGACAGGGCAATTGTTATATTTTAAAGGACTCACTTCAGACGCAAAAATTTCAATTGTTGACATTTCGGGAAAGATACTGACATCGCAATTTGTAAGGCACGATTCAGCACTAGATATTTCATTCTTGGAACAAGGTACTTACTTCATTAAGTTCCAAAATTCCGATGATGTCTATAAATTTATTAAGAAATAGAATTTCTTTAGTTTTCATTGTTTCCATAAATTTTTAAATTTATGATCTAGCAAACCAGCCTATTATGTCTATTCTAATAATTAATATCAAGGAATTACTACAAGTTAGAGATACCAATGTTACCATCGTTAAAGGTAGCGATATGAATATCCTTCCTGTTTTAAAAAATGCTTATCTTCTTATTGACCACGACACCATTGTAGAATATGGTTCTATGGATGAATACAGTGCGATTGAAGCTGACGAAGTAATTGACGCCTCAGGAAAAATTGTGTTGCCCACCTGGTGTGATTCCCACACTCACATTGTATATGCTGGAGACAGAACTCAAGAATTTGTAGATCGCATTAATGGATTATCCTACGAAGACATTGCCAATCGTGGTGGTGGTATTCTTAATTCTGCTGAAAAGCTCCAAAACACTTCAGAAGACGATCTATACAAACAAGCATCTGATCGTCTTCACGACGTTATCAAAATGGGAACTGGAGCTATCGAGATTAAATCAGGATATGGTCTTACCGTTGATGCCGAAATAAAAATGTTACGTGTCATTAAACGGCTAAAAAAAGATTTTCCAATTAAGGTAAAACCTACCTTGTTAGCAGCCCATGCCATTCCAAAAGCATATAAAGACAATAAAACAGCTTTTATAGATTTGGTGGTTAACGAGATGATTCCAAGAGTAGCCAAAGATAACCTAGCAGATTATATCGATGTTTTTTGTGAAAAGGGCTATTTTGATCTTGAGGATACCGAACGTGTTTTAAAAGCTGGATTAGCACATCGACTGACACCTAAAATACACGTGAATCAATTTAATGCGTTTGGTGGTGTTGAACTTGCCACCAAATATGACGCATTATCCGTTGATCACCTCGAAGAAATGAATCGCGAAGATATGAACGCACTAAAACATTCAAACACAATGCCAGTAGCCTTGCCTTCCTGTTCGTACTTTTTGAGTATTCCTTATACACCTGGAAGAGCCATCATTGATGCAGGCCTTCCCCTAGCCTTAGCCTCAGACTATAACCCTGGATCAACGCCAAGCGGAAATATGAATTTTGTAGTGTCTTCTGCCTGTATTAAAATGAAGCTGACACCCGAAGAAGCCATTAATGCAGCAACAATTAATGGAGCCTATGCCATGGGAATATCCAATATGTATGGTAGTATTTGTCGTGGTAAAAAAGCCAATCTGATTATCACTAAAGAAATTCCTAGTTATCAATACCTGCCTTATGCTTTCGGGAATAACCATATTGATACGGTTATTATCAACGGACAGAAATTTGAATAATCCAATGACGACGCAATGAACCATAAAAAAAACCCAAAAACTCACAAGAGTTTCCGGGTTTTCACCTAACCAATTTTATATTGATTTTTTATTTTAAAGTAAACTCAGAGGTTGAAACTAGCTCTTTGTTATTAAATACATTAACAACATAGCGACCTTTTTCAAATTCATCGTTTGGCGCGACAAATTCGCAAATATTCAAGTTTCTATTCTCATAATTGAACTTACTCACCAAACTGTAGTTTAATACAGTGTCTTCAAATTGAATTTGCTCATTGGCACCTAAGACGTTATTCTTTGGATCCAATACTTGAACATAAAGTTCTTTATCTCCTGCGCCTACCAATTTATTTTTAGCCACTGTGTAACAAACTCTAATTTTGTCACTTCGTTTAGCCCGTTCAGTAGGAATTAATTTCCCTGAACTTCTTTCAATTACACCAAATCCTTTTAAATCGGTAGTTTGCAATACAGCCGCATTTTCAACAACCTCGGCCAATTGTGTGTTTTGTACTAAAAGAGAATCTGTAAACACCGTTCTTTCAGCCAATTGTACAGTCGTACTATCTAAGGACGTTGCTAACAGTGAGTTTTCTACCTTTAACTTGTCATTTTCAGCTAACAACACATCCATTTCCTCTTGTAAAGCCAAGAATTTCTTCTTGTATCTCCAAAGACTATTTACACTATTTTGAGAAATTTTCAAAGAATCCATCAATCCTTGAATACGCTCTCTTGCCTCAAGCAAGTTTTCATTGGCAATTTCATTTTCGCCAATAGCCACATCATATTGCTTGGCCATTGTGCTTAAATCTGCCATCACTTGTTCCTTCTCTCTTGTGAGAGCCGCCTCATTTTCTTTTTTCTCATTGTACAATTTAGAAGTGTAAAAACCTGTTCCTAAAAATAATGCCAATAGAATTCCTAAAGCAATTTTTAAACCTGTACTCTTACTGTTTGAATTTTCCATAAGTTACTATTTGTTTATAGTTATTTTTTAACGTTAATTCTTTCAATTTAATTTGAAGCAGAACTTATAAAATCTGTACTTTTAATACATCAAAATTAATCAATTTTGTTCATGGAACACTTTAAACCTTTTACAAATTCAGAATTAAAAAGCATTCTGAACAAAAGAGCCAAAGAAACCAAATTTGGAGAACATATCTTATTGCTTCCGGACTTCAATGATATATACGAGCAACTGTTAAAATTAGATGTTACGTATGTAATTTTCGGTATCAAAGAGGACGTTGGAATCTTTGCAAACCTAGGAAATATAGGGGCTTACAGAACTTGGGACACAGCCATTAAATTTTTGTTAAACACACAGAGTAATGCTCACACGCAACCTCAAAAGGTCGCTATTTTAGGACATTTAGATTTCGAAAATTACCGCGAAAAGCTATCAAATCTAAATCCAAAAAAGAAAAAAGACCTTATGAAAGCACGAAAAAAAGTGTCTAAAATAGATACTGTCGTCACCTTCTTAGTCTCTCAGATTGTCAAAGCTGGTAAAATTCCTATTGTAATTGGTGGCGGACACAACAATGCCTACGGAGCTATTAAAGGGGCTTCTTTAGCACTAAAAAAACCCTTAAATGTGGTCAATTTTGATGCGCATCATGATTTTAGAGCAGAAGAAGGAAGACACAGTGGAAATGGCTTTAGCTATGCATTCTCTGAAGGTTTTTTAAAAAACTATTTTATTTTCGGGCTTCACGAAAACTATACATCTGAACAAATCTTCAAATCTCTCGATAAGATCAAAGAAGTTGATTACAATACATTTGAAGCCATCATGGTGAGAAAATCCCTAAAGTTCAAAACTGAAATGCAGCGCGCTGCAGATCATGTGAGTCATTCGTCTTTTGGCTTAGAGATTGATTGTGATGCCATTCAGAATATCCCAAGTAGTGCGATGACTCCTAGTGGGTTTTCAGTGACTAAAACACGTCAATTTGTAAATCACTTTGCTGCTTATGAACAAGTTACATATTTACATATTTGTGAAGCGGCTCCAACTATGGAAACAGATGCCCAAGTAGGGAAATTGATTAGCTATCTCATCACCGATTTTATAAGAGCGCATGAATCCCGTTAACATCATTCCTTTTGACAATCAGTACGCTGATGATTTTTACAAATTGAATATCGAGTGGTTATCTACTTATTTCTATGTTGAACCTTTTGACGAAAACGTTTTGAGTCGACCCAATACTTATATCATTAATAAAGGAGGTCATATATTTTTTGCGCAACGAGAATCCATAATTTTAGGAACTGTGGCCCTCATGCCAACAGCAAATCCGCTGGTATTTGAATTAACTAAAATGGCCGTCTTGCCTGATATGCGTGGTCAAAAAATAGGTCAAAAACTTTTAAAATTTTGTATTGCATTTGCCAAAAAACAACAGTGGGAAGCGCTCATGCTTTACTCTGCCACTAAATTAGAAAACGCTATCTATATCTATCGCAAATACGGCTTTAAAGAATTACCATTAGAAACGAATAGCCCATACAGAAGAAGTGATATTAAGATGGAATTACGGTTGAAGTGAGCTATTTAAATGTTGGTCTAATTCCAAGCAATAGTCGTTGTTATTGTCACATAGCGTACTCAAAACTTCTATCATTAATTGTTGCAATTGTTCGTTATCTGGTTGAATTTGATACGCCAAATTAAATTCTGAATAAGCACCAGTCATATTTTGGTCGTTTAAACGCTTTAATCCCGATCTCATCAAAAACTGAAATGCCTCTTGATTGGTAGTTTTGATGCGTGTCTCTTTTTGTTTTTGAACGTCTAAAGAGTAAGTCACCACTTCAGACGCTTTAAAATACATACTTATTAAAAATAACCCTATCAGTAAACAACTTAGGATTTCGGAAATCTGACTTTTATTTTCTGAAGGTTGTAATTTGAATTGACGTTGGTAAGTCGGTAATGTATTACATGAGGGTTTGCTTCTTCCTTTCGAAAAAGCTTTTCTTGGACCTTGTCTATAAATCCAAGTTGCCATACCAAAACCCATGTAACCTGCCATAATGCACTTTACTTATAAGTCTCAATATCTTAGGAAATGTTACATAGTCACAGCGCTATGCTTCTAAAATCTTAGATCTTTGATACCAAGTCGCACAAGTTGAATGCGATTTTTTATAACAATCAATTAATAGGAACTTCCGGTACTCTTCAGGGAATCTAATCGGCGTTGTAGTGCTTCTATTTCCTTGGCATTTTCATTAACCTTCGGAATCGCGGTTACGGAATCTATAACGCGCTGCAAATCGTCATCAGTGATTTCTTCTTGATAGAAATATCCAATGCCTTCACTAGCTCTCCATGCTTCACCTAATTGGTCGTAGACTTCCTTATCCCATGTGCTCGGATGTTTCACGTCAATCCATATAACATCCCGATATTCACTATCAATTAGCGCCAAATCTGGTGTTGCTGATCCATCAAATTGACCAGCCGCATTTTCTTTAATAGCTGAAATTGTTCCTAAGAAAAACAAGCGCTTGCGACCCGCAATATTTTTGATATAAGGTCGAAATTCTACAGGTTTATTGACCGACCAATCAAACTCTTTACGTGATTCGATCACCTTGAGAGGCATAGCTGAAACACCAGCATAGCCTTGCTTTTTAGCTGCGTGATCATAATAATACAGCTTATTAGTGCCATCAGCTGGTACAAACACACTATAGCTTAAGCTCGTACGTTCGTCACCCACAGGTTCTAATCCAAACCAATGATATAAGCCACTATAGGCATCGCTTTCAGAGCCTGCAAAATCAAAATCGGTAACAAAGGGTTGTTGATTTTGATCGTCAGGTAAGTCAGGAATTTTTACGGCAGTTTCCATATTCCATGGTAAAGGATCACTAAAACCACCGAGGAATTTTAACGATTCTGCTTGCAAACGCGATACTTTTTCTGCCAAGGTATTCTGTTTCGTGAGATACGGATAATTTGTCATTTCTTCAGGAGCAATATAGGTGCCCTTTCCTATGGTAATTCGCTCCAAATAATCATTAAAATCATGTTCGCCATTATCAATGATCATGACACCTCCGAACGTTGGGTACGGAAAGAAAAACCCTTTCCATTTAATCAAACTCACCACTTGCACCCATGCTCCTGAGTCGTTTTTCATATAAAACGTGTCGCTAGGCTCATAGTTAATAAGCATCCAAGGATTGAAACGTTGAACGACCGCATTATACGTGTTTCTACTAAATTTTAAGGATTCGCCTATTGAAAAGGTTACTGGAATCCGATTTTCTGCTGAAAATCTAGGGAAAGGTGTCGTACTCGATACGGCAAAGACTTCTTCTGTATTATCGCTAATTTGTTGAAAGGTATAATTTTCAGAAGGCTGAATGGCCATGGTCCATTTATTTTCATTATCTACTCGTACCAAATGCGGCAACGATACATCTTTCGTCTCTCCTACACTTTCATTAGCCATAGAAAATATGTTGCGAAGCGGTTGAATGCGCTCATTCTGTGTGAGTGGTAGTTCATTTATTTCGACCTTATTTAAATCTTTAAAGACATTATACGTTTTCATATAATCGTACATCCCTTGATTCCAACCTAATACATAAAGTAATGCGAAAAACACAAATAACAAGCCTAGAATGCCCAATCGTCTTCCTGTACTTGCTGAACTTCTAAACTTCTTGAGTCCGAAAAACAATACCAAACAGCTCAATAAAATGATAAAGATATATTTTCGAACAAATAACAAGGCTGGTTGATAATCATCACGTAAAACAAACAGCGCAATTAGCAAGATGAGTCCAGCGACGATGGTGATGGTTTTTTGTTTTTTTCCTTTATTCCAATACGATTTTATCATGCCTAAATATTAATAATTAATTTGACGAATGTGCTAAAGTTCGGAAAGCTACATTAAGCCTTTGTCCTTAAGTCGCTCACGAGCCGACTTTTCGTTGGGCTTGGTTTCAGGGGTGTTTTTGATTTCATCTTTGGCTTCTTCGACTGCTTTGTTATCCTTATTCTTCAAATCGTCAATAAAGTCTTTTCCTTTTTCTACAACATGCTCAAATTTATCCTCTAAGGAATCCCCTTGTTCTTCAATCACCTTCGTAGATTTAATCACAAAATTCGCGATGTAAGTTCCTAATAAACTCCCTGCTGCAAATGAAGCAAATGCAGAAATTCCGTAATAACTTGAAAACACATTAATTGGCGTCAAAAATTCCAGAATCAAAGCTGCTACCAAAACCAAAACCACAATGAATAGCAGTCGAGGAATGAAGCTTCGTTTATATACGAAACCTTTCGGATTATCCGGACTCATTTGTAACTCCTTACTATTCATCATCTTGTTGACAAATCGATAAGCGCCATTGCCATTCGATTCTCTCCAGTAGAGGAAAATTCCGAAAAGTACTGCTGCAATAAAAATAATCAAATCTGTTCCCATAATGTGTGGTTTAAATTAGAACCCTTTATAAAGTTAGTCTAAATTTCCTAAATATTGTTACGAATGGTTTCTATAACCCAATCCTTCAGCGAATCGTCCCAAGTTTGATATTGCTTATAAAATTCAACTTTATCGTACCAATATAAGAACAGGACATCTTTAGGAGCGATATTCACCAATAGTTTCCAAATCAAATCTTGATGCTTCGGATGCAAACTAGAGTGTGGTTCATGCATCGCCTGAAATAAATCTTCATCGACAATATCAGATATTTTATACTGGTTACTCGTTTCCAATTTTTCGAGATAGCGTTCTACACTCATGACTTTCTTTCGCGTCTCAATATCTACTTTGTTCAAATAACTCTTAAATAGCAGAGGATCATTTAAAATATCTCGAATCGGGTGCTGTGTACTAGACAGGTGTTTCGCAAATTCAAATTTCTTGATCCGTTCGTAGCGACTTGTTTTAACAATAGCTTCTAGATCGTAAGAAATAATAATGTGGTCTCGCAACTTTGCTACGAGTTCTGGTTGTGAAATATGAAAAATAAATACATCGTGAAGAGTGTCTTTAATCGCTTCTTTATACCACTTCATATCTTCAAATACAACAATTGGTGAAATAAAATCCCGAAGTACATAGACACCACCAAATGATTTCGTATAGAACGAATCGGTCACAAAGTTCACCGATTGCAAATTGAGATCACGCTCACGCAAATCACCATATTTATTGGCCGACTCCAACAGTTGTTTATGGATATCTTCATCAATAAAATTATTCCCCTGCTTAAATTTTTCAATCAATAACAATTGGTCTTCTCTCACATGATCCAATTTATCAATTAAATGGAATTTGATAGTGACGATATGATATTTCAGAACATCCAAAGGTTCATAAAACGCATCAATGCTTTGATCAAAATCTATACATATCGCCGAATCTCTTGTAATATCATTAATCTTATCGCCATGCGTTTTAAACACCTGTTGCATCATATCTCTATCAAATGTGTGATAAGGCGAATAGACTGGCTTTTTGTTCTGTAGAGGTGAAATGATGATGCCGTGCGGATTAGATTCACCATTACACAAGTAGTTGTCATCTCCTTTTTCCTCGGCCACTTCTGGACTCCAACCAATGCCATCTATTGAAAAACTTGAGAGTTTTGTTTCCGTGAATCCTAACTTTTTTAGGCACTTATTATAGCGTTCAACAAGCTTTCCTGAAACAGGAATGAGTTCACTTCGATATAAATTTGCAGCTTTAAGCTTATTCATAGTATTAGTTTCCAAACTGTTCTCTAGCCTCTAAGTCAATTTTTAATTGATTCACCCTTGCATCTACTTTACGTTTAAAATCGGTGTCTGCAATGGTGGCCACATTATCTAAATAACGCACGACTTCTTGTCGGCGAATTTCAGAAAAATCCAAACCTTTCATATTGGAACGCATTAATTCCTGAAGCATATGAAACTTGGTCTCATAATCCTTCTTAAAATAGATCTCAGGATTTTCAAACCAGTCTTCTTCCAAATCAAAATCGGTGAGACGCAAGGACACTGCACTTTGTATATTACGCACATCTCTCGAGGAAAAAAACGGAAAAATCTTCTGTATTTCTTTGTAAAGGTTAGCATAAAACAAATGCTGATTCGATTTAAAATGCTGTTCTACTTTGTTATAGACTTCTAAAACTCGTTCTTCAGTTGGCTTGTCTGAGACTTTTAGAATTTCACCCATATTTTTTGCCAAGCCTTGATCTTGTAGATAACTGTAATTTTCAGGACCTTGCATATTCACAAAATTTGGCATGGTATCGTCCAGCTTTCGCCACCAAAGATGATCTTGGTCTAGGAAGTCATGTTCGGTACGAGCACCATCAATTTTGAATCGCCCTTGCACTCTCGAAATAACCGCTTTATCTAACATTTCTGGAAGATTTGTAAATAAACCAATAGAGCTATTTCCATAATTCACGGCATAAGCGCCTTCTGTATATCGCAGAAAGACACCAATAACTTCTTTTACACCCGCAGAAACGCCTTGTGCTGTTCGCTCCTGTAGGTTGTTTTCGGCATCATCAATGGGTGCAAAAATTAGTTTGGATGGATCTTGTAAAGGCTTCATCCAATCTACCATTTTTTCGGCAGAACCACCTTGAAATGTCGATATCAATGTATCAGGCATTGGATGGAATAAAAAAGGAATATCTAGTTGGTCACAGTGCTCCTTTAAACGTGTCGCAATTGCAGCGATCAACATACTCTTTCCAGTTCCAGGAATTCCGTAGCCCATAAATACAGGCATAAAACCACCAAGCTCCTGAAATGGATTCTTCTTTGCTGTAAAATCATAACTCAATAGCCGTTCTGTTAAACGTCGGGCAAAATGCTTAGCATCTCTGTTACCCACAATTTGTTCAAACTGAATCTTATTAAATTCGACACTTTTTGCGGCACCTTGAAAGATATTATCCCAACCGGATACAGCAAATTCTGATTGCTCTAATTTATAAGTACGATCGACAATCGTTTCGGTATATTCCAAACTGCTTTTACGCATTTGAATCTCTGCAATCAAGGCTTCAAAATATACCACAGTAAAATCTACAACGTCCTTATCGGATTTGATAATTTCGGGATGTCCCAAATATTTATCATAATAGAACAATGCACAGGATATGCCTTTTAAAGGCGTCATAAGCGAGACTTCTGGAATGCCTGCAAATTTATTTTTCATGACACTCAAGTCATCCGAAGCCATGGTTTTTAAATCGTGAAGTATTTTATAGGCTGTGGCGAATAACATAAATGCCGTAGCCGTTTGCATTTTACTCTCGTATTCACGTTTACCAGAGCTGTCTAAAGCTGTTTTATTTTCTGATAAACTTGATAGACCAGACGCATCGTAATAGCTATCCTTAATCCAAATACCAAGCGTAATTCCTTCTTGTACTGCATAAAGCGTTTGATTGAGATGCATAGGAATCGCAATAGACTCAGGCAATAAGCGTTTTTTAAGTTCTAGAATCGTTTTGGACACCGATGTCACTTCTGAGTTACCGTTTCCTTTAGCACGAGACAAGTAAAGTAAAATCGACTCGTCCTTAGCGTCTTTATCTTTATTTTTAGCACGTTGCCCTTGTTCCCATTGAATACTTTTGATGTAAGAAGTAGCTTCATCACGAAGCATATCCAATTCGTTTTGTTTGATGGGAAATGTTGAGTTGTGTTCCATTCGTTAATTAATCATTGGTCGTTTCGGTTAAACCTACTGAAACTTTAGTTGTTTATTTTTAAATCTGCCAATTGAATAGGCGCTTTAGCTAACTTATTCATGACTTCTGGTGTTTTATTATACAATAGCTGTATGATGCGATGTGGCGCAAAAACATAGCGCTGCTTCATGATAGCATTCCACTTTTGAAAGACTTGCTTATTAAAAAAACTTCCTTCTTTAAATTCACTTTTAGAGCGTACTTCATCAATTTTAAATGAAATAGCATAGGATTCCAATGGAATAGTTTTTTGTGCTATCCCTTCCAAAATGGCGTGCGTCACTTTGTTCTCGTCTTTAGCAAATACGTTGTGAATGGGGCCTAAATCTACACGTTTTACCAATTTAGGCATGACTTTAGGCAATCGCTTATCAATGGCATACGCCATAGTGTCTAAGGCTAACTCCCTATCTGCAACCGTTTTGAGTGCGTAATAAATGTCTTCTCTATCTTTTTGAACATTACTGCCATCATAATTAAAATACATATAGCATACAAAAGGCCTATTATGAGACACTTCGTAAAAACTCCAGCTTACCATATATTCACCTGGTGCCTCCTGAGGCGCTTCCATTATTTTACCTTGGACAAAGCGGTTGAATATATATTCCTTTTTTGCAGACGAGTAATAAACAATCGACGCTGCCTGAAATAATTTGCGTTTTGAAATGGGTTCTTTTCTTCTTAACAGGGTATCTAAAAACTCCTCTTTCAAGGTATCGATACTTGTTAATTTACCAAGATATTCCTCTCGCAGTTCCAAATCATTGAACAAATACCGAAATTCTAAATAATTAGGAAACCCGGAATCTGTAAGATCTACCTTCATATGTTCTTCATCATCGTACATATATTTGATTCTCATCGCCTCTATAGAATACAGCAATAGGTCGCTGTATTGCTTAAACAAACGGATTTCAGGATCATTTAATAATTGATTTTGCTGAACAGCGACAATCAATTCCTTCAGTGTAAAGTCTATCATTTTATGATAGAACACATACTGCTCCTTGGAATCCAATATCGCCGAATCTAAAGGGGTTACAATCATTTGATTTATTAATTATTAAAATCTTATTGGTGCTAGCGTCGTTTTCGTCGCGATGAAGTGAAATTCACGTTCCAAATCATATTTAAGTCGTTTAACACTGCGTCTCATTATGAGAAAAGGAATTCCAAACATGAAAGCGGCATGAAGCAAAATGAAAGGTGCTAAAAACAACGGTGCATCATCCGTCCCTACAGACACTAAGAATCCTAAGAGAAATAATACATAAAAAATAGAAATCATGATATAAAACAACTTCAATCCAGTGTTAAAGCCTGATATTTCCATCTCAATCATGAGTGTATCTGATGCTTGCCTAAAGCGTCCTGTTGCTATGGCCATATTCATTTTTGAGTCGAAGAAGCGTCGTCGTCGTTTCAATTTGAAACCTTGGTCATCTACTTGCCCTTTATACTCATTTTTACTTGATGAAAAAACCTCAAAGACATCAGAAAAATAACCGAGATCAGATGGATCCACATGACTTTGCAAACGATTCACAAAGTCTGATTTAGTAGTGTCTAACGCCAACGTACATTGATCTATCAGTTTGTATTTTCTAAGGACGTTCTGCATGTTTTTGATTCCGGATTTTACCGATTTAAAAATTAAAGGTTTCGTTACAAACATGTGTTTTAGTCACAATGGTCTCTCCATGTGCACCATTGGTGGTTTTCTCGGTTATGTGACAAGTCTTATGATCGTTGGAAATAAATATAAATCCCAATGCCACGAAGACCATAAAAAAGAAACCTATTACATACTTGTTGGTACTATTCATAGCGAAATTTGCGTTAAGGATGGAGCTATTGTGGAGCTCCACGACGTGAGCGACTAGCGAGAGCCTGACCCGCTTTTGAGTGAATCAAAAGCGGGAAACGCCATCATTATGTTAAGACAACAAATCGTCGTCGTTAGCTTCTGGTTTAGCTTCACCTTCTGGCTCACCACCATCTGAAGGCGCGTTAGGATCTGCTTTATAATACTCGTCGAAAATCTCTTTCATATCGATTCCATATCGGTCAGCGAAATTCTTTTGAATTTCAGAATCCTTTGATCTAATTTCCTTTAAAGCCTCAGCATAACTACCATAAACCCCTTGCATCACTTTTTCATGAACTGGAATATTATCCATCATTTCCTGGCGTGCTTTCGCACTAGCCGTGTGCATTGCCGCAAGTGTTTCGCCAATATGCTCGTCTGTTTTTACACCAAGATGCTCTAGAATTGCGGCAAACTCTTGGTCTGTTCTGGCCTTTAACGCCACCACATAACCGTCGTAGTATTTTAAACGCTCATCGGTATCACTCTTAAGTTTCGCCCGATGCGTTTGTAAGTTGCTACGTAAAGATGTGAGTACTTTTATGGTTAGATTATGCTTGTGAACAAAACTATCTTTTGACGCTGCAAGTGTGGTATAGGCATTCTTAAGTCCTTCTAACTCTTCCACTTTTTGTTCCAATTGCGTGACACGCTCAAGTGCTTCGGAATACTCCGTAGATTGCTTATCCGCTACCTCCTCTAGTGCTTGACGCGCTTGTTTTAGTAGGGCATATTGTTCTTCTAATTGCGCTTCAACTTGCTTTTTCTTTTCTAAGGCTTTGGTATGATTATTACTCGCTTCAACAATGGCAGTCTTCAAACTTTCCTCCACTTCTTTGATTTCCAATTCACGATCTTTCAAACGTTTAACCGCAGCTTGGCTTTTAAATGATAATTCATTCAAAAGGGTTTGGACATCAGCATTTTCAATACGCTGTTGAAATAAGGCCTTTGCTTTATTATCTGCTGCATCACGCTCTTTTTGTGCATTTCGCAATTCTTCTTCAGCCTTTTTGATCTTCGTTTTTCTTCCCCAAAGATTATTCCACCAAGTATCTGGCGTATTATTAGCATCTTCTAATTCCACTTTGGCACGTTCCAA
This sequence comes from Psychroserpens sp. BH13MA-6, assembly GCF_052983595.1. NCBI lineage: Bacteria > Pseudomonadati > Bacteroidota > Flavobacteriia > Flavobacteriales > Flavobacteriaceae > Psychroserpens > Psychroserpens sp. BH13MA-6. The sequence goes on along the minus strand of NZ_JBRJGE010000002.1, from coordinate 197,689 downwards.
ACGTTTGATAGCATCATCAATAATTTTTTGTTCAGCGGCATTTAAGGCTGAAAAACCTTCGAACATGATACCAACTTCATCTTGATAATCGGTCAAATCTTTTATCGCATCCAATAAAGTTGACCTGTCCTTCTCGGCCATATCTACAACATTATCTAAGGTGGCGTTTAAGATTTTCTGACGACTTTCAGGATCATCTTCTTGTGCTAGTTTCGATTTCATCTGGTCAATGGCTTTTCCCCAATTGACATCTACTTTCTCTGTTTTCTCGTTGGAATTGGTTTCTAATAAATCAAAATCATCAGACATATTATGTGGTGTGTTAAGGTTGAACAATAATTCGGACAAGCAATTTCGTTAAAAAATATGGTTTTTAAAACTTAATCCCTGTAAATTATCAGTAGTAAAACTTAATATTTTGTTACAAACTTTACGAACTAAACATTTGTATTTATCTTTAGGTTAAAATAATTATAACTATGAAACATTTAAACATTATTATTCTAGGGATCTGTATCATTTTGAGTTCTTGTAAATCTGAAAAAAAGGATCAAATGGCTAGTGACAACCAAGTAAATGAGACTGACGTTGCCGTCTCAACTGACATGAAAAAAGAGCCTTTAGACATCACACCCATTTCTCATGCGACCATGGTTATGCGTCATGGAGAAGACCTGATCTATGTAGATCCAACTGGAGGCGCTGAGGCTTTTAGCGCATTTGAAGCTCCTGAATATGTCTTAATTACGGATATCCATGGTGATCATTATCACCAAGAAACCTTACAAGCATTGGATTTATCGGCTTCAACGGTCATCGCTCCTACAGCTGTGATTGAAAAATTACCAGAAGACTTAAAGATTGGTACCGTTGTCGCTATGGATAATGGGACGACAAAAACTTTTGACGATTTTGAAATCGAAGCAATTCCGATGTATAACTTACGTGAGGAAGCCTTGAAATTTCACCCAAAAGGACGTGGTAATGGTTATGTGCTAACTATTGGCGGCGAACGCATCTATATTTCTGGAGACACAGAGGACATACCAGAAATGCGAAACTTAACCGATATTGACAAGGCCTTTGTATGTATGAATTTACCGTATACCATGACGGTTGACAAAGCCGCAGAAGCCGTGCTTGAGTTCAAACCGAAAACGGTGTATCCTTACCATTATAGAGGTACTGATGGGCTTAGTGATGTAGGCAAATTTAAAACTTTAGTTAACCAAGGTGATGATTCGATAGAGGTTGTACAATGGGACTGGTACCAATAAAAAACACCTTTTTTATCGATTAAGTGTAACTTTTTATAGATAAATAACATTTTAATTAAATATTGTTGTATATTTGAACTCCAAATCATTGTAAACTGAAGTCAAATGCTAACCACTTATATATCAAATATCTCACTTGTTAGTACAATACAATTAACCATTGTACTGATTGTGACTGCATCGATATTCATTGTATTTATTGCTATTGCAATTATTAAGATGTATCGACTAAAGGCTGAAAACAAACGTCTGACTGACAGTAGTTTTTACAAAAAAGAAGTGGAACAAAGTTATCAGGATTTTACTGATGGCCATTTATATGATAATAACAATTAATCACTACGTGATGACATGAATAAAAAAAAAGACAGCAAATGCTGTCTTTTTTTTTATTCATTATTAGTTTAGTTTAACGAACCAATTTTTTATACTTTATTCGTTTAGGCATAAGATCACCTCCTAAACGCTTCTTTTTATTTTCTTCGTAATCAGAGAAACTACCTTCAAAGAAATAAACTTGACTATCACCTTCAAAAGCGAGAATGTGCGTACAAATACGATCTAAAAACCATCTATCGTGGGAAATGACCACCGCACAGCCAGCGAAATTTTCTAAACCTTCCTCTAAAGCTCTTAACGTATTAACATCCAAATCGTTGGTAGGCTCATCTAAAAGCAAGACATTACCTTCTTCTTTTAAGGTCATCGCCAGATGTAAACGGTTTCGTTCACCACCAGACAATAATTTTACCTTTTTGTTCTGCTCACTTCCAGAAAAATTAAAGCGACTTAAATAGGCTCTCGAATTGACCTGCTTGCCTCCCATCATGACGAGTTCTTGCTCATCGCTAAAGTTTTGCCAAATGGTTTTTTCTTGATCTATATTTGAATGCGACTGATCTACATAGGCTATTTTAGCAGTCTCTCCTACTATAAACTCACCTTTATCTGGAGTTTCTTCTCCCATAATCATTCTGAAAATGGTAGTTTTTCCAGCACCATTGGGTCCAATAACGCCAACAATACCTGCTTGTGGCAGGTTGAAGTTTAAATCTTCATACAGCAATTTATCACCATAAGCTTTACTCACACCTTTGGCTTGAATTACGTTGGTTCCCAATCGCGGTCCATTAGGGATATAGATCTCTAGCTTTTCATCCAATTGCTTTTGGTCCTGGCTCATCAATTTGTCGTAATTTTTCAAACGTGCCTTTTGCTTTGTCTGTCTTCCTTTAGCACCTTGACGTACCCATTCTAGCTCACGCTCTAATGTTTTTTGTCGCTTAGAAGCTGTTTTACTCTCTTGCGCCATTCGCTTCGATTTTTGATCTAGCCATGACGAATAATTGCCTTTCCACGGGATGCCTTCACCTCTATCCAACTCTAAAATCCACCCAGCGACGTTATCTAAAAAGTATCTATCGTGCGTCACCGCAATTACTGTTCCTTTGTACTGAGCCAAATGATGTTCTAACCAGTGAACCGATTCAGCATCAAGGTGGTTGGTAGGCTCATCCAACAATAACACATCAGGCTCTTGTAATAACAGCCTACAAAGTGCCACGCGACGTCTTTCTCCACCAGATAACACGCCAATTTTCTTATCGCCATCAGGCGTTCTCAAAGCGTCCATGGCAATTTCCAATTTGGTATCTAATTCCCACGCATTGGCCGCATCAATCTGATCTTGAAGTTCCGCTTGACGATTCATCAGTTTTTCCATTTTATCTGGATTACTATAAACTTCCTCCAATCCGAACTGATCATTTATCTTATTGTATTCATCGAGTATAGCGACGGTTTCAGAAGCACCTTCGCGCACCACCTCCATAACGGTTTTCTCATCATCAAGCTGTGGTTCTTGTTCTAAATAGCCCACGGAATACCCTGGAGAAAACACCACATCACCTTGATAGTTCTTATCAACACCGGCAATGATTTTCAACAACGTGGATTTACCAGAACCATTCAATCCAAGAATACCAATCTTAGCACCATAGAAGAAGCTTAGGTAAATATTTTTAAGGACTGGAGTATTGGCAGATTGAAATGTCTTTGTCACTCCAGACATTGAGAAAATTACTTTTTTATCATCACTCATTATACGCGTCCTTTTAATGCATTAAACACCCAAGCTACAGCGAAAAAGCCTATGCCAACAGCTGCAAATCCCCATCCAGCTACATCATCGTATCTGAAGGCGCCAAGCGCTATTAAACCTAATCCTACTATTATCATAATCGTGGTAGCCCAAGCCAACACCGTATTTTTGTTCATTGCCATAATTCATTATTTTTTAAGGGAATTACAAATATCGCATTTTTAAACGAAATTAAAGCATCCTATAAAAGAATGCTTTGATGCTATAAATCCATTGTCACAATTAACTCATAGGAACTTCAATAATGATTAATTCCGATGTTGTGTCGGCATTGATCTGTACTTGTTCTGTTTCATAAATACCCAATGCGTCTCTCGAATTTAAAGCAATCTCTCCAATCTTTATATCTCCTTCAACCACAAAAACATAAAATCCATGATTGTTGGATGAGCTCGTTAATTCAATCGAGCTTCTTGCATCTAAGGACGTTCTGTAAATGTAAGCTTGTTGACTAATAGGAAGCGCATTGCTTAAATTTTTATCCTTAGGCGCAACAACCAATTGTAATTGATTCTTCTTTCCTTCTGAAGGAAAATTTCGTTGCTCGTAATGAGGCGTTACATCTTTTTCTTGCGGTATGATCCACAATTGCAAAAAATTAACAGCATCGGTTGGACTGTCATTAAATTCAGAATGCGTCAACCCTGTTCCTGCACTCATCACTTGTACTTCTCCAACCTCAATAGCGCGTTTGTTTCCCATACTATCTTTGTGGGACAAAGCACCTGTAAGCGGTATCGAAATGATTTCCATATTCTGATGAGGGTGTGTTCCGAAGCCCATTTTAGGCTGTACAACATCATCATTCAAAACACGTAGTGCTCCAAAATTCATACGTTCTGGATTGTGATAATTGGCGAAGCTAAAAGAATGATGGGATTTTAACCAACCATGATTGGCGTAACCTCTCGAATTTGCTTTATGCAGTATTGTTTTCATTATATCTTATTTTATTAATTCACTGGAAGAAATCCCATTTTGCCCATTTGATAGTCTCTCATGGCTTCCATAATTTCTGTTTGTGTATTCATGACGTACGGACCATAGGTCGCTACTGGTTCATTAAAAGGTACTCCTGATAAGAATAGTAATAAACTATCAGCTTCAGCTTTCAGAGTAAACCCTTCGCCATCCTGATTAAATTGTATCAGTTGCGACCCATCCAATTCTAACATCTCGTTCTCATTAATACGAACTTTTCCTTTTAATAGGTACAGAAGTCCTTGATGTGTATCGGGAAAAGGGATGCTTTCAGTTCCTCCAGATTTGGCATCGATCATAAAGGCATTGACAGGCGTCTGGGTCGCTATCCTTCCGTGTTTGCTGTCTAAGGTTCCAGCAATTACCTTGGTAACCACCTTCTTATCTTCTGAAATTACTTTGTGAAAATCCTCATGCTTCTCATGTTGGTAATTTGCAGATATCATTTTTTTTGAAGCTGGCAAGTTCAGCCAAAGCTGAATCCCTTCAATGATGCCTCCTTTTTTTACAAATTCATTAGTGGGTTTCTCGGCATGAATAATGCCACGTCCTGCAGTTGTCCATTGCACATCTCCAGCCTTAACCACACTTTCATGCCCTAGAGAATCTCGGTGTAATTGCTCGCCTTGAACGAGAAACGTCACAGGCTCAAATCCTCTATGAGGATGTGGTCCAAGATCAAATGGATTGTGGGTTTCTGAAATTTCATACGGACCATAATGATGCAACAACACAAATGGATCTATCATATCTATTTGTCGTGTAGGCAATGGTTGACGTAACCTGATGGGTCCCATATTCACAAAGTCACTGGTTCCTATATTTTTTATGGTATTCCTTTTCATATTGATTGTATTTTATTAGTTTCCATGGAAACTATTCGGTTAAAAAAAGCTCATCTCATTTTATCGAGAAGGTCACTCAATTGTTTGGCTTCTTCTTCTGATAAATTTTTCAGCATATCTTTATTGAAATTGCTAGGAATGGCTGCTAATAAGTCTTGTCCTTTCTTGGTAATTTCAATTTTCACTACACGTCTGTCATGCTCTGATGGCAAACGTTGTATCAATTTTTTAGCACAAAGTTTATCCATTAAGCGTGTGGCATTTGGTGAGCGTTCAAGCATTCTATCTTTTATAGTTTGTACGTTCAACGCATCGTTCGCACCATTGAGTATTCTCAAAATATTATACTGTTGTGGTGAAATCCCGTAGTCTTTGAAAAATTCGTTTTGACAACTTGAAATCCAATTGGCTGTATAGATAATATTCAGAAATGCTTTGACTTTCTGATTTTCGAACTTTGAATTGATATCTTTTGCTAAATCACCCATCACTATATTATTTATAATAAAGCATCTTCAAACTGTTGAATTTCCTCAAGTAATTGCTCATTTAATTCCTCATTACTGATTTTACCATTGTCAAAATTGTCATCAAATGACGGCAATGAAAACTTGCCAGTTATATTGGCAGCGTGATACGGAAAACGACTCATAGCAATTTGCAATACGGATTGTCCGCCTCTTGCCCCTGGCGATGCCGCCATTAATAACATTGGCTTATCATAGAATGTTTTAGATTCAATTCTAGACATCCAGTCAAATAAATTTTTAAAGGCAGTGGTATACGCTCCATTGTGCTCTGCTAATGAAATAATCAAACCATCAGCGTTTTTAATATGTTCTAAAAATTTATGAGCATTTTCAGGAATCCCATGAGCTTTTTCTTTATCAATACCATACATTGGTAATTCAAAGTCGTTCAGATCCAAAATGGTAATCTCCGCATCCGTTAGCAATGTTGAAGCATAAGTTGCGAGTTGTTTATTAATTGAACTACGACTGTTACTCCCTGCAAAAACGACAATATTTCTCATAAATTTTAATGTTATTAATTTTAAGCAAATATACGCCATTAGCATTTATTTTCCAAGGAATATATTTCCTAGTCATATTTTTTAACAAAATATTCACTTTATAATCCGTCGTGGGTTTTGTAATTTCGTGGAAATTAATAACGCCATGGATTTAAACTTCAATAAAAACGAAGACCACAATAAATTACTCCTTTCAGATTTAAAAAAACGCCTTGCCAAAGTCAAATTAGGTGGCGGTGAAAAGCGGATTGAAAAGCATCACGCAAAAGGAAAAATGACAGCAAGAGAACGCGTAGATTATTTGCTCGATAGTAAGAAACCTAGTGTAGAAATAGGCGCTTTCGCCGGAGAAGACATGTACAAAGAGCATGGCGGATGTCCTTCTGGTGGTGTCGTCGTCAAAATAGGCTATGTAAGTGGTAAACAGTGTATTGTTGTCGCCAATGATGCGACTGTTAAAGCAGGCGCTTGGTTTCCAATTACTGGAAAAAAGAACTTACGAGCGCAAGAAATTGCCATTGAAAACCGATTACCTATCATTTATTTGGTAGACTCTGCCGGTGTTTATTTACCGATGCAGGATGAAATCTTTCCAGATAAGGAACATTTCGGTAGAATATTCAGAAATAATGCGGTTATGAGCAGTATGGGAATTACTCAGATAGCAGCAGTTATGGGAAGTTGTGTAGCAGGTGGTGCTTACCTTCCTATTATGAGTGATGAAGCCCTCATCGTTGATAAAACTGGTAGTATCTTTTTGGCAGGAAGTTATTTGGTTAAAGCAGCGATTGGTGAAACCATAGACAACGAAACCTTGGGAGGTGCTACAACCCATTGTGAAATTTCTGGTGTCACAGATTACAAAGCGAAAGATGATAAAGACGCCTTGGAAACTATTCAGCGTTTGATGGATAAAATTGGTGATTATGATCAAGCTGGTTTTAATAGATCTGAAGCAAAAAAACCTAAAGACAATCCTGATGATATTTTTGGTATTCTACCACGTTCTAGAGCAGATCAATACGATATGAAAGAGATCATCAAACGTTTAGTAGACGACAGTGAATTTGATGAATACAAAGAAGGCTATGGTCAAACAATCATAACGGCTTATGCAAGAATAGATGGTTGGGCCGTTGGTATTGTAGCCAATCAGCGTAAATTAGTTAAAACCAAAAAAGGCGAAATGCAGTTTGGTGGTGTTATTTATAACGATAGTGCTGATAAAGCGACGCGTTTTATTGCCAATTGTAACCAAAAGAAAATTCCGCTTGTCTTTCTTCAAGATGTTACGGGATTCATGGTTGGTAGTAAATCGGAACATGGTGGCATTATAAAAGATGGTGCTAAAATGGTGAATGCTGTTAGTAATTCCGTAGTACCAAAATTCACGATTGTCATTGGCAATAGTTATGGTGCTGGAAATTACGCCATGTGCGGTAAGGCCTATGATCCGAGGCTTATTGTAGCTTGGCCGAGTGCCGAATTGGCTGTTATGAGTGGCAATAGTGCTGCCAAAGTACTTTTGCAAATTGAAAAAGCATCTCTAGAAAAGCAAGGTGAAAAAATAACAGCAGAGAAAGAAAAGGAATTATTTGACAAGATCAAAAACAGATACGATAATCAAGTATCACCCTATTATGCGGCAGCACGAATTTGGACGGATGCTGTGATTAATCCTTTAGATACGCGAACATGGATTAGCATGGGTATAGAAGCTGCCAATCACGCACCTATTGAAAAGCCTTTCAACATGGGTGTGTTACAGGTATAGCGACCTCACCCTTATCTTAATCTTTTATAACTGAAATGATCTGCGGTATGAGAGTCATGGCCGTTAATAAAACAGCGTTTTTATTTTTAGATTCATTCGCTAGATCATTCGGTTTTGATACAACATTTGACACTGACGTGGACGCCAATGTCTCCGGATTTCGAATCATGACCACTGAACTTGTCGTATGTTCACTAGCATCTTGTTCAGCCAATTTGTAAGCCAATTCAATACCATCGTTATGAAATTCCTTCATATTTGATTGTAAGTGCTCCACAGCATATAAAATGGCCTTTATATTCTTTGAATGTGATTTTTTAAGCGCTATACCATTTAAACCAGCATATGTTACAATGGACAGACTGTCATTTACTGATAATCTATCGGACAGTAACTTGAACGACTGCTTTAAAATAACTTTAGATTCCGTATCTAAACCCGAAGTTGGTGTTTGAATTAGAAGTATTAAGTGCTTTGGTAATTGTTTCGAACTGTCATCCTTTACTGCAGAAATATTTACAGCAAATGGAATGAGGTTTTCAATGGTGACTGATTGGGTTTCAACAGGTATTTCTTGTCCGAAATGAACATGACAAAAAAATAATACAGCGATGGTAAGAAGAACATTTTTCATTGGTTTGGTTATTAGTGATATACCAAACATACAAGCATATTTGAATGCATCCTATTAGCAATGAGTAAAACCTATCTGTGAATGAGGCAACTAGCTCTTTAGCAGTTCTATTGTTTTTGCACGATGCAACTTGCCATTTGGGGTTTCAATAAATTTCGGGAGGAAATACACTGCTTTTGGCACTTCAAATTTATCCAATCCTTCAAATACACTGGCATCTAAGTCTTTCTTTTCTCCTTCAATGACCAAGATGACTTTTTGCCCAAGTGCTTTGTCTAACTCCGAAGAAATGAAGAAACGTGCAGATAACTGGTCTTGTAGTTTGCCTTCAATGTGCTCTGGAAACAATTTAACGCCTCCAGAATTTATCATGTTATCAAAGCGTCCAATAATTTCGAATTCCTTATCGGAAACTAAATTAACGACATCATTAGTAACGATGGTGTTCTCAGATAATTCCTTGGCATCAATCACTAAACAGTCTCTCTCATCTTTTGTTATAGAAATGTCCCTAAGAACCTTAAAATAAGGAGCTTTCTTTTTAGTTTTATTTAGCTTTTTCACAGCAATATGACTTACGGTTTCTGTCATACCATATGTTTCATAAACGGTTGGCTTCACATTTTGAATAGCGTCTCTCAAACTATTCGAAACAGGAGCACCACCCACAATAATCGTTTTTATTTCTTGAAGTCGTTTCAAAGAATTATTCAATTGCAATGGGATCATTGCACAAAAATCATAGGCTTTTTGATCATCATAGGCTGGCATTGTTGTTGGAGCTACCATATCTAATTCCAAACCTAAAATCATAGCTCTTACTAACATCATTTTTCCCGCAATAAACTGACTTGGCAAGCAGTGTAAGGCTGTATTTCCTGGTTCTAATTTAAAGAAATCACCAGTCATTACCGATGAATTGACCATTTCCTGCTTTTTAATTTTGATCAGTTTTGGCAATCCTGTAGAGCCAGAAGTTTTCGTGAGAACATAATCTTTATCATCTAACCAATCCAGCATAAAATCACCCATAACCTGCTCATAAGGCTCACCTTCTTTTACCAAACTATAGGCCACTTCTTTTAATTCCTCATGATTATAGTTAGTGCCATTCAGTTTGAATTTCAAATGAATTTTGTCGAACGTTGGTGTCATAAACTTGATGATTTAAGCTATTATTCTCCTATAATTTTATAGTCCTCCTTTGGTGGCTCTGTAACCTTTCCGAATAAGTTAGACTTCCAGTTCGTCCACTTGTATTTTTTAGCCAATATCCATAAGATAATAGGATATACCACTAATACAGGCACTAATATTTCCGATATTTCATTTGAAGCATTTTCAGCTGTATATACGAATACAGCATCTGTCTGCAATGCCGACCACTTAGAGGTCACCAATAAAGCCGCCATTAAATTGTTTCCGAAGTGAAATCCGAGAGCCAACTCCAATCCATTATCCATTAAAGTCATGATGCCCAGTAACAGTCCCGTACCTATATAAAAAATCATAATGATTGGTCCCATTTCAGCAACCTCTGGATTAGCAGCATGCAAAACACCGAACAGTACAGACGTCAAAATCAAAGGAAACCACTTGTTTTTAACGATAATAGCCACTTGTTGCATTAAATACCCACGAAATAAATATTCCTCCAACCCTATTTGCAATGGAAACAATAATAAACTAATGACAAGGAGAATTGTGAATTTTACTGGATCAAATTGTAGTTCGACCATAGATGGGTCGGAAAAATAACCAATAGTGAACAACACAATTGTCACCACCACAATTAATGAAAATGAAAAAAAAGCGCGACTCCAATCGACCTTTGCTCTTCCTGTTGTTAAGGATTTTAAACTTCGTTTATGTAAATATTTTACAAATAAAAATAACAATCCTAATAAAACGGCAAAGGGAAATAAATTCGCTGCAAGCCAAAAGTTTTTACTAGGAATCAATTCCAATAGCTTTTTTTGCTCTTCGATGACATCAAATCCATCACTAAAAAACAAAAAGAAGATGAGGTTAATTATGAAAAGTCCAGAAACGATGATTAAAGTTAAAATAATTTTCCAGGCATCATTTTCTCCTTTGTAAGCTTGTTGTATGTAATTCATAGGTATTAAATATTAACGTTCCAATGAGCGTTTGTTTCATATTGCAATGTACCATTTTTTACCACTAATGGCGACACAAAATTATTGTTAAATAAACTTCCAGTTCCCAAACCTTGAGGCAATTCATTTTCAAGCGTATAGGTCCATTGCGCAATGGCATTCAATCCTACATTACTCTCTAAAGCGCTGGTTATCCACCATCCTATCTCTCTTTGACTGGCCAAATGAATCCACTCCAGACTTCCTTGAAAACCACCAACTAGCGTTGGTTTCAAAATGATATATTGCGGCTTTATGGTATTGAGCAGTTCTTGCTTTTTTTCAGAGGTGATAACACCTATTAATTCCTCATCTAAGGCAATTGGCAAAGGTGTATGCGCGCAAAGGTTGGCCATTTCTTGCCACTGGTTTTGTTTAATTGGTTGTTCTATGGAGTGTAGTTCAAAATCTGATAAGCGCTTCAGCTTTTCCAATGCATCCTTTGAATGAAAAGCGCCATTGGCATCTACTCTCAATTCTATGTCTTGCGCCGAGAATTCTTGACGAATGGATTTCAGCAAGTTGAGTTCCGTATGAAAGTCGATCGCTCCAATTTTCATTTTTATACAGTTGAAACCTGCTTCAATTTTATCTTTGATTTGCTCTTTCATAAAGGTTTCAGATCCCATCCAAATCAAACCATTAATAGCAATAGGAGATTGATTTCTAGTAAAATTTGAAGGAAACAGCTCAAAACCATTCTCACTTTCTAGGGATTTAAAAGCCATTTCGAGCCCAAATTGAATACTTGGAAATTCATCAAGTTCTAGAAGTAGTCGTTCTAATCCATAATCTATGTGATCGCATGTCCATTGTAATGTGGCTTCAAAATCTGGGCGATCATCAAAACTTAAACCTTGAAACATGCCGCATTCACCAATGCCAGTCTTATCGTTTTGATTCAAAACTAAAAACCAAGTCTTTTTTTCTTTCAAGACACCACGAGATGTTCCACTCGGTGTTTTAAAGTATAAAGTGTAGGGTTTAAAAGTGGCTGTCATCAACAAAATTTATAATACAAAAGTACTAAATGTTCTGGCAGTATTTGAAGTATTATGACTTAGAAATTATGATGAAAACTCAATTGCAATTGTGCTTTACCAATGGTATTCGTTTTCTGATTCATCCAACCCAACTGAAATTTCATACCAGGCTTAAAAACATAACCAATTCCGAGATAGGTTCTATTTCTATCGAAAAAGGCAACAGATCTTCCATCACCAATATCCTTTTGACCGTTGACAAACAATTCATTATAAAGTGCTGCATAAAAAGCGTCCTTTTCCAAATTGCTTTTATTAAGGGGAATGTTCATAAACAAATTATAGCGATACCTTGTCCTAAAATCTTGATCTTCAACAAAACGTTGTTCGTATCTAAAACGATGGGTGAGGTAAACGCGATTTCCTAATTTATGTGGCAGAAGTGCTTCTTGATAAATTCTACTTTCCACAGAGGTGTCGTCACTATCACCAAAGGCTCCAGTGGTTATATGTGCGTATCCTAAGGTGAATTTGGCATTGACACCTTTTGGTCTATAGGTAACTCCTGAGCGTAACAATAATTGTTCTAAATCGCCTGCTAAATTCCAATTACGATATTGTACATCACCCTGAAATCCGAAAGCGCTAGATTTAAATTGATGATCAAAAAAGTACATGTACCAAGCTCCAGTTTTACCAGATTCTACTTGGCCAAACAAAGCATTACAAGACATCGTTAAAAATATTAGGAAAGTTGGGCGAAGCTTCATAGTATAAGTTTGTTGCAAAATAATACCCTAATCGCTCGATAAAAAATGTGTGGCACCAAATAACAGATTTTTAACAATTTTGTACTTTAGCTAAAACCATAGAAATCCCATGTCTGATCCCGAGTTTCCAAATATCATCTTATTAGCCATCCCGTTTTTTATTGTATCCATGCTATTAGAACTGTACGTCACACTACGAAAAGGTGTCAAAACCTATGAAACTAAAGACGCTTTTTCATCGATAGCCATGGGACTTGGCAATGTGTTTTTAGGTTTTTTTAGTAAGGCCTTAGTATTGGTAGCTTTCTTTGTCATTTATGAACATGTGAGACTCTTTACAATACCTATTGCATGGTGGAGTTTTTTATTGCTTTTTTTTGCAGACGATTTCTCGTATTATTGGTTTCATCGCATTTCACATGAATGCCGACTTTTTTGGGCTTCTCATGTGGTTCATCATTCATCACAACATTATAACTTGAGTACGGCTTTAAGACAAACTTGGTCTGGAGGTTTTTATTCCTTTGTTTTTTGGTTGTGGTTACCGCTTTTAGGATTTCATCCAGCCATGATTCTATTACAAATGTCTATCAGTTTATTATATCAATTTTGGATTCATACAGAAACCATCGATAAGCTGCCAAAATGGTTTGAAGCGGTATTCAATACGCCATCACACCATCGTGTACATCATGGAAGCAACCCTTTATATTTGGATAGAAACCATGCAGGTATCTTAATTATTTGGGATAAGCTATTCGGTACGTACCAACCAGAATTAACCGACGAAAAAGTGGTTTACGGATTGGTAAAAAATATCAACACTTATAATCCGGTAAAAATAGCATTCATTGAATGGGCTCACATGTTTAAAGATGTGTTTACAGGAAAAAAATCATTTAAGAACCGATTGTTATACCTTATAAAACCTCCAGGATGGAAACACGACGGTACTGGACGTATCAGTGAGGACTTAAGAAGGACTTGGCAACAACAACATCAGCAACAATGACCTTCACCAATAAAATAATTTGGATTACTGGAGCTTCAAGTGGTATTGGCAAAAGCTTAGCGATAGCCTTATCGCAACAGGACTGCAACCTTATTTTATCTGCAAGGCGTGAAGCGGTTTTAGAAGAGGTGAAATTACAATGTCAAAATCCAAATCGTGTGGCCGTTTTACCTTTAGATTTAGCTAAGAGCGAGGACATGCCAAGTATCACTGAAAGTGCTATTAAATGCTTCGGAAGAATAGATATATTAGTTAATAATGGTGGTATTAGCCAACGTTCACCCATCATTGAAACGTCTATTGAAGTAGACCGTAAACTTATGGAAATTGATTATTTGGGAACTGTAGCGCTATCAAAAGCACTGCTTCCGCATTTCGTTGCGAATCAATTTGGACATTATGTCGTAGTTACCAGTCTCATGGGAAAGTTTAGTTCGCATTATCGATCGTCTTATTGTGGAGCAAAACATGCCTTACACGGTTTTTTCGACGCTTTAAGACTTGAGCATGACAAAGATGGCATTAAAGTGACCATGATATGTCCGGGATTTGTCAATACCAATGTTGCCAGAAATGCATTAACGGCAGACGGCTCAAAGCAAGGACATCAAGATGAAGCAACTGAAAATGGTCTTGATGTAGAGGTTTTTGTCAGGAAAATGATAAAAGCAATCCAAAAAGAAAAGTTCGAGGCTTATATTGGAAAATTTGAACGCTTTGGTGTATACGTGAAGCGATTATCACCAAGACTCATTCATAAATTAGTCTTGAGAAGTAAAGTGCGATAATTACAATTCGATGCTTTCCCCTATTTCTAACAGCATAAGGTCTTTATTTTTATCAAAAAATTGACGCTTTGCAGCTTCATGATCGATTTCAATATATCCGAAGGTGTCAAAATGGTATCCTAATACTTTATCACATTGCACAAAATCGCTGGCCATAATCGCTTCATCAATGCCCATGGTAAAATTATCACCAATAGGCAAAATTGCTAAATCGAGCTTTGTAAACATTGGGATGAGTTTCATGTCCATTGTTAAGGCTGTATCACCAGCAATATAGATATTCTTGTGTTCTCCTTCAATCACAAAACCTCCAGGTTGACCACCATAACTACCATCTGGAAACGAGGATGTATGAATAGCATTCACATATTTTAAATTGCCAAATTCAAAATCCCATTGTCCTCCGTGATTCATCGGGTGGTTCTCTATTCCTAGATTATCAAAATGTGTGGCTATTTCAAAATTTGACACGACAACAGCGCCTGTTCTTTTGGCTATCACTTCCACATCTAAAATATGATCTTGGTGCGCATGTGTCACCAGAATATAATCCGCCTCAAGTTGATCAATATTGATATGTGAGGCTTTAGGATTTGCTGTAATAAAAGGATCTACCAAAATATGTATATCGCCAATTTTAAGCCCTAAACTGGCGTGACCGTAAAACGTAATTTGCATAAGAGGCAAGATTAAAATGAATTAATAAGTCCTAAAATACGAAAAAAACTCAGACAGATTTGAAGAAATTGTCTGAGTTTTTAAAGCCCCAAATTTTATTGTCAACATAATAGCAAACAAATGCCGACCTACAAAATTTCAAGACTAATTTAAGCATTAATTTGTTGATAACCAAACTTTTATGTTAATTATTTCATAAAATATAACCAACACCTAATAGAATAGAAAGGAAAAATGTGGTCAGTGCCAATACTTTTAATTGTGGATCAAAATCTTCTGAAGTCTTGGCTTTTATAATTTTTCTAAGGTGAATAGTTAACGGGATAAAAGCGATTAAGAATAAGAAAATGTAAACTCTTGAGTAATATAATATCGCAAAGATTACCGACAAAATCATGGCGCTAATAATTAAGATAATATGATATTGTTTGGCTCTTTTTTTACCGAGTTTTACCGCCAACGTCACTTTTCCTACTGCTTCATCTGAAGCAATATCACGCATATTATTGAGGTTTAATACGCCCACACTTAATAAACCCACTATAATAGCAGGTAAAATGACATGATGATCTACCTGTTTGGCATACAAAAAATAACTTCCAATCACACTTAGAAGTCCGAAAAACAAAAAAACAAAGACATCGCCAAGTGCCTTATAGCCATAAGGCGAACTGCCAATAGTATAGTTAATTGCTGCATAAACGGACAAACCGGCAAGTATAAAAAAGACAAACGCATAAAAAAAATATTTACTTCCAAAGGAGGCAAAAATTAAGCCCACCGTTAAGACAATAACCACTAAAATATTCATCTTGATACCGTCTAACATTTCCTCTGGAGAAATGGCGCCACTTTGAATCGCTCTTGTTGGTCCCAACCTATTCTCATTATCTGTTCCTTTGACACCATCCCCATAATCATTTGCTAAATTGGACAATATCTGTAAGGCAATGGTAAGTAAGATGGCGAAGGTGAAAATCATACCATCAAAATAGCCATTATAGTGTGCAAAACACGACCCAATTATAATTCCAGAAACTGATAGAGGAAGGGTCCGCAATCGAAATGCAGAAATCCAAGGTTTTATAGTATCTAACATCTGAGACTTTTAGATTATGGAATCCATTTTTTATCAAAGTTGGGCTTTCGCTTTTCTAAAAAAGCATCTCGTCCCTCTTTTGCTTCGTCTGTCATATACGCTAAACGTGTTGCTTCACCGGCAAAAACTTGCTGTCCGACCATACCATCATCTGTAAGGTTCATTGCAAATTTGAGCATTTTGATAGATGTTGGAGATTTTGCTAAAATTTCTTGAGCCCAGTCATAAGCAGTAGTTTCTAATTCATCATGAGGAATCACCGCATTCACCATACCCATCTCGTAAGCCTCCTGAGCCGAGTAATTTCTTCCGAGGAAAAATATCTCACGTGCTTTTTTCTGACCAACCATTTTCGCTAAGTATGCAGACCCATAACCACCATCAAAACTAGTGACATCAGCATCTGTCTGTTTAAATATGGCGTGTTCTTTACTGGCTAAAGTAAGATCACAAACCACGTGCAGACTATGGCCTCCACCAACTGCCCAACCAGGTACCACAGCAATGACTGCCTTTGGCATAAATCGAATAAGGCGCTGAACTTCCAAAATATTTAAACGATGATACCCATCATCACCAACATAGCCTTGGTGTCCTCGCGCTTTCTGATCACCACCAGAACAAAAACTCCATATGCCATCTTTAGTTGATGGCCCTTCCGCAGACAACAATACTACGCCAATATGGACATCTTCATTGGCATCATAAAAAGCGTCATAAAGTTCACTGGTTGTTTTTGGTCGAAAGGCATTTCTAACATTTGGACGGTTAAAGGCAATCCTCGCAACGCCATTACATTTTTGATATGTGATATCTTCATAAGTTTTAGCCGTAACCCAATTAGCTTTCTTCATAAGACGAATAAATTTAATACAAAAATACTGCTTTTAAATATAATAAGTCAACCTTCAAACATCCAAAACCGTTCAATAAAACGTATTATAAACTCGTGACAAATTGTTTATGTGACTTATTTAAAAAAGTTGTGTCTCAAGAAAGGCACTAACATGTTAAGTGTCAAAAAATTAGTTATAAAGAATCATAATAAGGGACTATGAAAATTGTTGAATCTAAAGTAGCTACGCAAATTGTGAAGCAAGAGCAATCTGAAGCCGGTACACTACATTTTTTTAATCATATAGCCGTCGTTGAATTTAATGAAGGCATGCATATCGATTTGGCAACAGCCAGAAAGACCATCCATGATCTCATGGCCTATTTTGGCAACTCCAAGCCATTTGGTATTGTTGCTAATCGGATTAACTCCTACTCCATTGCGCTATTGGAAACGGTAGAAGTAAAATCGATTTTTCCGAATCTCGTAGCTTATGGCATTGTAAGTCATAACGAGGCTGGTAGAATGAATGCCGAAATTGAAAGTCAATTTTGTACCTCAGATAATATTAGCTTTGATAATCTTTATGAGGGACTTGACACGGTATATAAACGCGTTATAAACAAGTTGAGCAAAGCATCACTCAACTAATCGGATACCATCAGGCTCAATCGTTATTAAGCGCTGTTTATAGAGGGTTCCAACCGCTTTTTTGAATGTTTTCTTACTCATTTGAAGCTCTTTTTTAATAGCTTCAGGATCTGATTTATCATTTAAAGGAAGAAATCCGTCTCGACTATCTTCAAGATGTTGCATGACGATTTCAGCATTGGGCTCTATCTTTCTGTAACCAATTTTTCCTAATACAATATCCAATTTATTATCTGGTCTTACTTTCTTGACATACCCTTTTAGTCGGTCACCTACACTAATATCCTTAAATATATCTTCGGAAAAAATTAAACCTAAATGTTGTTTGTTCACAATGACATTCATACCGAGTTCTGAAGGATGAGATACAATCAAATCTACCTCATCAAATTGCTGAACAGTCAAGTCTTTATTATCCAAAAACTGATTTGTTTTGCTGGATGCCACTAACCTATCTGTTTCGTCATCTAAATAACAATACACTAAATACCAACCACCTGCTTTCATTTTAAAAGCCTGTTCCTTAAATGGACAAAACAATTCTTTCACGAGTCCCCAATCTAGAAACGCTCCATGCTTGGTGACTTCATTACATCGCAATAAGGCAAAATCATCACGTACGATATACGGTGTATCGGTAACGGCAACTGGTCTTTCTTCATTATCTAAATACACAAAGACTTCAATCTTATCCCAAATCTTATAAGATTCAGGCACATATCGATTGGGTAATAACACTTCATTTCCTTCAGTGTCTGCTATATACAAACCTTGATCTGTTTCGCGTAGTATTTCTAAGGTATTATAATCTCCTATTCTTATCATGCGGCAAAGATACAGATATTAGTCATTGGAAATAAAAAAAGCGTTATAATTCTAATGAATGATAACGCTCGTATATTTTGAAGAATTCTAATTAATAAGCCGATTCTTTATTGAAGTGTTTTGTCAACAAATAATACACCACAGCACGATACTTATTTCTGTTAGATTTTCCGTAGGTTTCCATAACTGAGTCAATTGCTTTATCTAAATCGGCGCTATCTTTTAATCCCAACTTTTTGATTAAAAAGTTATTTTTTACAGTGGCCAACTCTGATTCATCCGAACCTGAGACCGTTGCAGCATCTGCATTGTAAATAGAAGGTCCGCAACCAATCGTTACTTTAGTCAATAAATCCATATCTGGATTAACACCACATTTGTCTTTTAAATCCGCAGCATACTTTGCTATCAAATCATCTCTTTTACTCATCTTAGTTGTATTTTATTGTTAATAAATAATTTGCTCACTAAATATAGCTAATAATTAGACACCATAAAAGAATGTTCGTCACATTTAATTATTTGATAAAATTGAAGTATTCAAGTAAAATGTCATCATTTTCAGTTCTAGGTGTAAAGATCTCCAATAACCTCGGACGTTTGGATTTGTTATAAAATGTTTTTAATTCGAACTCAAGTTCTTCAGCGTTTTTGGCAGTGTGGTATTCAAAATGAAACATGTCACATAATTGTTTGGCAGACAAGTGATGTGTTGTTTCAAAAAAATAATCAAAATTTTCAGAATTTTTGTGACCTGGTAATATGCGGAAGATACCTCCACCATTATTATTGATTAATATAATCCTGAAGTTATTGGGTATATAGTTATTCCATAGGGCATTACTATCATAGAAGAAGCTGAGATCACCTGTTATAAAATTGGTTTGCTTCGCTTGAACACTGGCACATCCAATGGCTGTTGACGTACTGCCATCTATCCCACTTGTTCCGCGATTGCAATAGACTTCTAAAGTTGGATTCAAATTAAACAATTGCGCATAGCGTACCGTTGAACTATTTCCTAACTGAAGAATGGTTTTATTAGGTAATGACTTTAACACTGATCCAAACACCTTTAAGTCACTAAACTGAATTTGCTTCAAATAGTCTAAGTGCTTTTTGTGTCGACGTTGTTTCACGAGATGCCAGGTATCGAAATAATTACTTTTCGCCACGTGCGTTATTTTAGGAAGAAACTCTGAAAGAAAATCATTTGGACGAGCGACCAAATGTTTCGTCAGGCAAAAAAACGTGTCGTTAGCATTTCTTTCATCGATATGCCAATGTTGCTTTGGTGGATGAGATCTCAAAAAAGCTTTGATCTTTTTAGAAACAATCATACCTCCAAGTGTGATCAAAATATCTGGCTGCAAAGCCTTAAACTCTGCTTCTTCTAAAGGCGCAATAATTTTATCAATACTGGAGAAAAAATTCGGGTGATGCAAGTTAGAAGTCGTCTCTGTAAACACAATAACACTATCGTCATCTGCTAATTCGTTCAGCCATTGCTGTTCAATGTCATTAGGAGGTAAAACACCCACTAAAATCATTTTTTTAGTAGACACATACCATTCATCTAAACAATCTTTTAATTCTGCCTGATCTATTTTGGTTGGCTTTAATTCAAGCTCAACAGCCTTAGGTTTCACCGAAAGAGTCTCACTAGTTTCGTACAATGGTTCATCAAATGGAATATTGATATGAACGGGTCCTTGTCTGAAACGCGCCATATTAATCGCATCATTTATTTCATCTTCATTATGAGATTGTATGCCATGTTGTATTCCTAAAAACCGTTCTAATTTATTTTCTATACTCTTGAAAATTGGCAGCTCTTCTTTTTCTGATAAGCGATGCTCATCCTTTAGGTCTAATTTCAAATTGGCAGAATAAAGGATGTGGTTTTCAAAGACGTCTTTTTGATTAATTGTTTGCCCGTCACCAATCCCGATTAAGTGTTTAGGACGATCTGCAGAAAGCACTATTAAAGGGATTTCACTGTAAAATGCTTCAGCGACCGCTGGATAATAATTTAACAATGCACTTCCTGAAGTACATACGACGGCTACGGGTTGTTTGATCTGTTGTGCAATTCCCATAGCAAAAAAGGCAGCACAGCGTTCATCTACAATACTGTAACATTTGAAATCCTCATCGTTGGTAAATCCAATGGTGAGAGGTGCATTTCTACTACCTGGAGAAATAACTATATGCCGAACGTCTTTTAATTTACACAACTGGATGACCGTTTGTGCAAGCGGAATTTTAGGATATATCATGTAAATACAAAGTTATTTAAATTACAATTCAAAAAAAACAAGATTGACTATAATTAATTTGCTAACTTTCACAGCTATATGTGTAATAACTAAAATTATGAAACGCTTCTCCCTCACCATCCTTCTTTGCTCTGTTTTTTCTTTTTTTAATAGCCATTCCCAAAATAATGAGAATCTGTGGTTACGTCATACAACCATCTCTCCAGATGGTACCAAAATAGCCTTTACCTATAATGCCGATATTTATGTCGTTCCTGTTAAAGGCGGTAAAGCAACCAGACTGACTACCAATAGCGGATACGATACAAGACCTGTTTGGTCTCATGACGGAGAACACATAGCTTTTGCTTCCAACCGTTATGGGAATTTTGATGTTTTCCTCATGACGGCTTCAGGCGCTAACGTTCAGCGTTTAACAAGGCATTCCGCTGATGATTGGCCTACCGATTTTTCCGCTAGCAACGATGCGGTTTGGTTCAATAGTATTCGATTAGACCATCCCAACTCATTACTGTTTCATCAGTTAGGTGAATTATATAGTGTTAAAACGGATGCGACCATGCCTACTCAGATACGTAGTTTCCCTGCCTATGAAGCAAAAACTAATAGTCAAGGCCTTATGCTTTTTGAAGAGATTAAAGGTTATGAAGACGAGTGGCGAAAGCATCATACATCTTCTGTTACAAGAGATATTTGGATGAAGACCACCGAAGGCACCTATAAAAAGCTATCTAATTTTAAAGGAGAAAATCGTAATCCTGTGTTCGGTCCTAACGACACGTTTTACTTTTTGTCAGAAAAATCAGGCACATTCAATGTGTATCAATCCAGTTTTAGCAATCCTGAAACATCAACCCAAGTCTCAAATTTTAATTTACATCCTGTACGGCACTTATCTGCTGCCAATAATGGGACATTAGCTTATAGTTTCAACGGAAGCATTTACACACAAAAATTAGGTGAAGCTCCAATTAGAATTGATGTGGATGTTAGTGGCGATCATACCATTTTGGATACAGAGCTATTATTTGTAAATGGCAATGTGACAGATATGGTACCCTCTCCCAATGGTAAAGAAATTATTTTTATTCATAGAGGTGATGTTTTTGTGACGTCCGTAGATGGTCAATTAACGAGACGTTTAACTGAAACACCTGAGCAGGAACGCAGCATTGACATTAGCCCAGATGGCAGAACCATTGTCTATGCCAGTGAGCGTAATAATAGTTGGAATTTGTACACTCAGCAGATTTCTAGAAAAGATGATTCTTATTTTTTGAATGCGTTAGAACTTGAAGAATCGGTTTTATTGGCGAATTCTTCTGAAAGCTTTCAACCGCGATTTTCTCCAAACGGCGAAACGGTTGCTTATTTAGAAGAGCGAACGAAGCTTCGAACGATTCATCTAAAAACCAAAAAGATTACTAAAATCCATGATGGTGAAAAACATTTCTCCTACGCTGATGGAGATCAAGATTTTCAATGGAGTCCTGATGGTCAGTGGATTGCCATAACTTTCTATCCTGATCAATATTGGTTTGGTGAAATAGGCATTTTAAAATCTGATGGTACTGGCGAATTAATCAATATCTCAAAAAGCGGTTTTAGTGACTTCTCACCAAAATGGTCACAGGACGGAACCCTCTTATATTGGGCTTCTGATAAAAATGGCATGCATAGCGTTGCTAAAACGGGTCCTTCTCAATTAGATGTTTATGGCGTATTCTTAACGCAAAAGGCATATGATACTTTTAAATTGGATAAAGATGAATTTGCGTTTTATGATGAGGAATCTGATAAGGATAAAAAGCCTTCAGACGACAAGAAAAAAGATGCCAAATTAAAAGATAAGGAAGTCCCTAAATTGACACCGATGACCATAGAATTTGACCACTTAGATCAAAGAAAAACAAAACTGTCTCTGTTCTCCACAAATCTATCGGATATGCTCATTACAAAAGACGCAAAATCACTGCTATATTTGGGCAGGGTTGATAACAAAACAGACCTATGGGAATTAGACTTAAGAACAAAAGAAATAAAATCGCTAGGAAAATTTGATCGTGGCGGTTCTCTGGCCTTCGGAAAAGATGCAAAGGAGGTTTTTATATTGAGTCGTGGTCGAATTTCAAAGATCGAACTCAGTTCTGGAAAATCGAAACCTGTTGGTATTAAAGATGAAATGACCTTTAACCTATCTGCAGAGCGTTTATACCTTATAGATCACGTTGCTAGACAAGTCAAGAAAAAATTTCTTGACCCTAATCTTCACGGTGCACCTTGGGATACGCTATCTGCGAACTATAAAAAATTTGTACCACATTTAAATAATGATCATGACTTTAAAGACGTCTTAGGTGAGCTTTTAGGAGAACTCAATGCGTCACACACTGGAGCGCGCTACAGGCATTTAGATCCTAAAGGCGATCAAACGGCTTCTCTAGGAATTTTTGTCGATGAGCGTTACGATGGTGACGGACTTAAAATTTCCGAAGTCATGGAAGGAAGTCCTTTAGTAAATGGCGAAAAGAAAGTCAAAGCAGGTGTGATTATTGAAGCCATAGATGATCATACCATCACTAAAGGATCTAATTACTTTGGCTTATTAAATAGAAAAAATAACACGGTGGTGACACTAACGTATTTCGACCCTTCTAATGAAAGCCGATGGAAAGAACGTGTTAAGCCTATTTCATTAGGTGAAGAAAATGAATTGCGCTATCAACGATGGATAAAGAAGAATCGTGAGATGGTCCACAAACTATCTAACAATCAGATTGGTTATATGCATATCCGAAACATGAGTGATGGAAGTTTCCGAGAGTTTTTAGATAAAGTGATGGGCGATGAAGTACATAAGAAAGCGCTTGTAGTGGACACACGTTTTAATGGCGGTGGCGACTTGGTAGATGACATCACCACCTTTTTAAGTGGTAAAAAATATATGGAATTTCAAAATGGTGGAAAAATAGTAGGAACAGAGTCTCAACGTCGCTGGACCAAACCCAGTATCATGCTTGTAGGCGAATCTAACTACTCTGATGCTCATTGTACACCTGTAGGTTACAAAGACCTTCAAATCGGAAAATTAGTGGGTATGCCAGTTCCTGGCACTTGTAGTTTTGTTTGGTGGGAGCGTATTCAAAATGGTATGATCTTCGGCATTCCAAATATGCAGGTATTGGACATCAAAGGTGATGTTTTAGAAAATAAGGAGTTGGTGCCAGACATCATTGTAAAAAATGATTTTGATGATATCACAAATGGGAAAGATGAACAAATAGAAGCCGCAGTTTCAGAGCTTATGAAATCAATAGATTAATATTTTAACTCTGATTTTATGCCGAAAATTGAATATCGTGTATATGTTGTCGAACTCTCAAAACGCGTCTTTACTGAAAATTCAAGATTTAGAGCGGCTAATCCACAATTTAATGGTGTCTTACAATGTTTGTATGTTGGCATGACGAGTAAAACACCCAAAGAACGTTTCCTTCAGCACAAAACGGGATATCGAAACAAAAAAGGCTATAAACTCTCCTCTAACATCGTGGAAAAATATGGTTTGTATTTACGTCCGAGTCTATACAATCACATTGCACCGATGACAACGCGTGCAGAAGCCGTTAAGATGGAAGAAACATTAGCCTTGGAATTACGACGACAACGATATGCTGTTTGGTTCAATTAAATATCAATGAAGAACACGTCTTATCAAGGCCATACTCTCATCTAATGAGGTGGTATTGGTATCAATTGGGAAATTATTAGGACCGTAGGGTTTATATTCGTGAATGTTAGGTTTTGAAAACAAACCGATGGTTGGTGTTAAAGCCGCAGCAGCTAAATGCATCATTCCACTGTCTGCTCCTATAAACACTTCTGTATTGTGCATTACGGAAGCAATTTCACGTATTTCCTTACTGTAATAAGTAGTTGCCTCAAACTGTATTTGCGACACATTTTCAATCGGTAATATCTCCAAGATTTTATACTCAGGAAATTCAACTTTCAATCGTTCATAAAAAGTTCGCCACCATTCAGTACTGTAACATTTCGTTCCTGTAGCAAATGTAAAAATAGCTAAAACTGGTCTATCATCATTGACAATTGACTTTAAAATGGATGCGCCTTGTTCTATTTCAGATACTGTTAATTTTAAATCCAGAGGTGGCAAATACTCATCAGTCATGGGAACTATCTTACTCAAATAATATCTTAAGTCGTAAATGGGTCCAATCGCAATATGATCTCTGTTAGCAAACGGGACCTCATTATTTTCAGGTGAGCCACCAAAAATTTTATGTTTGGAAATGGCGAGTTTCGTGAGCAAACGTCCGGAAGATGAGCCTTCAACTGCATTAATAACCATGTCGTATCTACTGAACTTAACTTTTATCCACAATCGTATATATTTGATAAGCTCGTTAAACGGTTTTCTCGGTAATGCTAAATATGCTCGCACCGAGGTATAATTTCCAAACACAATAGGAGCCAAATAGTCTCCTTTAACTAAAATGTCTATGCTGCAATTCGGAAATGTGTTCGAAATTTCTTCAATAAGTGGTGTTGTCAAAAGTAAATTTCCCAATCTGTGATTTGGCCGAAGTACTAAGACTGTTTTCACCTTGTCAACATCCAAGGATTCTGTGGGTTCTAACGGACGACGATTTCCAACGTTTTTTGTCAGCGCAAACATGACACGACGTCTAAAATCGTTGATGGTTATTTTATTTATTTTAGGTGTCATGCACTTTATGAATTAGAATAGGAATTTGGATCTCTTTGAAACGTTTCTACCGAGCAAGATATAATCTACAGATTGAAATCACAAGCTAAAATCTTTTTAATAGTCTGTGATTTATTCACCGTTTCTTCCCATTCTTGCTCAGGAATTGAGTCTTTTGTAATGCCACCACCAACATACACAAGGGCCTTACCTTTTTTAAGTTGCATGCACCTCAAATTCACAAACAAATCACTAACCGTTCGTCGGGAAGTATACGCGTTATTTTCTATATTCCTGCGGTTCGTATTTCTAGATTGTATTTGGTGCATATTTAATTCTCCTAAAAAACCTGTATAAAATTCACGGTCATAAGACTCATTATTTAAAATAAATTCTTTGGATATGTCTTTAGGCATACCACAAACAGCCGGTGTTGGGTGAAGAGCTTGAATCACTTGCTTTGTTCTCCCTGTTTTTAATAAGCCTGAAATTTCTGATTGTAAATGGCATAAAGCGCCAGCTCTTACTGTTTTAGCAGTTGAAATGGCGATTTTTGATGTGTAAGGTTCTAAGACTGAAGCGATATAATTGGTGACTATCTCCTGCTCTTCTTTGTTTTTCGAATCCCATTCAATTGTGTCATCGCTTTTAAATAATTGGGTTCCTGCCAATGCCATTGTTTGGAACTGCAGACCATGAAGCTTTAGCAGAGTTTCTGGTGTAGCTCCTAACCAGAGTCCAACTTTTGGATGAAACCATAGGTAAACAAAGGCGCTAGGATATAATTCCAATAAACTTTTAAATAAAGTCATCGGATTTTCATCTGAAACCTCTACCTCTTCAACTCGCGATAATACAACTTTTCTGAGTTTTTGTTCTGAAATCGCATCAACCGCTTTTTTTATCAAATTTAGATGCTGTTTTTTGGAGGTCTCGTTTTCTAAATCTGACGAAGGCGCCACTTTAATGCCTTCTGAAATGTCTAAATCTGCAGTGTTCTGAATGCAGTCTTCAACTCGCATTACAACCGTGTCATTTTGGTCATCGAAAGGTGCAAAAACAAAACCGCTTTCACTCAAATTAGTACTAATACGTAGATCATTATTTTTCTGAAAGAACGTGTGTATTTTAGTATCATTTGACTTATTGTAAGCCACAAATGGCAACTCTTTTTGGTATTGTAATTCTAATTGATCGAAAAGTTCTTCCAGCAACATACTTATTTCTTTTTGGGAAGAGATATGGTAGACAATCTACAAATAGACACTAAATTGTCATTATCATCTGTCACTCGGATATCTAATAATTGGGTTGTTCTTCCTTTGTGTAAAAAAGTCGCTTTCGCATACACATAACCTTCCCGAACACTTTTAAGGTGATTTGCAGTTATTTCTAAACCTCTCACAAATTTATTGTCAATATCTAAAAAAATATGTGATGCAAAACTGCCCACACTTTCGGCTAAGGCTGCTGTTGCTCCACCATGTAAAACACCATCTGGTTGATAAACAGCACTATTCACAGGCATTCTAGCTACAAGAAAATCATCACCATAGTCTACCATCTCAATATTTAAGGTTTCCATAAGTGTATTTTTACTCGCTGCGTTGGCCTTTGCTAGAACTACTTCTTTAGATAATTGCATAGAAATACTGTATTTTTAAAGTCGATAACAAAAGTACAAAATGAATTCAACAGAAAAGGAAATTTCTTATAACATCCATAATAGTTATTCCACTTTAAACACCTTAACATCTAAAACCAAAAACATCTGGTTTGTATGCCATGGCATGGGGTATTTAAGCCGGTATTTCTTAAAGTATTTTAAGGGGTTAGCACCCGAAGAAAACTACTTCATCGCACCACAAGCTCAGAGCAAGTATTACATGACTCCAAAATTTAAGCACGTTGGAGCTAGCTGGCTCACCAAAGAAAATACGATCATGGAGACCGAAAATATTATGAACTATTTTGATGCCATTTTTGATGCTGAAATGACCACTCAAAAGACCAATCTAATCGTATTCGGGTATTCACAAGGTGTGAGTGTGGCCATGCGTTATATTGCTAAACGGCAATTGCAATGTGACCAGCTGATTTTACATTCTGGTGGCATTCCTAATGAACTCACTAAAAATGATTTTGCGTTTTTTAAGGGAGCAACCTCACTCATATATGGTACCGATGATGCTTATTTGACAGCGGAGCGAATACATCAGGAACGCATGAAAGCAGAAATGCTTTTTGAAAAACAATTAACGATTATTCCCTTTGAAGGCATACACGAAGTAAACACCCAATTAATACAACAATTTGCGTAATTATGACACAGATACCAACGTTAGAAAATGAGCGTGTTTTATTATCACCCTTAACGTTAGACAACTACGAGTCCTTATTACCAATTGCTAAGGAAAAAGACCTCATCTATTACTCGCCTAGCGATATTTCTACACCAGAGAAATTAAGAACCTATGTCCTGACAGCCATAGAAGGCCATCAAAATAAGGATACACTTCCCTTTATCATATACGATAAACTAAAAGGGCAATATGCTGGAAGTACGCGATTTGGACTAATTAACTGGAAAAATCTTGTATTACATATTGGTTGGACGTGGATTGGCGGTAATTTTCAAGGAACAGCATTAAACCAACATGTCAAATTTTTAATGTTGAAATATGCTTTTGAATCCTTAGATTTTGAAAAAGTAGCATTTAGAATTGATGAGCGCAATCAGAAATCGCGAAAAGCCGTCGAAAAAATAGGCGCGCAATTAGAGGGCATTCTCAGACGTGACGTCTTATTAAAAGACGGATTTAGACGTAACACTTGCTGTTATGGCATTTTAAAATCAGAATGGTCTGACATCAAAGACCAGCATTTTAAGTCATTCTGATAAAAACAACTACTTTAATTGCAAGAAAAGCATTCCTTCAAATATGCTGGTAGTTCTAAATCTTCAGAGCCTTTTAAAGCTTCTTTAACCTTACCTTTTTCATCAATATTCTTTTTAAATGCTTTGGCATAGATCACCAATTGGTCTCGTCTGTGTTTGATTTTATCAGTGATTGATTTCCCGTGTAAGTCATTGAGCTCCTTCGTCCATACCGTCAAGGCGTCATCGATAACATCATCTGTTAACAGCAATTGTAACTGTTCAGCTTGTGCCACAAATTTTTCTTCAGGTGTATCAATTAAAAAATAACGATCAAATGGATAAACCAATCCAGGCATAAAATCAATGTCGTTCTTAAATGGTCTGAGTTCTGGAACCACATATTCATTGGTCATAATAGATGGTACAATTCCTTCCGTATTAAAAAAGGCATTATCCCTATCACCTGCAATAGGATAAGCTACTAAAGAATCCGTCCTACGCTGAACCGCCCAGCCCCATTGTTTGGTATGTCGATCCCAATCGCCAATAAGCAAATCAAAAAGTCGGGATCTAATCAAAGTATTTTTGTCGATGCGCACTGGTATATCAGATTCCAACTTCAATTCTTGTAAATCTTCGGTATCTAAAAGTTCTTCAATTTCTGATAAATGTGTCCAATTTACGTCACCTTCTGTTTCATATTCTAGTAAGAACAAGCGGTTACCGTATTTTTCGTTATAAGAGTTAAGCGCTTTTTGTTTCGGAACAAATACAGCTTTTGGGTGCGTATGTATGACGTCTGCTGCTTCCGCCAATTCAGCTACTAAAATTGCAGCGTAAGGGTGTTGAGCAGAAATACCATCCACAATGATGTTTTCAAGTCCGAGTGTTTTTGCAAATTCTGGCACCAAGGGTTCCGGATCTTTATTGATGCTTCTTAAGGTATAAATAATACCATTTTTGGATTGCAATTTTAAGGAGTGGGTTTGCTTTCCTCCTCCTTCTTTTAAAATTGTCACACCTCCGAAAAGCGTATCTAAAAACAAGATAGGTACATTGACAGGTGTCGACCATGCGTCCCGATATTGTTCGCCTTGAACCACAAGTTTAATATCATCTGCGTTGTATAAGGTACTCGCTGCGACTAATACAGAATCATGTGATCTAAAATCAATAGTGTTAACATCATCATGATTGAGAATGACACAGCGTTGAAAACTCTTGGAAGTACTCGATAGCGACCAATATAACAATCCAATTGCTATAACTAAAATACCAACGAAAATGAGGAGTGCTTTTTTCATAGATGGTTATAAGGTAAGCAAATCTACAATAATACAGCACATCTTCTTAACGCATAAGAAGGAAGGATTAATTGAAATGGTAAATTAAAGACAGATAAAAAAAGTGTCTTAATTATATAGGTTCATCGACAAATTTAGAGACGATATCCTTAACAGGAAGGATTTCCTTAGTATGTTCTATACTAGGTCCAGCAACCCAAACCGTCTTATACGTCGCCTTTTTAGCAGCATTTTCTGTAGCCTTCATTCCGATTGAAAAACGAATCATTTTGACCCATTTTTTGAGTTTTCGGTTTTTATTTAAAAGGTTTTCTATCCAAGTTGATTTTGTACCTATCTTCTGGACATATGGCGTATTAATAACCGTACAAGGCGTTCCAGAAATTCGTTGTGTCATCACAATATCGTCGGCACCATAGTCTACACAAGCTTGTTTATATTCATCAGTCACACCAGCTTCAACTGAGGCAATAAATGGACTCCCAACAGAAACCCCTTCGGCTCCATAGCTTAACATTTTGTCCATATCAGCTTTACAACCTACACCACCTGCAGATATCACTGGAATAGATAAGTGTTTATTTAATTGTTTTATCAATTCTTCAGGTGATAAATTACCGCGATGACCTCCAGCTTCATTATTAACTGCAATTGCCGCGTCTGCACCTAAACTTTCCACTTTTTTAGCAAAATGTAAGTCCGTCACATCACAAAACACTTTAATTCCTACCGCATGAGCACTTTTAATAGTTTCTTCAGGACTTCCTAAAGACGTAATAATAAAATCACAACCCTCTTCACATAAGACCTCTAACTGTCCTTTATATTTGATGTTCGACTTATTGACTATCAAGTTAAATCCGAAAGAACCACCTGCTACTTTATTCGCCTTTAATTCACGAATGGCCGCTCTTAGTTCTTCTAGAGTTCTATAATTTAATGCTGGAATACAACCAGCAATACCAGATTTCATTGCCTCTGTCACCATAGCAACATTAGACACTAAAAACATGGGTGCTTGAATTATAGGATATTTAATCTTTAGTAATTGCGTGAGTTTCGTGGTCATGACTATCGTTTTAATCAACACAAATATAACAAATTATTATGCACGCATAACAACTGTTTAACTTTGAAATCGATAATACCCACATTTCAAATAAGCGCCTTCCGTAAAGCTAATAGGATGATCCACATCGTGCTGGGTCTTTTCCTCAATATTAAAGGGTCGACCACTCATCTTTAGAGATTGTTCACAAACATCATAAAAAGCTCTTGCTGATACGCGAGATGAACAAGACGCTAATACAAGCAAGCCCTGCTTATTTGTCAATTGCGCTCCTAATAAAGCCAATTGTGCGTATTTCTTTTTAGCTAATGAAACCTCTGTTTGTTGTTTGGCAAAACTGGGAGGATCGATGACCACAATGTCATATGTTTTTCCATTGTGAATTAACGTATTCATTTCCTCAAAAGCATCACCTACAAGGGTATGATGTTGACCGCTAAAATTATTTAATAAGGCATTCTCTTTCGCAATTTCCAATGCCTGTCTGCTAATATCTAAACTTGTGACTTCTTTAGCGCCATTACTTAAGGCATGAACAGAAAATCCTCCTGCATAAGAGAACACATCTAAAACTGTTTTATCCTTACTTAAAAGTCCAACTTGCCGTCTATTCTCACGATGATCTAAGAAATAGCCTGTTTTATGACCATGAATCACGTTAGCAGAAAACTGAACACCATGCTCTATAAATTTAACCACTTCGTGTTCTAAACTTCCGAAAATCACTTGTCCGTCATGAAAAGGATGAGAAGCGGACTGTTCCAGACTTCTACTCAACCTCATCACGACGGTCTCGCAATGGCTAATGTCTCTCAAGCTAGATATAATAGTTGGTAAATACGGTAACCAAATTTCAGAGTATAGCTTTACCACGAGTACTTTATTATAAACGTCTGCAATGAAAGATGGAAAGCCATCATTTTCTCCAAACAACAATCGGTAACTATTGGTATTTGTTTTAAGAAGCCTGGATCGTTTGTCAAACGCCGTTAGAATTTTATTATGAAAAAATTCGGAATTTACTATGGCTTTCGTTTCAGCGGAATGGATCATCTTTATTCGGATGGGTGATTTGGCATCGTACAATCCTAAGCCAATGACTTTATTTTTATTCTTGCTAAAAATGATTGCTAAATCACCAGTTTCTGCGTCTTCATTTATTTTCACAATACTATTTGAAAACACCCATGGATGACCTTTAACAACGTGCTGTTCGCCCTTACTGTTGAGCTTCACAGCCAAACGCTTTGGGGTAATATTCGTTAATGATGTGAACCAATCTGACATGTGAGCAAAATTCTATCTTTTTTAAAAAATAGTCACTATTTATTCTAGTTTTATTTTCTAGGTTGCCATAACTTTTAAAATTATGATCGCTAATAAAATGACTCCAAATCAAACTAAACAACTTCTTTTCAGCGTTTTAAGTCGTATTTCATCTAATATATTGCATTGTCATGGTTCTGTTGGTTAATTTGGACCAACCACAAATCAACCCAAAGATGTATACAATCAAAAAACCTTCCATCATTATCATCATTTTTTTACTTGGATTAACTATTCACGCGCAAGTTGGAATTGGCACTACCACACCAGATGCTAGTGCTGCACTGGAAGTCAATGCTTCAGACCAAGGATTACTAGCTCCGAGAGTCGCACTCACTGATGTGACGAATGGCACCGCACCAATAAATTCACCTGCCACTGGACTATTGGTTTACAATTTAAATGCGGGAGTTACTGGTGGCTCTGGTATAGGCTTCTATTATTGGAGTGGATCACAATGGGAAAAGTTAATTACAGCAACCGTTGTGGACGATTGGAAATTAACTGGAAATACAGGTACAAATCCTGCAACCGACTATATAGGCACGGCAGATGCTCAAGATTTGGTCGTTAGGACCAATAGTGCTGAGCGTATGCGCATTCAGTCAGATGGTGACGTCGGTATCGGTACAAATAACCCTGTTCATGATTTAGATTTAACAGGTGATTTTAGAATGCAAGGTGATTTTATCAATCAACAAACGATTAGAGCCTATTCAGCAACTATACAAAATGTTCCCTTTAACAATGGTATTATCACACCACTAACAGGCACAGTAGCTGCCATTACAATCACAGATGGCAATGGCGTCAATAATTCTGCCGTTTTCATTAGTGCATTTGCTCGTGTATTTGGTGGTAGTTTAGATGGCACTAGCAGTTCATTGGGAGGCTATTTCATGATATTACAGCGTGATGATAATCCTGGATTTACCTCACCAACAAATGTGACCTATACCTCAGGAACTTGCTATATAGAAACACCTAATGGAGCTACATCAGCATCCATTGGTTTTGGTGGAGGTGGTCATGTGAGTTATTTAGACATAGGCCTTACCGCGGGAACAACCTATTATTATAGACTAGCTATATACACGAATGGTGTAGGAATTACTAATGGAACCTACGATTTATACCAGCGAAGTGTCACCTTATTACAGATAAAACAATAAAGAGTTTATCAAACATATTTTAAAAAAAAAGCGCAACCATTTCTGATTGCGCTTTTCAAATGTTAAGCAATTATATAATTATTTGACTTCTTCAAAGTCAACATCTTCAACGTCACTACTTTCATCGGCAGCTTGTCCTTTCGCACCAGCACCAGCATCTGTTGGACCTCCTTCTGGAGCACCTTGAGCTTCAGCTTGTGCTTTATACATTTCTTCAGAGGCGACTTTCCAGGCTTCATTGATTTTTTCTAAAGCAGGCTCAATAACAGCCACATCTTTAGTTTCATAAGCTTTTTTCAACTCTTCAAGCGCTTCTTCAATAGGCTTTTTCTTATCATCAGATAATTTATCACCAAACTCTTTCAATTGACTTTCCGTTTGGAAAATCATCGCATCAGCTTGATTTAATTTATCAGCAGTCTCTTTTGCTTTAGCATCCGCTTCCGCATTGGCTTCCGCTTCTTGCTTCATTTTCGCAATTTCCTCTTCAGTTAATCCTGAAGACGCCTCGATACGAATGTCTTGCGACTTTCCAGTTGCTTTATCTGTAGCAGATACTTTGATGATACCATTGGCATCAATATCAAAGGTCACTTCAATTTGTGGGACACCTCTTTGTGCAGGTGGAATACCGTCTAAGTGAAAACGACCAATGGTCTTATTATCTGCTGCCATAGGACGCTCTCCTTGCAATACGTGAATCTCAACAGATGGTTGATTATCTGCAGCTGTAGAGAACACTTGTGATTTCTTAGTTGGAATTGTCGTATTCGCTTCAATTAACTTCGTCATCACATTACCCATAGTTTCAATACCAAGAGATAGCGGTGTTACGTCTAATAAAAGAACGTCTTTCACATCTCCTGTTAAGACACCACCTTGGATACCAGCACCAAGCGATACTACTTCATCTGGATTCACACCTTTACTTGGCGCTTTTCCAAAGAATTTCTCAACAGCCGCTTGTACCGCAGGAATACGTGTTGAACCACCTACTAAAATCACCTCATCAATATCACTTTTAGAAAGTCCGGCTGCTTTTAAAGCAGACTCACAAGGTTCAATAGTTCGTTTTACTAGGTCGTCAATCAGTTGTTCAAATTTCGAACGTGTTAAGGTACGTACCAAGTGTTTAGGTCCACTAGCTGTAGCCGTTACATATGGCAAGTTAATTTCTGTTTGGGCAGAAGATGACAATTCAATTTTTGCTTTTTCAGAAGCTTCCTTAAGACGTTGTAAGGCCATAGGATCTTTTCTTAAATCAATACCTTCCTCAGCATTAAATTCATCAGCTAACCAATTGATAATCTTTTCATCAACATCGTCACCACCTAAATGCGTATCACCATCTGTAGATAACACTTCAAAAACACCGTCTCCCAATTCTAGTATGGATACATCATGTGTACCACCACCAAAATCAAATACCACGATTTTTTGGTCTTGTCCTTTTTTATCTAATCCATAAGCTAATGCTGCTGCAGTAGGCTCATTGATAATACGTCTTACTTTTAAACCAGCAATTTCACCAGCTTCTTTCGTTGCTTGACGTTGTGAATCATTAAAGTATGCAGGAACAGTAATTACCGCTTCATTCACATCTTGTCCTAGATAATCCTCAGCTGTTTTCTTCATTTTCTGAAGAATCATGGC
Source organism: Psychroserpens sp. BH13MA-6 (assembly GCF_052983595.1). Classification (NCBI taxonomy): domain Bacteria; kingdom Pseudomonadati; phylum Bacteroidota; class Flavobacteriia; order Flavobacteriales; family Flavobacteriaceae; genus Psychroserpens; species Psychroserpens sp. BH13MA-6. The sequence continues at coordinate 162,771 of NZ_JBRJGE010000002.1, read as the reverse complement.
TGATAATTCTTGAGGTGTGTACAAACGACCATCAATGTCTACTCTAGGTGTATCATTATCACCCTTTACTACTTTATACGGTACACGTTCTGCTTCCTTTTTGGATTCAGAATATTTATTACCCATAAAACGTTTAATAGAATAAACTGTTTTAGTTGGGTTCGTAACTGCTTGTCTTTTTGCTGGATCACCAACTTTGATTTCTCCACCTTCTACAAAGGCAATAACCGAAGGCGTTGTTCTTTTACCTTCAGCGTTTGGGATAACTACTGGCTCATTACCTTCCATGACGGAAACACACGAGTTGGTAGTTCCTAAATCGATTCCAATAATTTTACTCATAATGTTATATTTAGTGTTTTAATTTCCGTGTTAGCGGAAATGTTATGTTCATTTTAATTTCGTAATGTATATGTCAATGATTATGCCATGACAAAAAGTATGACATGATGTCATTTTTTGTCTTTTAAAGTTTTAAATAAAAATTATTGTAATCCTAGTAAACACATTATCTTTGGCGTACTAAATCGATTTCGTAAATGGAGTGTATTTCTGTCTTTGACATGCTCAAGATTGGTGTTGGTCCGTCAAGTTCTCACACCCTTGGTCCTTGGCGAGCTGCCGAACGTTGGATTAAGGAATTGAAAACGACCAAAAAATTTGATAAGGTTGAAAATATAACCGTAGATCTCTATGGCTCTTTATCATTAACTGGAAAAGGGCACGCTACAGATTATGCAGTCCTACTTGGTTTGAGCGGTGCCGATCCCGAATTTATTCCGGTGGATACCATTGATGTGATTATCTCTTCGATTAAAAATACCAAGACCTTATTATTTAATAATGAGGTTCCCATGCCTTTTGATATAAAAACGGACATCATTTTTAACCGAAAGTTTTTACCCTTTCACGCTAATGCCATGACCTTCTCAGCACATATAAATGGGCGACGCTATAAATCGACCTACTACTCTATTGGTGGCGGATTTGTGGTACAAGAAGAACGCAAAGTATCGAAGGCTAATAAAATCATATTCTATTGCACATTTCCTTATCCCGTTTCTACGGGTAACGATTTGCTGAAGTTTTGTAAGGATTTAAATTTACCCATTTCTGGTGTTGTCCTAGAAAACGAAAAATCAATCAAACCTGCGGAACTCATAGATTCTGAACTGAAACGCATTTGGGATACGATGTTAGAATGTATGTATGTGGGTTGTCATACTGAAGGGAATCTACCTGGAGGACTCAATGTAAGACGTCGCGCTTACGACATGCACCAAAATTTAAAAGGCAATAAACCATACAGCAATCCTGTAGAATGGTTAAACGCCATTAGAGATACGGAAGTGAAGTTTCGTCAAATCCTTAAATGGGTTAGCTGTTTTGCCTTAGCTGTAAATGAAGTCAACGCCTCTTTGGGACGTGTCGTTACTGCTCCTACTAATGGCAGTGCTGGTGTAATTCCTGCAGTGCTCATGTATTATTTAGTCATTGAAAATCACGATGGCAATTTTGAAGACATCAAACGTTTTTTATTGGTGGCTGGTGAAATAGGAAGTATTTTTAAGAAAGGAGCTACTATCAGTGCAGCCATGGGTGGTTGTCAAGCTGAAATTGGTGTCTCCTCAGCGATGGCAGCTGGCGCGTTATGTGAATTATCTGGAGGCACACCTGAACAAGTATTGGTAGCGGCTGAAATTGCCATGGAACATCATTTAGGACTTACTTGCGATCCAATTGGTGGCTTGGTACAAATTCCGTGTATTGAAAGAAATGCCATGGGAGCTATCAAAGCCATTAATGCTTGCGAACTCGCTTTAGATACGGATCCTAAAAACGTTAAAGTACCTTTGGATAAAGTGGTTAACACGATGTGGGAAACCGCTAAAGACATGAACACGAAATACAAAGAAACTAGTGAAGGTGGTTTAGCTGTTGGTGTGCATTTGAGTGACTGTTAATAAACGGCTTAATTAAGTATCACAATCTTGATGTCTAGTATCTACTAAATAAATGATTTTCCAGACACCTTCCGATTTATACAGTTGAAAGGAATTGACGCCACAATGACTTAATTTTTCATCTAACCAAAATTGATAGGGTGTCCAAACTTGGGCCATATCACCATCCACCTGAATCTTATAATCCAGAAGTATCTCTTGAAATTTTCTGTCTTTTGGAATACTGACAATAGATTTCAAAAAATCATGGAAGGGTTCTGTTTTCAATAAAACTTTACCAATCCTATCTTTACCTATGGATTGCATTTTGATGTCTTTTTCAACCGTACTTAAAATCAAGGTGCTATCCTGCTGATGGAATCCTTCAAAAAAACGATCTATGGTGGCTTTGACTTGATCACTTTCAGAAGATTGGGAAAATGCAAAGCATGTCGATAACAGCATTGTAAAAATCAGGACGTGTTTCATGGCTTTTAAATTTCCGTGAAATTATAAAATTATTAGTTTTTAAGCCTTAGAATAAATAAAGTTTAACAAATCTCTGTATTTTTACCAATAATTAATTTCCAAAACATGTCTGTAGCTAAAAAAGATTACAAAAGAATTACTGTAAAATCACTCATCGAGATGAAGCAAAATCATCAAAAAATATCGATGCTTACAGCTTATGATTATACCATGGCAAAGATTGTGGATGAAGCTGGCGTTGATGTGATTTTAGTTGGAGATTCAGCGAGTAATGTCATGGCTGGTCATGAAACCACCTTACCCATTACCCTCGATCAAATGATTTATCACGCCTCGTCAGTTGTACGAGCCATTGATAGAGCCTTGGTTGTGGTTGATTTGCCCTTTGGAAGTTACCAGAGTGATCCTAAGGAAGCGCTTCGCTCTGCGATCAGAATCATGAAAGAATCTGGTGGTCACGCTGTTAAGATGGAAGGCGGTAGAGAGGTGAAGGAATCCATTAAACGCATTTTAAACGCCGGAATTCCAGTGATGGGTCACTTAGGACTCACACCACAATCTATATACAAATTTGGAACCTATACCGTTCGGGCGAAAGAGGAACAAGAAGCCCAGCAACTGAAAGATGATGCTGTCATGTTAGAGAAAGCTGGATGTTTTGGCATCGTACTCGAGAAAATACCTGCTAAATTGGCACAGGAAGTAGCCGAAAGCGTCTCCATTCCTGTAATTGGGATTGGTGCTGGTGTTGGTGTAGACGGTCAAGTTCTAGTGTTACATGACATGCTTGGTATGACTCATGAATTTAATCCGCGTTTTTTACGTCGCTATATGAATTTATACGAAGAGATGACCAATGCTATTGGTCAATATGTAACCGATGTTAAGTCGAAGGATTTCCCGAATGATAAAGAACAATATTAATCTAGAATTTTAGTACTTGTCTAAAGATAAAATCCTTTCCAACGCTTCCAATCTCAAGGTTCTTTATGAAGACAATCATATCATAATTGTCAATAAACGTGCTGGAGATATTGTACAAGGTGACAAAACGGGCGACACTCCATTGAGTGATGTCGTTAAGGAATTTCTAAAAAACAAATACAACAAACCAGGAAATGTGTATTTAGGTGTCGTTCACCGTTTGGACAGACCTACAACAGGTGTTGTGCTATTTTCAAAAACGAGTAAAGCGTTACCCAGACTCAACAAATTGTTTGCCGATAAGAAAACTGACAAAACCTATTGGGCGATTGTAAAAAATGCACCCAACCCTTCAGAAGGCACCTTAATCAATTGGTTAAAGAAAAATCCGAAAAATAATAAGTCAAGTGCCTACACCCACGAAATTAATGGTAGTAAAAAGGCCATTTTGCATTACAAAACCTTAAAATCTTTAGAGCGTTATACCTTGCTTGAAATCACTCTAGAAACTGGAAGACATCACCAAATTAGATGTCAGTTGGCACACATTGGATCACCTATTAAAGGGGATTTAAAATATGGTTTTGATCGCAGTAATCGCGATGCTAGTATAAGTTTACATGCGAGAAGATTAGCATTTATTCATCCCGTATCCAAAGATCAGATTGACGTTATTGCACCACTACCCGACGACCCTATTTGGCAAGCCTGTGAGCATTAATTTTCAAACGGATAATTAATTCTTAATTGTACGCCTTTATCGGGTTCAGACGTTAAACTAAAAGTCGCACCAAGCAATTCTGCCCTGCTTCTCATGTTAATAAGTCCTGAGCCTTTTTCAGCTGTAGACAAATCAAACCCATTACCGTCATCTTGAGCCATTATAACTAATTCATCGTCTTTATAATCTAAAACAACCTCAATCATATCGGCTTCAGAATACTTGACAGAGTTTGAAAAAAACTCTTGTAGAATTCTAAAAAGAATAATCTCGTGCTTTTTATCGTTCAACTCTCTAATGTCTCCAACAATTTTTAGTTCAGCACTTTTAAATTGCAATCGTTTAGAGCGGTCAAGTTCATTCAAGATGGATTCTTTAAAACCCATATTCAGTAGCACATCATTGTTTAGGGATTTTGATAGTGCTCTAACTTCACTCAAGCTATCTTGCACAATCTGAGTGGTCTCTGCTATACGGTCTTGAGCCTCACCTGTTACTTTAGAACCGAGCATATTCAGTTGCATGTTCGCATAAGCTAATAATTGTCCGACATTATCATGTAATTCTCGGCCAATATGTTTTAACGTTTGCTCTTGAATTTCGGATTGCGTTCTGGATAATTCTTCATCAAACTTCTTTTCCCTTTCTACCTGTTCTATTAACAGCTTATTTTTTCGCTTTTGAAATGTGACAAAAAATAATATGACCATGACAGAGAGTAATAGCAGTGCGAATATAACATAAGCGATAAAAGCAATCTGCTCTTCGTTTATTGCTTGTTCTTGCTCTTGTACAGCGCATAACAAAACCCGAATGCAAAACATAAGTAAGTACATATATTAATAATTAACAATAGGATTCTTCTGAAGTCCACAAACTTCGTGTTTACCGCTTTAAAATAATTATCAAAAATAAAGAGTGGTGTCACACAAATGTACCATAAAAATAAGGCAATACTGATATAGAAAGACGCCAACTTGTAATATTCTAAGAGAACTTCACTATTCATCAGTTCAATAAAATATAAAATCACATAAATGCTTACGATTACCGAGGCTAAAATAGCATCATAGGGCAAAGTAGTTGTAAAAAACGCATCGGTGAACGTATAGAATATTAGCGCAAAAAGCGTGTATAATACGATAATCGCTCGGATCAATACTTTAAACGACGGTTTGCTGAGCAAACCCGAATAAAACACACCTAAAAATCCGATAGTTAACAACGAGTAAATATTATACAACCAGTGGTTACTACATAACAAACTATTTTTTAGATCAATAAACCATTGTTTGTCATAGTTGTCTTGCATGAGATGAGAATACCCACCAATCAATTCCACGACAAAAGTCATCCACAGATAAAAGACAAATATCTTTAGAACGGAGTTCGGTTTTTTTTTTAAATAATAACTACCAGCCAACGCCGCAATGAGCTCAACGGACTTAGTTAGTACTGAATAATTATTTATTAAAAAATCTTTCAAATTCTAGTTATTGCGGATAATTGGCACTTGGCGGCTCACCACTACCTCCTTTATTAAGACCTCCACCATTAGGAATATCATTATTCCCTTGAAATGACATATGCAACACGTTTCCTTGAGAGGTGTTTTTATAACCTGTAGGTACAAATAAATAGGTAGAATATCCTGGAACACCTTTAGAATCTGGATAGGCACCTGGATAAATTCTTACACCAGTCATAACGTAACCTAGACTATCAGCTTGATTTTCAGCAATCGTTAAATAATCTCTCACATCCTGAAGCGCATACCATGAAGATCTGTTATCACCAAATTCTGTGTTTGGGAAAATGGAATCACTAATGAGATCATATCTCGGATTATAGGCTTGAGTTAACGCTGATATTTGACCTGCATCAATATAGCCCTTAGGGTTTCTTGGCACCATAGAGTCTACCATGTCTTCTTCGTTGTAATTGGCACAGAAATAGTACATTGCGGCAGCCCCTAAGATAATCCCTAAAAAAAGTGTTACTAAATTTTTCATAATTTGAATGGTTTTGAATTAATGCGAGTGTAATGTATTGAAAATCTTAATACAAAACCATGATTTTTGTTAAAATCGAAGTTTTTTCTTACTAATTTTTACGTTTTAACCGAATCTTACTGCCAAAAATCTTTTGAGACAATCGGTTGATAGATGCTTCCTCCAATTGTAAGATTCTCGGGTATCCACCTGTGGTTTGGCAATCTCTCATCAGAATGATCATTTGCCCTGATGGCGTTAACTGAATAGTTCCTGGCAACACCAATGATGTAATAATATCCTGCAGGTCATTGCTGAGAGTTTCTTCAATTTGATATGCCATACGATTGCTCTTATTGGATAGTGTGAACGTTGTACGAAACAACCATTCTTGTTGTATTTGATTCAATAACTCAAATTCTGGACCTTTATATACTTCTAAAATTTCAGAGTTAAAATGAAGGTCATTCACTGCCACCGTTGCATAATTTGGTGGTTGCTTTTTCTGAGCTTCAGCTATTTTAATTTTCGCACCTTTCGAAAGTTGACTACTTTTCGTAATCGTCTGATACATGCTCCTACTCCCTAAAACTGAAGGCGTTAAAAACCCACCAGCGATGGCAATATAAGCTCTACAGCCATATAATAGCTTTCCGAAACTAAGTATTTCCCCTTTCGTGATAAAAACACACTGGTTATTGGCAATTGGCAGATCATTGATTTTCGGACTGATGTTGGCTCCAGAAATACATAATTGTGTGTCTATCTCAAATTGAAGCTTTGGTCCAGTAGCTATAATTTCAATAACGGCTGCATTTAAGCTGTTTCCTAATATGCCATTTGCTACTGCTGCAGAATATCTGTCCATAACTCCTGAAATCGGCACACCATATTCGGCATACCCTAGGCGTCCAAGATCCTGAACCGTATCCAATAAGCCCGTTTTCAATACCTCAACCATGGATCAACTCAAATTTAAGTTCATAAGATTGCTCATTAATGCGTTGTTTGATATGCTCATACGCGTCTCGGCTTACAGGTTCAAACTTTATGCAATCGCCTGCTGAAATCATACAAGGTGGCGACGTATTCGCATCAAAAAGTTCGATCGGTGTATTCCCAATAATATGCCAACCGCCAGGACTCACATTTGGATAAATACCCGTTTGATTTCCACCAATAGCAACAGCTCCTTTTTCAATGCGAGCTCTAGGTGTTTTTCGTCGTGGCATAAACAATCTTTCGTCCAAACCACCCAAATACAAAAACCCTGGCAAAAACCCGATAAAAAAGACTGTATACACAGGTGCGGAATGCCATAAAATTACATCGTCAATTGACTGATTATTTTGTGTCACTATGTCATTTAAATCCAACCCAAACTCTGCGTCATAACAGACAGGAATCTTCCAAAGTTTTGAACTTAATACAATTTGGTTTTTTTTCGATGAATAGAGGTCCTTTAATCGTAAAATTTCATCATTGACATTATCAATAGTTAACTTATAATAAATTAATAATGAATTATATGCATTGTTTATATAAACTATTTCTTTAATATTATTATTTAATATATAATTTTTAAAAGATAAGAGATCCTCCAGAATATTTTTGTCAATTTTTGCTGGCCAAGACACCAAAATCGCACGTTCAGAAAAGCGTTTATAATGCAGTTGATAACTCATAAAATTCGTATGTTCTTCTCTTGTAAAATCTGCGTTAATTTATTCAAATTCTCAGCGGCATTTTTATGATCACCGTGAACGCAAAAAGTAGCTGCTTTTATTCTTAATGTCTTGCCATTAATAGAGGTTAATTGTTGTTTAGAAATGATGGAATTTATTTGACTAAACATGGCTTCTGGTTCAGTAATTAATGCATCGTCATGATGTCTAGAAACGAGAGACAAATCATCATTATAATGCCTGTCAGCAAATGCTTCATATTTAACAATCACTTGATTTTGATGCGCTATTTTAGAAACTACAGAATCGTATGGAGCAAATAACTCTAATTCCTTGTCAAATAGCAGCAAGGTCTCAACAATGATCTGAGCTATTTTTTTATTCTTCACGGCCTCGTTGTACAAAGCGCCATGAGGTTTGATATGTTTAACTTTTGCGTTTTGAGATTGTGCGATATCATAGAATGCTGTCATCTGATTAACAAGAGATTTTTTCAAATCCGTTAAGCTAATGCTCATTGTTTGCCGACCAAAATTAAGTCTATCTGGAAATGAAGGATGCGCACCAATATGGACATGATGCTCTTGAGCCAGGTTCACAACTTGGCGCATCGTATCCTCTGTTCCTGCATGACCACCGCAAGCAATATTACACGAAGAAATCATTGGCATGAGTTCTTTTTCATTACCTATTCCCTCTCCCATATCACAATTGATATCAATATGCTTCATAATAATTCAAACACTTTTAAAATACTCTTAACTCCTAGAAATATTGAAATACCTAAAATGAACCATCCAATGCTATTTTGCCATAACGAATTTTTAAACTTACCGAGTAAGGAAGACTTATTCATCACCCATAATAAGAAGCCAGCAATCAAAGGCAATAACAAACCGTTTGCTACCTGAGCAAATTTGATGATTTCAATGGATTTAAAACCCACAGAGGAAAATACAACACCTAGTACTAGCACAAAAATCCACACAGCTCTAAATCTTCTAGAAGACATACTATCGCGCCATCCCAAACATCCTGAGGCTACAAATGCAGCAGCTAGTGGTGCCGTGATAGCACTTGTAATTCCTGCAGCAAATAAGCCCACAGACATAAACACTGTGGCATAATTTCCAAACAAAGGTTCTAAACCTTTGGCTAGATCCGCTGCGCTGTAAATTTCTGATGATGTAATAGCTGCAGCGGCAATAACAATTGAAATTGATACCATTCCACCTAAAATAACAGCCACAATCGTATCCCGTCTTACATGCTTTAAGTCGGAAGTATGCTGCCATTTTTCCTTTACTAGAGAAGCATGCAGAAATAAGTTATAGGGTACTACGGTCGTCCCAACAAGCGCAATCACTGTTAGAATAGAAGTTTCAGACAATGAAGGTATAAACATGCCTTCTATAATTTTTGAAATATCAGGTTTGGTCATTATGGCAGTAATTAGAAAAGAAATACTCATCAAAATCACCAATGAAATTAAAGCCTTCTCTAAAATTTTATAATTTCCAAAGTACAATAAAACAAAGGCTATTCCGCCAATGAGCAGACTCCAATAAGGGATGGTGTTTTCTTGAGTTCCAGTTAAGGTCATCAAGCCTAAAACACTACCACTGATATTTCCAGCCTCGTAAGCTGCGTTACCTATGACTATGGCAGAAAAAACTAAAACCACCGCAAAAACCTTTAGTAAAGGGTGAGTTATTTCGGTTCTTATAATTTCAGAAAGCCCTTTCTGCGTCACCAAACCTAATCGAGCCGACATCTCTTGCAATACAATGGTCGCCACTACCGAAAGTAACAAAGCCCAAAGTAAGGAGAATCCAAAATTCACACCTGCCAAAGTACACACCGTCACGGTGCCTGGTCCAATAAATGCTGCGGCTACTAAAGGACCTGGTCCAATATTTTTAAACCAACTCCTAATCACGATCTACCGAGTTTAACGCATATATAGCGAAACTACCTAACCAATGTCCGCCTTCATAGCTATCTCCAACAATACTTGGTAGCGAATAATTGATATGTTTATTCGCCACATTTTTAAGGTGAGCATAGGCTGATAAACCCCTAGCAATTTCGTTTAGGCTCCAAGCTCTAGAAAAATTCACACCGTCTAAGTGCACTAATTTGCCATCAGTCCTATCACTCACTTTACCAGTCTCTAAACTGAAGTTTTTATGTTTTAACTGTGGAAGAAAATCGTTTAACCATTTTTGAAATGGTTCTTTTGGTAAAACACGTTTCATCAAAGCCGCTTCTTCTAGACAAGGCGATAGAAAATCAAAACCACTTGGCTCCCATGACAACGGACAATTATCATCATTCATATAAAAATCTTTGGCACGTTGCTCTATGAGTTGAGACAATTCTTCATTACCAACGGTAATAGCGTAGTCGTAAGCAAATGAAAGCCCGAATGCCGTATTTGGATGCTCTCCAACGCGAATTGGATAATTAAGTTTCGGAAGAAATTCTAAATATTTTTCTACAATTAAATTCGTAAGTGGCTGTAGTTGATCTTCCAGAGTTCTGGCGAGAGGATCATCCCAGGTATGCAGTTCTTCCGCTAGCTTCAAAAGCCATGCCCAACCATATGTGCGTTCAAATGAGGTATTGTACTGTCCGAAAAAATAATTCACTTCAGCTTCTATATGTGCTTTAGACATGTTCTCTAACAACATTCGTTTTGCATCATCTGCGAGATCCATCTCAGGAAATTGTTTTAATAAACTTACCAAACTCCAATGTCCGTGTACGGCAGAATGCCAATCAAAGCAGCCATAAAAAGCTGGGTGCAATTCTCTTGGCGTTTTTAAATCGGTTTCACTCCCAATCGTTTGGTTTAACTTATTAGGATATTCCGTTTGGATGCAATGTATGGGCAATTGGGCCAATCGATTCGCTTGCTCCAAATCAATTTTAGGAACAGCTGCGATTTTAACCTCTTTGGAAGTATCTTCTATGTCAGAATTTATGGTCCTCTTTTTATCTGAAGACGTGCAACTTAATGCCATCAAAACAATGACAATCATGGAATAAGTTTTCATATGAAAGGCTCTGTAGTTATCAAGTAAAAATACAATTTAATTATTCAGTGCTATAACTTTTAACGCGTGTCTAATACTAATTTGACAAATAATCTTATATTTAGATTTGTTTAAAACACCTACGTGTAACGATGACCCAAGCATAAACTACATAAAGCATGTCAACCGAAAATAATAGACAAAAAAAATGGTTAAAAGTCTTGAAATTCTTTGCAGCTTATCTAGTCGCTGCGTGGACATTTCTTCAATTTGTCGATTGGGTATTAAATCGTTATGATATTTCACCATATTGGGTAGATGTATTACTCTGGTTATTTATAGGGATTATTCCGTCACTCTTAATATATTTTTATCATCAAGAACGCCTTAATAAACTGATTTTTAAGCGTCGTGAAAAAATCATCATTCCTTTAAATATTATTTTACTGGTTATGACCTTATATTTTGGTTTCGGAAATAGCGATTTAGGGGCCACTACTAAGGAAATTTCCTTTGAAAACACCGAAGGTCAATTGGAGACTAAAAGATTTACTAAGGAAGAATTTAGAGTGGGAGTTCCTATTTATGGATTTAATCAAATATCTGAAGATAGCACCATTTCTTGGATGCGATATGGCATTGGAAAGTTATTGTTGGAGGATTTACTTCAAAACAAAAACTTAAGTCCTGAGTTTATGTTTTTAACCAACACAACCACTAAAATTAGAGAAGCCTCTTTATTCAATGAATTCTATATCGACGGAAATTACCAGAAAATTGGCGATAACTACGAAATCACAACCTTCATAAGAAAAGCGACAAACGGCAAAGTCATAAAACAACAACTATTTAAAGGACCAGACATTCTTAAATTACTCGACGATATAAGCGCCTACATTACCTCTGAATCAGGATTTGTTGAAAGCAACAATCTTAGATATATTGATTTACCTATTAATGAGTTCATAAGTAACTCCTTACCTGCTATTGAAGCTTATACCAATGGCGATTATAAAAAAGCCTATGATATCGATTCTAAGTTTGCTTTGGCCTATTTAAAGGAAGCCGAAAGAAACAGAAACTACAACAAAGGCAAATTGGAAACCCAAGATATTATCGATAAGGCTGCTGCTTTAAAAAATAAGCTCCCATTGCAAAAACAACTTGAAATATCTATTCAGCGCAACTTGGCATATGATAACTACGAGGAAGCTGAAAAGCTTGTGAAATTACAATTAGAAGTTGATCCTAATAATGATTTTTATAATCGTGTTCTATTTTCAATATATGGTGAAACTAAAAATACAACAGCGTTTTTAAATACAGCCGATGCCTTATTTAAAAATGACCCTAATGCCGAAACTGGTATCAACTTGAGTAAAGCCGCACTTGTCAACGGTGAAGACCAAAGAATTTTAGACGAAATAGGCACTTATGAGATGATAAATCCAAGAGTTCGAGCACTAAAATTAGAGCCTTTACTATTTCAAGGTGACGTCAATTCCGCCGAAAAACTCTTTAATGAACTAAAATTAACTTATCCTGAATATAAAAACCGAAGCAGAGCTTATGATTCGATATTTACTTTCCTAAAGAGTGATGCTTACCAATCTAAAAATCTTGAACAGTTTGTTGGACTCTACAGATCCGCTAACAATGAACAAGTCAAAGAATACTGGATTGAAAACGACAGGTTAATTCAATATGTCAAAAACCAAGATATGTCTGCGTTTTTACCAGCTGGTAAGCATGCTTTTGGTGGTGGTTTTATTTTAGAGACTACTTTTTATACCGAACTAATAAAAGATACTAACGGTAAACCTATAGGATTAAACACCTTTCAATTTAATTGGAGTAACACCATTAATCGCTTATATTGGAAAATTGATGCTTCTATTTCCAAAGCCAATGAAGCGTTTGAAAACAACAACTTAGAAGCGGCCGAAAAGCTCTTTGAGACAGCTATTGAGAATAACCCAAAACATGTGTATTTAAAAAATATCTTAGAACACCTTGTGTACTTAAGGACAAAAAATAGCGATTCTTTACAGCGACAATTTAAGCGTCATTCAGGAAGGTATGGCCCGAGAAATTTCTGGGTTGAAGACGGGAAATTTTATTACAAAAGAAAAGGAAATACAGCCGATTTGGCAAGAGTTGAACTTTTACCAATTTCAGAAAACAAATATATCGATCTCACAAGGTTGAGCACTATCATGGAGTTTGAACCTTTAGATAATGACACGTTTGCTTCCTTCGCTCACAGCTTTAATACGAACACTTGGGAATGGGAAGTCCTCAAAGATGAAACCAATTTTTTCACTAAAGAGTAACACAAGGATGAAGCTATGACATACTCATAGTTAATTCATCATTCTTCTTAAACTCTACGAAGGTTTTGATATCTGATATGCTCATATCATCGTTGAGTTGATCTATAGTGATGTCTACGCCAAATTCGGTTCTTATAAATTCAGAAATGACAACAACAGATAATGAATCGATATGATAATCACTCAAACTTGTTGCAATATCAATGTCTGCGATATCCATAGCCAGCAAATCTGCTACTTCTTCTAACAATCTTAATTCCATATTGGATTGGATAGCTTTATTTTTAGAATTGACGTCTGTAGGTTCTGATAAATGCACATAATTCTCTAAAATTGAAGCACTATTTTTTTGATAACCGATAAACCTTTCCCAGTCAACTTTTTGTATAATAACTTGAGCTTGCGTATTAAAAAACACAGTATCCAATGCAGCAATACCTTCGCGCTCTGTTAAGGCGATAATCCCGATTTTCTCTAAATGCTTTTCAAACCCTAATTTAGCCACCATTCCCGACTTCCATGCACTCCAATTTATGGTTAGTGCGGGCAATCCCATACGCCTTCTAAAATGTGCCAATGCATCTAAAGTTGAATTTGCAGCCGCATAATTACCCATACCTCTATTTGGAAAACAACTAGCAACAGATGAAAAGAGGATAAAATGCTCTAGTGGTACTAGCTTGAATAACTCATGTAGATGCCAAGCTCCTAATAACTTAGTGTTAACTACCTTATTTAAAGAGTTGCGATCAGTCTCAACTAAGAGTTTGTCATCAACCACGCCAGCAGCATAAACCACACCAGCAATCTCGTTAATTGGCAATTGATTTTTCAAAATATTGATAGAATGATTCTGTGATAGATCTACTGTGACGACCTCAACATGAGCGCCTTGCATCCTTAATTCATTAACAAAACTATTTTTCTCTGATAGCATCTCTTCCTGATAAGGTGAACTGGTTGTTAAAATAAAGTTCCTAGCGTCATTGGATAACATCCAACGGACCACTTCTTTCCCTAAAGCTCCAAAAGCACCTGTCACTAAATACGGTAAAGACTTGCTGAAGCTCACATCAGTTTTTTTATTCGATGTAGCCACGTGACTTTTTAAACGCAATTTAAACCACTCGCCATTCCTAATAGCATATTGATTCTCAGTGGTTTTTTGTGCGACTACCGAAAGTACATTCTTAAAATCTTTGATACTTTCTATATCTATAATGCCACCACTATTTTCTGGAAACTCCTGATTGCAAAAGACTCTAGCCATTCCCCAAAGCGCATTTTGAAATGGATTGTATTTTTGCTGTGATAATGGTTGTGCATTCTGACTTACAAACCAAACCTTACCTTTAAACGCTAGCTCCTTGATTGTTTGACTTAAAACCACCGTCGAGTCACATATTTTGGGAATCACATCAGATGTTGATGCCACATTCAGAGCAAGACAATTTATCACCAACGCATTATTGGGAATATTATCAAAGAGGTCAAGCATTATTTTTTGCTTTGAAGCTAAGGACTGCTGTTTTGTAGTTTTGTAGCAAAGTACTGAAGCTTTGATATTAAGAGACGTTACTTCTTTAATAATCTGCTTCCGCAAGGCTTCCTTATCAACAATAATTACCACCTCACTAGCAAGTGTCTTGTTCAGACTTTTAAAGATATGTGGCTCCCATTCTAGAGTACTCACAAGGTCATCTATATCCTTTTGAAATTTTAAATCTTCCTGACTTTTAGACAAGGCCTGTGTTTTAAAATTACGAAAAGTACTTATCAATTGCCCTTCAGCATTATACAATGAAATATGATATTCTGAAGTATTCACTGTCTCTTGAATCAATTCAGAAGTAGCGAACATCTCAGGTGTTGGTTGCCTGTAAACTTTAACTTCACCTATAGACGTTGGTATTTGAAAGGGAATAGGATTGAATTCGAAGTTAAATCGGCATGCTAAAGCACTATGAAATGCCATATCTAAAACCACTGGATGTAATTCGTATTTATCGTCACACAGTTCTGGTGGCACCACAATGCTGCATTGACTTGATTTGCCATCAGAAATAAATGATTTTACACCTTGAAATTCAGGTCCGTAACCATACTTTGATTTAGAGAGTAAATCATATAATAATTTACCATCCGATGTGTTTCCTTTCAAATGTTTTTCAGCAAAGACACTTGTGGTACTTTGGTTTTTAGGTAAGCATCTGTAATGTGCTCTTGCCGCTACAAAAAAGTCTTTAGGATATAATTTTTCTGTAACATAAATGGTTACTATTTTTTCCTTTGTGTCTAAACATACTTTTGTGAAAAAACTAGACTTAAAGGATAAACGCACCAATTTTTCAAAAGTCAAATGTTCAATAGCAAATTGTGAATTGGGTAATACCTGATTTAATGCAGATAACACAAGTTCCACATAAGTCGCTCCTGGTAACAAATAGTCGCCTAATATTTTATGCTGATTTAACCAAGACAATTTTGAGGTAGACCATCGTGCCTCCCACTGATTTTCTTGCTCTACTAATTTTGTCCCCAAAAGCGGAGCTGCAATAGGCATCAATCTGCGTTGTTTACTTAATTCTGACTCATGCCAAGCCGTTGTTTTTAACCATGGATATGTTTCTAATTGGACAAAACTTCCATGTTTTACTATCGCTTGCCAATTTAAGTTCACTCCAAACTCATAAATAGCAGCTATCGTACCGTACAGTTGAAATGCGCTTCTTTTGACTCGATTGAGTATCAATGAAGGTGTGTTTTTTGTTATTTTTCTGAGATGCTGAAGCAACACTGGGCTATCAGAGATTTCAAGAAAAGAGCATTGTCCCATGTGATCTTTCAATATCTTCGATATCGTTTCTTGAAATCGCACAGGACTTTTTAAACTATCTTGCCAATATGTTTTAGCCATTTCTGCACTTTCAACTTGTTCTCCTGTGACTGAACTATATAGTGTTATACTCGCTGGTTTAGGATGTATCTTTAATGGTAGAAGGTCGCTGTCATTCAGCCCTTGAAACATGTGTTTGTGATGAAATGCTTTCTTACTTGGTAATTCTTTAAATGCCATATGATGCCTCATTAAATCAGCAGACAGTGTCTTTAAAGCGCTCTTTGTTCCAGAGACACTAATACTATCTAAACTATTATAGGCTGCAACAGAAAGACTACCATTAAATTTATGAATCAATTGATAAGCCTCGGATAATTTCCCCATTAAGGAAATCATACCACCAGAATTATCGATTTTATGAACCAATGTGATACGATGATGAATGAGTTTCAAGGTGTCCTTTAAATCATAAACGCCAGCCGCATAAAATGCCGCAAATTCACCAGCACTATGACCTACTACGGCATCAGGCTTCAGCCCCAGACTTTTAAATAAAGCAATTAAACTCATTTGATGAAAAGAAATAGCGATTTGCAAATGGTGATAATCTTTTATGATCTCGTCTGGTTTTTGTTGATCTAAAACATCCATCATTGATTCACCAGATATGATTTGATAGATCCTATTACATTCATCATAAGCCTTTCTAAAAACAGGTTCACCATGATACAACTTTTTGCTTGAACCGTAAGTTGTGCCTCCCAATCCTGAAAATACCCAAATCATGCTATGTTCAACAATAGACTTCAATGCGTTTAATTCGTTATTGTGCAAGATCTGTTTAAGTTGTTGATTAAGGTCTTGTTTAGTCTCAGCAGACAGCAACTTTCGGTATTTGAGATGCGCACGATGATTTGCAAATGTATAACACAGGTCATCTGCAGATTGCGACTGAAGAGCAGTCAAACAATTTGATGCAATCGTTTCAAAAGCCTCTTTAGAATTAGCTGAAATTGGCAAGAATAATCTTTTGTCTTCTGGCTTTCTTTTTTTATTGACAGACATTAATTTTTGATCATATGCTTCAACCAAAACATGAGCATTACTACCACCATAACCGAAAGAATTTACACCGCCAATTAATCGACCTGAAACCTGTTTTAGTTCATGAGTTCTTAATGGAACTTGCAGATTGAGTGTATTAAATGGAATATTCGGATTTAAAGGAGTAGCATGTAAATTTTTAGGGATTGCTCTGTGTTGTAAACACAGGATTGCTTTCATCAAACCAGCAACACCTGCTGCTGATTCCGTATGTCCAATGTTACTTTTACAAGACCCAATTAAAAGTGGTTGACTTTTGTTTCGGGCTTGTCCATAAATATGACCGATTGAATGTGCCTCAATGGGATCACCTACAGATGTTCCTGTTCCATGAGCTTCCACAAAGGCTACCATATTGGGTGTTATTAATGCGCTATCACAAGCCTTCATCATGGCCGATTTTTGAGCATTTCCATTTGGCAATGCAATACCGTGAGTGGCACCATCTTGAGTAATTGATGAACCAATAATAACGCCTTGTATTTGGTTTCGATCTCTAATCGCATCTTCCAATCTTTTTAAGATAACAACACCTACACCTTCACTTCTTACATAACCATCAGCGTTCTCAGAAAAGGAATGGCATCTTCCTGTCTTCGACAAAAATCCTGTTTTGGTTTCTCCAATCATAAAATCTGGCGTCAACATTAACATGGCACCACCACCTATAGCTAAGTCAGAATCTCTAGATTGCAAACTTCTACAGGCTTGATGTATCGAGGTTAGTGACGCCGAGCATGCCGTATCTATTGACATAGATGGCCCTTTAAAATTAAAGGTATGTGAAATTCTATTGGAGAGCATGGTATTAGTCATTCCCGTAGGCGTGTATACAGAGTACACCAAAGGTTGCAATTGCTGTATGAATTGGTAATCTGCTGTAAATGCACCCATAAAAACACCAACCAATTTATCTGACCATTTGGTAATATCCATACCGCCTTGTTCAAATGATTCCCAAACAACTTGTAAGGCAATACGTTGTTGTGGATCCATAGAATTCGCTTCGTTAGAAGATATGCCGAAAAAACCATAATCAAAACTTTTGATATCTTCAATAAATCCCGCTTGAGGACTCACAATACTTCCTTCTTGTGTCCTATCGCTATCATAAAAATAGTCATGGTTCCAGCGGTCTCTCGGAACATCAGAAATTACATCTACGCCCTTTTCTAGAACATTCCAAAAAGCAGAAGGACTATCAATTCCACCCGGAAAACGACACCCCATTCCAACGACTGCAATAGGTTCATATGTTTTATTGTTTGACATCTTAAAAGTGTTTATCCCCAGCAGTTACTGCATACAGGAGGTGATGGCGGTAAAGCCGCAGTCATTAATTCTGAAAAGCTCAAATGGTTATTTAATAGTTTCAATTTCATTCCTGATGGACACGTAGTATCATCATTCATTTGATCTAACATAAGGGCTGTTTTTCCAAATGATAAAGGTGTTTGTTGCAATTGTCCCTTGCTGTTTTTTTGTAATATAATTATGGGAGTAGCTCCGTTTATTTTGATACTCTCCAAACCATTTTCATCTAAAAAATACACCAATTTGAAATTACCATACCCAACCTGACTATCATCATTTTGGTCTGTATTGAGAATCATCCATTCTTTGCCAGGTGTATTAACTTGGACTTTGGCAACAGCGGATAAACCATATCCGTTATTCGTAAAGAGATCCTTAAGCTTTGAGTCGAGTGTTTCACTATCTAATGCTATTTTATAATTCGCATCAATGTTAAACAAGGGCACACCATCATCAAGAGCGTAAGCAGCATTGGTTAGATTTGCAAAGTTGACATTTGTTTCAATAAACTCCGTACTTTGCATCATAGCAAAAGCAAACGAAGTTGGCTTCAAATCGGAAGAAGGACTCAACGCTGTTTTATCAAATTTGGTTCCTATGAGATTTGCAAAATCAAAATTTGTCCCTTGAAGTAATGCTTGAGTAAAAACCATTCCCAGAACATTTGCATTTGAAAAATTAGCCAAACTCAGGTCAGCACTTTTAGCGCTAGCAGAAGCGCCATACCAATGTGCTCCGGACAACTCTACAGCGTACATATTCGCTTGTTCAAAATTAGCATTTGGCATGTATGCATTTGACAGTATAGCCGCATTAGACGTCGCAGTTGTCTCTTGTACTAATAGAAAATTTCCATTCTTGTTTACCTGATATTCTTGGTTCACAGTCAGTATTCTCCATATGGAACTCGGTTGTATAATAAGCACTTTTGAATTTGAAGGAATTTTAAGTGGCAATCCCGTTAGTGATGCAGGTACATGACCATTGTTTAAATCTCCCATATCACTTAGAGAAAGTTTTTGCAATGTCTTTTTTGCGCCTAACTGAGCTCCTGGACACTGTATACTTTGCATAATAGCGTTAGACAAATTAGAACCAATCATGGAAACAGCTCCTGTAATTGTTGCGGAGGTAAGGTCTGCAAAAGCTAATTGTGCGCCATCTAAAATAGTATGGTCTAGTTTCACAAATTGCATGGAGGCTTTTGCGAATACAACATCCGTGAGATCATGACCTGTAAAATCGCAATGATCTAACTGAGCTCCCATGAAGTTTGTGTTTGAATTCATTTTAATTTTAGTCAAATCATGTCCTGTTAATTTTGAGCCAATTAACAAGGCATCACTAAAATCGACGATTGTTTCTACACCCACGGCATTTGTGAAATCGGTGTTTATCAAGGTTGCTCCTTTATAAGTTGAATTATTAACAAGGGCATTACCAAACTGACAACCAACCATGGAAGCATCTGTAAAGTCTGCTTGCTGAAGATTCGTCTTGTAATTGTTTGGATTTGTAGGGGCGTTAAATTGTGCAAGGTTAAGCACGCAACCATTTAAAATGGAAGTATTTAACTTAATATATTGCATATTGGTTTTAACGAATGAGCAATTGGTAAATGTGAGTCCATTGGCCACACATAAAGAAAGGTCGGCATCATCAAAAATAGTGTTCTGGGCAGTACATCCATTCAAATTATTTTCTGATAATTTCGCTGAAGTAAAATCAGCATAAGATAAGTCTGTTGCCATAAAAGCAATCTTAGTCAGGTCTAAATGAGAAAGGTAGACACCTGTTAATGGATTACCAAGTGTACTCTTCTGACGCTTCATATCAGCAACACTGTCGGTAATTTTATTGATTGCAAATTTAGCGGTGTCTGGTGGTGTTGTCGTGTTTTTAGGAATCCGTTCCAACGTCATCCCGTTTACGTTTAAATAATAATCAACACCACTCACCGACTCGACTATATAAACATTAAAGTTATCAATCGTTACAAATGAAAATTGAGAGAGTGATATATCATTTCGTTTTTTATTGGAGACATAGTCATCTCCATAACTTAAATATTCCCAATTGGGTCCTTGCATTATAAATCCAGATGTCAAATCTCCATAGAGATTGAACTGCTGATTATCGGCAGGAGCATTAGTATTTCCAGCGGCCATAACAATATCGTTTTTATCTTGCTCCTTTGTCAAGCTTATCAGGTATTGACCGTCTTGAGTATTAAATGCATATTTACCCACAAATTCCGCTTGAGCTATATTTTCAATTGCATTCTTCATGAACTAACATTTTTGGGTGACGACCACATTCGAATTTCCTGTACCACCATTTGTTGAGTTACCAGCCTTTCCTGTGGCTCCATCTTGACCTTTATTGGCAAAACTACCATCATAATTTCTTCCGCCTTGACCACCCATTCCTTGCATACCAGCAGTACCACCTTTAGCACCGTTACCGCCAGATGACTTAGCCGATATTGGATTTGAAATAGAACTTTTACAATACGTGATAACAATTGCACCACCATTTCCTGCGTTTCCTGCATGTCCTCCATTTCCACAATCACCTGCATTACCACCTTTACCTCCATAAACCTCAAGATCTTTATGACTTGGTTTATTAATCCCTGCATTGCCGCCGTTACCGCCATAACCTGCTGCACCGCCATGGCCACCCATACCTGCATTACCACCTATACTTCGGACCACCAGCTCAGAGTCAGAACTAATGTTGTTTATTGAAAGAGAAAAATACTGAGCATCTGTAGCATGACCGCCGTCTTCGCCGTTGGTGCCACTGGTACCATTTTTTCCATCCGTCCCGTCTGTTGCAGGTACATATTTTGAGAAAAAAGGTTTTCTTCCATTCGTTCCATTAGAACCTTCAAGACCATTTAGCCCATGAGTACCTTGATTTCCATTGGTACCATCATGACCTTTAATTAAAATATCTATATTTTCTGACATAACTTTCTAGTTTATATGATTATGATATGGGACTCCCATTAATGATGACTTGACCAGGTGTTCCACCTTTGCCGCCATCCTGTGATTTTCCTGAAGCACCTGGTTTTCCATTAGGGTTCCCAGTGCCATACTTGCCAGGTGTACCAGCACTACCTCCTTTTCCGCCGTTAGCTTTCTGTGGCGATAATTGAAATTTTGGACTTCCTGAATTATAATTGATGTATACTTTTTGACCATTTCCACCATTTCCTGCTAATCCGCCATCTCCTGCATCACCTCCGTTACCACCTGGTCCTTGTGCACCTTTACCACAGGTCCGGCAACTATCACCTCCAGGTCCACCAGGTCCGCCATTGCCACCATTGCCACCTCTACCGCCATCACCACCATTACCACCAATACTACCTACTGTAAAATTTCCTTCCATTACAGGAAATGAAAAATTAATAATTCCACCTTCACCGCCATCACCGCCATCACCACCTTTAGTGGCACCTGTCCCATCACCACCTTTACCTCCAGCGCCAGCATCATTACAACCATGCTTTCCGTTTTTTGAGGCATCAGGCCCTTTACTTCCTGGCCCTGCATCACTACCATTACCACCAACACCGCCATCACCACCATCACCACCAATAGACAATAGTGTAACGGTTGAAGGCGTGGTTGGATCTGCCGAAATCGCCTCTTTTGAACTTACTTTTCCAGGTCCCTTTGTTACTATTTGACCACCCGATTCTACCGTAATTTTATCAACGACTAAGGCAATTGGCTTCTCGTCGGTCCCTTCTAACTTCAGTGGTTTTCCAGGTTGTACATTAATGTTATCGGCCGTAAAAATTGAGACTTGCATAGGGAACCGTAAATCATTGATTGGACCTTCCCAAGAATCCACCTTGGTAGAATCACCAAAAACATATTCACTCATGGCATTACAAATATGAGGGTGAAAAGGATCTGTTATGGCTTCTTTCAGAGTATTTAAATTTGGTGGAATTCTTGAAGCATCTGTAATCACATTTCGAGCCATTGTATTTGAAACACCACAAAGTTCTTTTAATGTTTTTACATCTTTTACTGTGATAATCTCTGCTGGAATATGAGATTTACTAGGATCTGAAGACAACACAAGTCCGTCAGGATAATCTCCTGTATTATAAGAAGTTGTGCGTTCTGTCGCTTTTTTAACACCAAGTGCTGTTAGATTAGAAATGTCTTGTTCAAAGTTTGCAAATTGTTGCATGATCTTATGGTTTTAATTAATAACTTAGTAATGATTTTATTTGATTAATGTCTCCACTGTAATAAGTGCCGAAGCATAACATATTATTTGACCTCCATCCTGAAATGTCATCGTATCAAAATGATAGGCCACAGGCGTATTCTTGTCTTCAATAATGAAAGGATTTTCTGGTGTGATCAGAATATTTTTTGAGGCGATAACTTCAAAGGAATCTGGAAAATGAGCTTGCTCTTCCTTCGAAATATCCGTGAGTTCAAAATAACGTCGCTTTGCATCTTCTGAATTAATTGTGGTTTTCTCTGCCTCCAGATTGGCAGTAAATTCATTACTACCGTCTACCTCTAGTAGTTTTAGTAGTTCATCATAACGATTCATATCTTTCATTTTTAAATGATTTTATTTTTAATTGTTTGGCCTTGTTAGGTCTCACTTTCAGGAAGGTATGTTGTATACTTCAAGGTTGGTGATGGTCGTGACAATGTCATAAGTTTTATTATTTCCTATGTCATCGATGGTCCAATGTTCTCCTTTTTTAAGCGTCTCAATAGTTGCTGAACTCGATAATGTGATACCATGAGGGGCCAAAAGATTACCGATATTGGTTAAATCACCGCTATCAAAAGTCTTTGCATCGCCCAGATCTAATTCAAATAATGGCGGTGTCGGTATCCATTGACTTATGGATGGTTCTGTTCGACCATTTGGACCTGATAATTTCTCGAAGTTTAAAGTAAATAAGTTTCTGAACGTGTCTATTGCCAATTTTCCAGCAGCAATGTGTTGCATATTGGTTGCACCAGATAACTTTTGATCTGGTGTTCTAAACAAATGTTTGCCCTCTGGCGTATAAACATCCATCACATACGCGTCACTCGATATAGTCCCTTGAGAAGCATCACCAATAAAAGCAAGCACGTACAAATAGCCTTTACTTTCAATGGCGACATCACAATATGTTAGTTTCTCATTATTGGGATTAATTGGGAAATATGACAGATATTCTGAAACGACCAGGTCATTACCTGATTTCTCAATAAGATAAGATTTAGCTCCAGCCAAATCTTTTAACTGCCATGAATTATTCTTAACCAAAATAATAACCTGAGTTTTATTAAATTGATCATTGACGCTAATTTTACCTCCTGAAAGAGTTAATATGTAAGTGTTATCTCTTGTTGGATCAGTTATGTTCCATTGACTACCGGCTGTTATTACTGTAACTTTTGTTGAATCTTTTGAAGATGTATCAATGGATCCATTCTGGTTTCTCTCATAAGCAAAGTAAATCATGTGATCAGAAAAAGCATTCACAATAGTATCGTCTAATTTAGCGGCATCCAGCACTGACACCAAGCTTCTATCAAGATCAAATAAATGTGCAGAATTATTATCTAAGAATGATTGAATCAATTGAGCTGGTGCTACTTTTTTATCAAGCTCAGCCGCCATTGAAGCACCACCAGTAATCGTAAAGAGCTGTTCTCCTGTGAAGGTTGGCGCTGGATTTCCTTTAATATCAAAGGCTTGTACTCTTTCACTTATGGACTCAAGCACCATGATTTTTCCATCTGGCGCTATGGATAATGCAATAGGTCCCAGCATTAAGCCTTCTTGAATACCCTTATTAGAGACGACAACAGCCGCTGGTGAATCAGAATCAGGCACTGCCGTTTTAGGAAGTTTTAAAATTTGCATTCTATGAGAACTGTAATTCACGGCTACGATATAACCATTAGGATGTACGACCATAGCATCGATATCACCTAAAGTGAATGTCCCATAAGAAAGACCACTATCCAAATCAAAGTCACTCTTACTATTGAGCAAGTCTACGTGTCTTAAATAACCTATGTCGCCACCTTTGGTGTCAAGCACAAAATTAAGCTCACCTATTTCAGTCGCTGTACCACCATATAAATCATAAGCAATACCAGGTTTTGTTTTAAATCCAAAGGAAGGAAATTTAGCAATATTCAAATCAGTCCCGCCTTTTAGCTTTATGGAATCAGGATCTTGTAAAACCCCTAGGTTTTGAAACACAAACATTTGACCTGAATCTATTGGACCATCTTCAAGAGGAATGTTTTCGCCACTTGCTTGCCATCCATAACCTATCATATAGGCAGACCTGTTAATTGTAAGACCTGTTAACTGCGCTATATTATTACCCGTATTTGAAGGATTTAAACTGCTTAAAGTTTCTGAAGGAATAGTTGCACCTTCAGATGTTCCCCACCATTTGTGTTTGTTATCAGTGGTATCAAAAATCATCTTTTGCATAAAGTTGTACTGCGTATCTTGTGTTAGTGGTACGAGAAGTTCAGTAATATTTCCAGTGCATGTCTTTTTACCAGAAGCAACTGTATCTGGTTGTGCTTCAATCCAATCACTTTGATATTTACCACATAACCAACCATTTTTAGAATAAATTCCAGCCGTTATTTGAAAGGAGCCACCCCATGGCACGATAAAATCTTCAACGATAGCTTGATTTGAAGAACCACCTTGCGATGTTAAAGGCACCTGACCTTTGGCTTCAAATCCCGTACCGTTTTTATAGTTGACTAAAATGCGATAATTGTCTCCAACTGCCGGCCATATTGCTGTTTGCGGCTGCCCTGAAACACCATGTTTCGGATCTGGATGCAAGGTGAAATCCAAAGTCATTTGTCGTTTAACTTCAATTTCAATAACGGCAGGTGACGATAAAACTTCTCCTAAAGAAACTGCTAATTGAGCGGCATCTAAAGCAATAGAAGCTATTCTTGTGGCAATACCAACATATGGAATAGCATTCGCAATTTCAGCAGCTGTAATCTTTAGCATGATTTGCTTCAAAATCAATTCAAACCCCTTTTTAATAATAATTCCAGCAATCAAACCTCCAAAAGTCCACAGGGCTTTCTTTAAACCTTTAACTGCCGCATAGCCGCCAAAAGCGACAGAACCGCCAGAAAATCCTACGCCTGCTGCAGCGGCAATATTATTGGTGTCTTTTATAAATTCTTTATACCACGTAGAACTGGTTACTGCTGCGCCTGCCACCATAAAGAATATGGGAATCCCAAAATTGAATATTCCGGTTTCAATAAAACCAGGCCAGACAATATTTTTATCGTAATTGTAAGTACCAATACCTCCAAAAAGCAATTTAGCCGACTTAGCATCGTCAGGCCACACAAAGTCCATTTTTGTAGGATCTGTAGGCATAGGAATCCCCATAATGGTATTCACATTAGAAATCATTTCTAAAAACTTTTTTTCATCCGTTTCAAAAATGGAAGGAATTGAAACAGGCTTCCAACCCGTTGGATTCTTTATTGGTTTTTTAAATTCTGTATCTGTATAAAATTCAACATAGGCACCTACTATGCGCGAGAAGTTATTACCAATATCTATTGAGAAATTGTTTTGATCATCGAATGTAATAGAACCTTGATCTGCCGTAATACCATGTGTAGAGGTATTTGGCGCCACGGTCCAGATACCACCTGGTTTTGTAACAGCGAGTTCTTGGAGCATAAAAGCCTCTCTAGTGGCTTTATGTGTTGGAACTTGAGTTTCGGTGTTGGCTTTGTTATAAGATGCTTGCCCTTGATCTACAGACCAGGTTTGATTTTGAAACTGAGTATCATTTCGGGAAGTTTGAACAGGTTGCGCTGCAGCTGCAGCCAACCATGATTCCGTTTCACTAGTAAGTTCATAAGTTAATAAAGGATCACCAGCTTTTCTTTTATCAATATCAAACTCGTAAGTCATCCCTTTGTTTGTATCAGGATTAACTGGTTGTACAATCCTAGCATATCCGCTGGTTTTTGTGGCTGGACCTTGTGATTGTATTGAGTTTTTAAGCAAGGTCACGTTATTAATCTGTCTGATACTATCAGGATCCGATTTTTGTAACGGATACACATGCTCATTCATCATAGCCTGAAATGTCATTGGCTTATTGCTCATCACGGATGGGTGCTGTCCAGAGAGGGTCTTAGCAACATCCAATGGCCCAAGCACATTGAATTCATCCATCATTAAATTGTGAACATCAGAATTAGATACCTTTGTTTCAACACCATAAGCATGAAGTATATGACTCTGAACAGATGCACCATGTTTCTCGCACAATCGTTTCATATATGCGTTATGATCTTCATTATTCGCCTTATATGACATATGGTATAAATCCGGTAAGTGGTTATCACCATCATGTGGATCATACTCACCAACCACTTCAATCATGGTCAAACAATCCTTATGAAAATGTTTCTGAGGTACTTGAATAAAATGCGTAAGTGCTGTGGGATTTTCAGAGAGTAAATGTTTACAAACTAAATTTTCTTTGGCTGCATCTTGAAGTGTTTTTTCAGTGTGTAATTCAATTGGCGCGATACTCCCTCTAATTTTCAAATAAAGCGTCTTATTTTCATAACCTGAAACATGATTAAAATCGAAGTGTAGTGTGTGTGTGGACATGTGCTTAATATTTTATATTGATATTAGTAAGTTGCGATCTTAATCTCCATTAATAGGATTTCCCTCAAAATATTAAGGTTAATTAAGACGATATAAATGTCTGATTATTAAGCGATTATTTGTAGAGTACAAATACCTGATTCATAAATACAAGTAGAATTACCTAATCCAAATCCAACAGGTGAGATCTGAAAATTTAGTAAGGGCAAGATTTAAAATGAAATTTTAAGAGTGGTCGTTATAATCAACCCAACCAACCTTCTCTATCCATGCTTCGATATTGAATGGCCTCGGAAATATGTGCACCAGTAATGTGTTCTGATGCTTCCAAATCAGCTATGGTTCTTGAGACTTTTAGAATGCGATCATAGGCTCTGGCGGAAAGGGATAACTGTTCCATAGCCGTTTTTAAGAGGATTTTGGACGAAGGTTCCAATTGACAGTATTTTCTAATTTGCTTAGAGGTCATTTGAGCATTATAATGCACGGAACTAGAATCTGCAAAGCGTTTAGTTTGTATTTCCCTAGCTGCGGTGACACGTTTTCTAATAGTTACAGACCCTTCCCCTTTTCGCTCATCAGAAAGTTTATCAAATGGTACAGGTGTTACTTCAATGTGAATATCAATGCGATCTAATAAGGGTCCTGAGACCTTACTCAAATAACGTTGCATTTCTGCTGGCGAAGACGTGACAGGTGCATTGGGATCATTAAAATAACCTCCCGGACTTGGGTTCATACTTGCGACCAACATGAAGGACGATGGATAAGTCACCGTGAATTTCGCTCTCGAAATCGTCACTTCACGATCCTCTAGAGGTTGGCGCATGACTTCTAAAACTTCTCTTTTAAATTCTGGAAGTTCATCAAGGAAAAGCACACCATTATGCGACAAAGAGATTTCTCCTGGTTGTGGATAACTCCCTCCACCAACCAAGGCCACATTAGAAATTGTGTGATGTGGACTACGGAATGGTCTCTGAGCCATAAGTCCAGAATGTGCTTTGACGCGCCCTACTACCGAATGTATTTTGGTAGTTTCCAAAGCCTCATGCAAGGTCATTGGAGGTAAAATGGAAGGTAATCGCTTGGCCAACATTGTTTTTCCGGCACCAGGTGGACCAATCAAGATAATATTGTGACCACCAGCTGCCGCAATTTCCATGCAACGCTTAATACTTTCCTGTCCTTTAACATCACTAAAGTCAAATTCAGGAAAATTTAAATTATTGTAAAATTCTTCTCGCGTATTAATGACGGTTGGTGCTATAGGGACATCACTATGAAAATAATCAATCACCTCTTTAATAGTGTCTACGCCATATACCTGTAATCCTTCTACAATAGCTGCCTCGCTAGCATTTTGCTTTGGTAGAATAAATCCTTTGAAACCTTCTTCTTTAGCTTTTACCGCAATAGGTAACGCGCCCTTAATTGGTTGCAAATTACCATCTAAAGACAGCTCTCCCATAATTAAGTAGTTTTCAAGGTGTTCTGCCTTAATCTGTTTTGAAGCAACCAAAATACCAATAGCTAATGTGAGGTCGTAAGCAGAGCCTTCCTTACGCAAATCGGCAGGCGACATATTGATTATTATTTTTTTTCCTGGAATCTTATAGCCATTATTTTGAAGCGCGGCTGCAATTCTAAAATTACTTTCCTTAATGGCATTGTCAGGTAAGCCTACCAAATGATAACCAATACCAGAATCTACGTTCACCTCAACCGTTATGGTGGTTGCTTCAACACCAAATACGGCACTTCCAAAAACCTTTTTAAGCATGTATAGAATATTTACTCAAATATAGATAATATTCTATAAAAATGACGAGAATCGCATTGAAATCAATAAAATGCTTAATAAGTGGTCCAACTGGTACTCAAAAAACGTTTGGGATTGACATGGCTGATGAGGTAAAACAAGTCTTCTCCTATATAGCTTCTCAAGTTTTGGAACAAGGCTTTTTCAGTGTTTTTTTGTGCGACAACATAATAATCTGTGCCAAAAAGAATCTTATCCTTCACCTTATCATCTTGAAGCAGATATTTCAGAAGCGGAAATAATTCTTCATTAAAAATGATAAAACTTATATCGGTATATACACCGTCATATTTGATCATCAAATCGTAAATTATAGACAACCAACTAGCGTTCCACCAAATGGTTCGGGTACTTCCATGATTCAAGGTATTCTTGATTTTTCTATTGAAATAATCGACCCTAGAACTATGGGATATGTTATTATTATAGTTATTCCAATTATCCTCAGTATAACGCAGCCATTCTTTAGATCCACCAAAATGTGCTAAGCAAATCTTTAGTTGACTCAAATCGACTGTCTCTCCTAAATAAGCACTCAATAAATCTTTATCCAACAAACAATGATAATTGAGCGGATGAGAAAAATTGGTCGTAAAATCAAAGTTTTTAGTCTGTGGCAAAGGCATTGGAATGGGTCCTTGTTCCTTTTTCTTCGTATATTTTAAAATGGGATGCGTGTCCCATTCCTTTTTCTTTTTACCTCTAAAGAATACGGTACCTTCTATACAATGGGTTGTGATTGGAATTTGGTGTTCCTGGGCAAACTTATAGGTATCTATTAAATGCTTATCAAATGGATAATACCCCAAAGCTGGATATAGTTTAATACCGTGAAAATTTTCTCTAGACAAGTTACGTTTTACATAAGCCTGATATGAAAAGCCGTTGATATTAATCGATGGATCCACAATGCGTCTTGGATCTACAAACACAAAAGGCAATAGTTGATCCTGATTATTCTTTTTAACTTTCAAGAGCTCATCTAATTGTGCCATGTAATTGGCAATGGGTTTCCCTGCCTCCATATAATCCATATCCATAGGCAAGACCACGAACTTTGTGTTGGTATCATAAGTTTTTTCTAGTAAATCGAAAACTTTACGTTGACCTGATTTACTGTAAGTCGCATAGCGACCTATTGTTGTGAATCGCTTAAATGCCGCTTTGCTTTGCTTGCTAAACAAATTGCTTAAAGCCAATATATTAATGAGCATTTTAAATAGCCATTTGCAGAAAAACAGAAGCAAGGTATACAACCAATACAACACACGGGTAAACTTTAGAATGTCCAAAAAGAAGTGTTTTACCTTATTGCATTTATGTATAAAACGCTTGTAATTATTATTGCGATACGTTAAATTTAAATAATACCATTTAACCACTTTCATGGTAATCACCTGGTACAACACAGGCATGATTTTCTTTCCAAAATTGTTTGGTACATGGTCTATGGTGAAGGTATGTGTATGACAATTATAGACGGTATAATTCTTTGGAATGTTACCTGTACTCGAGGTGGATTGTTCTGGTGCTGATTCCATCATATCATTTAGATTGCCATACATGTTATTGTATTGACAGAGGTTGTATTAGTTGAAATTTCAGATTAATTAATTCATTAGCCAGTAATGCAAGGGAGGATTTAAAATTACAAAAAAGTTTCTATAAATACCTGCAAAATTTAGCCCTCTAGAAAATTTAAACCAGCAAATTGAAACATTATACTTGTAAATTTTTATCTTAGTTGATTCAATCACTTTGTCAATGAACCTCACCAAACGTATTGGCTTATTTCTAGGCCCAGCGCTATTTATTCTGATTCTTTTATTTTTTAAACCTGAGGGTCTTTCTCCTGAAGCGAATGCCGTTTTAGCTACGACAGCTTGGATTGCTGTTTGGTGGATTACTGAAGCCATTCCAATTGCAATTACGGCACTCCTACCTATAATCTTATTCCCGTTATCTGGCGGATTAGATTTACCTGCTACTACGAGTGCCTTCGGACATAAATACGTGTTTTTATATTTAGGCGGCTTTATCATTGCGATTGCCATTGAGAAATGGAACTTACACCGACGTATTGCGCTTAATATCATCAACATTATAGGAAGTGACGTCAAGAAAATTATTTTAGGGTTTATGCTTGCCACAGCTTTCCTATCTATGTGGATATCCAATACAGCAACCTCCGTCATGATGTTACCAATTGGTATAGCCATCATTAAACAGCTCAAGGACAATCCAAATACCCTAGAGAATGAAAACCGCATTTTTGGTAAAGCGCTCATGTTAGCCATCGCTTATAGCGCTTCTATTGGAGGTATTGCCACGTTAATTGGCACACCTCCCAATCTTGTTTTGGCTGGTGTCGTTTCTGATATTTATGATTACGAAATTACATTCTCGCAATGGTTTATGTTTGGTTTCCCTATCTCTATGGTCTTGCTTTTTATTTGTTGGAAATATCTCACACGCTATGCCTTTACGTTTAAACAGACAGAATTTCCTGGTGGAAAAGCGGAAATCAAACGACTTTTAAAATCCCTAGGACGCATTAGTTACGAGGAGAAATTGGTGGCCATCATTTTTATGCTTACGGCCTTTTGTTGGATTACTCGTTCCTTCTTATTACAAAAAATACTACCTGCTCTTGACGATACCATCATTGCCATGGCGTTTGCAGTCGTCTTGTTTTTAATCCCATCAAAGAGTAAAAAGGAACGCCTTATCAATTGGGAAGAAGCGGTTAAAATACCTTGGGGAATCATATTATTATTTGGAGGTGGTATGGCTTTGGCCAAAGGCTTTGAGACGAGTGGATTGGCCGAATGGATTGGCAATCAAATGACTTCTTTGGCTGGTATTACAACCATACTGCTCATTTTTCTGTTAGTGGCTTCTGTCAATTTCTTAACCGAGATCACTTCTAATTTGGCTACTACAGCCATGTTACTCCCTGTATTAGCACCAATGGCTTTGTCGGTAGACATTCATCCTTTTGTGCTTATGGTAGGTGCTGCAGTAGCGGCATCCTGCGCTTTTATGTTGCCTGTTGCCACACCACCAAACGCGGTTGTTTTTGGATCTGGTTATCTAAGAATCCCTGATATGGTAGGCAAAGGTGTTGTGATGAACGTCATTTCAATCGTGGTTGTTACGCTCTTCGTTTATTTTTTATTACCCGAATTGTGGGATATTGTTGTGGTAGGGTTTCCTGAAACTCTAAAGCAATGAAAATTTGAAACAAGTGGTATTCTGGTAAAGTTCTCCCGGACTTAAAATTGATGACGGAAAATTCATGTGATTAGGCGCATCAGGAAAGTTTTGCGCCTCGAAACAAATGGCTGGATAATCATCAAACACGAGGCCTTCCTTAAAGGAAAACTGATCAAATGCCTTTGGCGTAAAAATCACCAACGCTGGTTGATCTGTAAAAACCGTCATTTCAATTCCTGTTACATCAGAAGATAATATAGCAGCTGCTTTATCAACATCAGAATTCAGAACAAAGGTATCATCATATCCATCAAAGTCTTGACGACCTATTTCTGACGGCTCTTTTCGATCCATTTTGTTCGCTGTTGTTTCTAAAAGTATTCCTGTAGGCATCTGCTGTGAATCTACTTCTAAATACTGATCACTTTGAATTTGAAGTTCATGACTCAAAATACTTCCTTTTCCATTGAGATTGAAATAAGCGTGATTGGTCAAATTCACATGTGTTGGACGATCTGTTTCTGCCTTGTAAGTGATAATGAGCTCATTGGAAGCGGTGAGCTGGTAAGTCACTTTAACTTTTAAATTTCCAGGATAACCTTCCTCCATATGATCACTAACATAAGTGAGTGTCATTTGCGGGTTGTCATCTCTAATGACAGCATCAAAATCCCAATATTTTTTATCAAATCCGTTGAATCCACCATGAAGATGTATACCATGCTTCAACGACAAATCATATGACACGCCATCGATGTTGAATTGCCCATTGGAAATACGACCTGCATAGCGTCCTATTGAACTTCCTAAACAGCGATTTAATTCCAAATAATCAGATTTTAGATAATCTAAAGGCGAAGACAAACCCACCACTACTTCAGTGAGACTGCCCTGCTTATTGGGTACTTTCAGACTTAAAATAGTGGCGCCAAAATTGGACACATGGAGTTCCATGCCGTTGGAGTTCGTAATAATAGCGGTTTTTAAGGTAGACATTTATAGTTAGGTAAATTGTCTTGAAAATTCTAGAGCTCTTTTCTCGTTGTAATATACATTGTTCTTTGAAACAAACCCAACATGACCACCATATTTTGGCATTTCTAAAAATAAATTGTCGTTAGTCTTGGCAATTTTTACTGGATAACACTCGTGTGATAAGAAGGAATCATTCAAGGCATTAATCAATAGCGTTGGCACCTCAATAGCCTCTAAGTATTGAAGACTACTTGATTGATTATAATAATCCATCGCATCCTTAAAGCCATGCGCTTTTGAGGTATAAATTTCATCAAAATCTCTTAAAGTCTTGATCGCTTTGATATCCTCTTCAGAAATTTGTTCTGGAAACTGCTGAAGCTTTACCTGTAATTTTCCAACTAGATGTCTTCTAAAATTAATAGCAAAAGCTTTGTTTTTAAAACGGTGTAATTCTTTAGCAGATCCATTCAAATGCACTGGAACTGAAACGGCAATGGCTGCTTTTATAGTCTCTGGTCTGGGCCTGTTTTCGCCGAGATATTTCAAGGTGATATTGCCACCTAAACTAATGCCCTTAATATAAATTTTTTGATAGTTTTTTTGTTGAACGCAATGTTGTACTACATCATCCAAATCATCGGTAGCTCCAGAATGATAACTGTGGTAAAATCGATTGCCTTCGCCACTACAGCCTCTAAAATTAACGGCTACAGCATCTATCCCATTGTCGTTGAATAGCTTTGCTGTTCCAGTGATATAGGGTCGTTGTGCATGACCTTCCAATCCGTGTAATAAAATAATAACAGCATCGGAAGAACTTTTAGCATAGCTCCAATCCAAATCCAAGAAATCCTGATCCCGTGTTTCTATCCGTTCGCGTTTTTGTTGAATACCACGAACCTTTCGATATAAGCCTGAGTAAACAGTTGCCACAAATCCATTCCGAAACAGGATGGGTGGTTTATAATGAACATCCAATATTGGCATGAAACTTATCTTATTTTAGAACCGTAAACTCAATAGAAGAATCGTTAAAGACTTTATGAGTCTGCGTTTTAAAATCTTCCGCCTTAGCGTCAAAAATATTGTCCACATAGGTTTGCGGATTAGCGTCAATATATGGGAAGAACGTACTCTGTACCTGCACTTGAATTTTATGTCCCTTTTTGAAGGTATGGAATACATCCTGTAATTTTAAATTAACGGCTGTTTTTTTATTAGGAACGAATGGTTCTGGCTCACTCATACTATTTCTGAAACGACCACGAATCACCTCACTTCTTACCATCATGTGATAATTGCTAAGTTTTAAATGATCTTGAACATCTTCAGTATCTTCTGGTGTTTTTGTGTCTCCAGGAAACACATCAATGACTTTTACAATCCAATCAGCAGCAGTACCTGTCGTTGATACATTCAATTTAGCCATGATGTCACCAGCCAAAGTCATGTCCTCTTCTAAAATTTCCGTCTCAAAAACCAAGACATCAGGACGACGTGCTGCAAAGCGTTGATCATCGGTCATAAATTTTCTAGGCGTAAACACCACTTTGATATCTTCCGAATAAGGTACAGGCTTTTTAGGATCACTAATAAAATCAGAAGTTGCGATCATGCGATTCGCCTTTTGAGTTAATCGTTCATAAGGCTGCATGAAATAAGTCGCCTTCTCAGTATTTTTAGGAGGCCAAGAATCAAAATTAACCCACTCTTTTTTACCCGTATCAAACATATGTGCTTCAGGCAACTTCGTATTACCGTTAGCTTCACCTTTCAGAAAATGATTAAAAAAGGGGGTTTCAATATGTTTCTGAAAGTCATCTGAAAGACCATCACCAAAATG
This sequence comes from Psychroserpens sp. BH13MA-6, assembly GCF_052983595.1. Lineage (NCBI taxonomy): Bacteria > Pseudomonadati > Bacteroidota > Flavobacteriia > Flavobacteriales > Flavobacteriaceae > Psychroserpens > Psychroserpens sp. BH13MA-6. The sequence continues at coordinate 127,843 of NZ_JBRJGE010000002.1, read as the reverse complement.
AATATTCCCTACCACTTGTCGGTCTCGCGTTCTCGCCCAATCGCCATGGCTCCAAGGCCCAAATACGACTGTATTATAATTATCACTATTGTTCTCAATGCTTTCATAGGTTGAAAATGGGCCGTATAAATCTTCAGCATCAAAAAAACCACCTACAATCATCGTTGCTGGTTTTATGTCCTTTAAATGCTGGATAATACCTCTACTTTGCCAAAACTCATCATAATTTGGATGCGTTTTAATTTGTTCATAAAACACATTATCAGGTCCGTAGTAGGCATCAAGATTACTCAAAGGACCAGCATCCAAAAAGAATTGGTATTGATCTTCAGTCCCTATATCTGGAAACTCGTACCACGCTTCTTTCACAGGTTGGTCTTTCATATAACCAAAAACAGATGTTGCTCTCCAATAACTTAACAAGAATGCGCCATTATGTATAAAATCATCGAAATAGAAGTCGCCTATACAAGCTTGTGGTGACGAAGCTTTCAATGCTGGATGATTAGACAACAAAGAATAGGTCGCATAAAAACCTGGATAGGAAATTCCCCAAGTTCCTACATTCCCATTATTATTCTCTACGTTGTTAATCAACCATTCAATGGTATCATAGGTATCACTCGCCTCATCTGTTTGGTTGCCCGTTTTGTTGGGAATATACGCTCTCATATTATCATAAACACCTTCACTATTCCATCGTCCGCGAACATCTTGATACACCACAATATTGCCTTCCTCCATCAAATATTTATTTGGTGATATCTTCGTTTTATATTCATTTGCACCATAAGGCCTACAGCTGTAAGGCGTTCGCATCATGAGTATAGGATAGGTTTTGGAGGTATCTTTTGGTGTATAAATCGTGGTGTGTAATTTAATACCATCACGCATTTCAATCATCACCTCCTTTTTATTATAATGCTCTTGAACGTAAGTATCCTCAGCGGTTTCGACAGTAGTTTCAACGGTAGTTTGAGATGCACTTTCTTCCGAAGGTATATTTTTTTTACAATGAGTGAGCATGACTGTTAAACATGCTAAAAGAAGTATCTTTCTTATCATAAGTCTTAAAGTTTAGAATGCTTAAAGATACTTATTATAACTATTAAATCTAAGAAAGAAATGTTAATGCACTTCGAGCGAAGTAAACTTAAAGTCCTTACCATTAAATAAACCTTTATCACTCAGTTTTAAGGCTGGTATGACGAGTAAGGCCATAAAAGATAAGGTCATGTAAGGTGCTTTTAACGGACTCCCGAAGGATTTAGCCATACGGTCTAATGCTGCATAGGATTTCCCAATCGATTCGCCATCTTGGTCACTCATAATACCAGCCACTGGCAAGGGTACGATTAATTCCTCAGTATCGGAAACAGCGCAGATACCTCCTTTATTTTCGATAATCAGATTTACAGCTTTGCAAATCATGTCATCAGAGACACCAACGGCAATAATATTATGAGAGTCATGACCAACCGAAGACGCGATAGCGCCTTTTTTCAATCCAAAGTTCTTAGTAAAAGCTAAGGATGGCATATCGTTATTATAACGATTAACAACCGCCATTTTTAGAATATCCTTGTCAGTATTTGAGACTAAGTTTTCCTTATCGTAGGTGGCGTCTGCAATTAATTCATTTGTCACCAGTTGTCCTTCGTTAGCTTCAATGACTCTAATTTTTTTGGTGTGAGACGGTATTTTAAAATCTGAAATATCCTTTTTCTCAGTATTGAAATTATTCAAGTTCTCAAAGGCGACAGACTTTAACTTGGAACTACCATTTTCACTCACTAAAGTTCCATTGATATAGGTCTGAAGGACCTTAAAATTCTGGAGGTTTTCAACCACAATACAATCGGCAAGATCACCTTCTCGTAATAGGCCTACATCTAAATTGTAATGCTCAACTGGGTTGACACAAGCGACTTGTAAGACTTTAAAGATATCCATCCCTTTTGCTACAGCTCTTGCACAAAGCTTATTGATATGGTCAATAAGTAAATCATCTGGGTGCTTATCGTCACTACAAAACATCATGTGGTTATAATGTTCTGGTAAAAGATCTATCAAAGCCTCAAAATTTTTAGCTGCACTTCCTTCACGAATTAACACTTTCATTCCTTTTTGCAATTTCTCCAGACCTTCTTCAAAAGTAAAACACTCATGATCGGTTGAAATTCCAGCGCCAATATATTTACTAACATCATCTCCCACTAAGCCAGGTGCATGCCCATCAATAGGCTTATTATAATACTTGGCCCATTCCAATTTTTTCATGACCTCTTGATCCTCAAACAAGACACCAGGATAATTCATCATTTCCGCAAGGTATTTGATGTCTGGGTTGGCCAATAACTGTTTAATAGCGTCTGAATCAATGGTCGCTCCGGCAGATTCAAACGTTGTGGCTGGCACGCAGGAAGGTGCTCCAAAATTAAACTTAAACGGACTTAGTTTTCCATTCTCAATCATAAAGTTGACACCTTTAACACCAAGTACATTAGCAATCTCATGAGGATCAGAAACGCTTGCTACCGTACCGTGATTTACAGCAATTTTAGCGAATTCTGTTGGCACCAACATCGAACTCTCAATATGTATATGTGCATCCACAAAACCAGGTAATATCACCTGTTCCGAATCGTGTTGTTGTTCTTCAATGGCCACAATTTTGCCTTCGGAAATGCTTACTTCGCCCTTAAAAATGCGTCTGTTCTTTATATCGACAATTTGTCCTCGCAGTTTATGACTCATTCGTTTCTAATGTGATTTTTAAAATTTGGGATGTGTGTTCAGATACTTTAAATCGGTCGTCGGCACGTTCACCAACAAGCCAGACGATATGGTCACCAGAGGTCAGCACCACCGCATTTTCCTTTTCCACTAAGGTGTACTTTTCATCTTTAAAATACTTGCTTAACTTCTTTTTTCCTCGCATTCCAAATGGATAAAACGAGTCGCCATGTTCCCAATGCCTCAACAATAATGGAAACACCAATTTATTCTTATCGACATAAATGGTATTTTTGTTGGTGGTTGTCACCGCATCAGCTTCATCAAAAAACAATATCCCTTTAGAAATGGGTACTTTGGTGTCATTGTCTTGTATTTCCACAGCATCAAATACAGGCTTTTTTAGAGCTGTTAATATCAAATGATCCCGATCTTTAATCAAACGGTGTGTTTTTGACATCACAAATTTGCCGGAATTTGCCTCTAATAAGTACATGACATCATTCCACTCGGTAAAACCGTAATCCTTAAAAAGTTCGTAGAGATATGCTCTTGGATTATTCACAGTTTTAAATTCTGAAATCTTGAACTTAACTTGATTTTCATCAATTGATTCAATCGCCTTACTTTCAAATTCAAGCATCCGATCTGCAACAATATCAGCGATATCATTTAGATTTGAAAGGGTATTCTTAAAATTTTGAAGAAACTCCTGTCGTCCTTCCTTGAGTGTGGGAACAACATGATGTCTTATATTATTTCTCAGATATTTATCTGAAGCATTACTGCTATCCTCACGCCATTGAAGTCGGTGTCTTTCTGCATAATCTTCAATGTCACTTCTTGAAAAGATGAGTAATGGTCGTACAAGGCGATGATTGATCTCAGGTATACCTGTAAGACCATTAAAGCCTGTTCCTCTCGTTAAATTGATTAAGAATGTTTCTAGGTTATCATCGGCATGATGGGCTGTCAGTATAAAATCAAACCCTAAATGCTCTGATAACTGATGGAACCAATCGTATCTCAATTGTCTGGCTGCCATTTGGATGGACAGTTGATGTGTTTCTGCATAGGCTTCCGTATCAAAACTTTCAATAAAAACCTCAAAGTTGAACTGTTCTGCCAAATCCAAAACGAAGGCTTCATCTGCATCGCTTTCTTCGCCACGCAGATTAAAATTACAATGGGCTAAGGCGACATTCAACTTTAAGTCATAACATAAATGTGCTAGAACCACGCTATCCAATCCTCCAGAAATAGCTAGAAGTAATTTACCTTCCTTGAGAAAATCTAGGTGTTCATCAATATGTTTACTGAATTTTTGCTCCACAAAATCAAAGGTAATTCTTAAAATGTGTAATTACTAAAAAGTGTTATTAATTCTCTAGAACCTCTCGCATTGCCTTGGCTTTCACAAGACACTCTTCGTATTCCTTATTTGGGTCACTCTTTGCTGTAATGGCACCTCCAACGGAATAGGATACATAGGCATTTGTCGCATTGTAAAGGATGCTGCGAATCACTACATTAAAATCAAAATCGTTGTTTGGAGAAAAGTAACCAACAGCTCCAGAATAGAGTCCGCGTTTGGTCTCCTCCAAGTCCTCAATAATTTTCATCGCAGAAATTTTAGGAGCACCCGTCATACTGCCCATGGGAAACGTCGATTTTATAATCGCGACCGGATGCGTTGTTTCCTCAACTCTAGAAGTCACTGTAGATATCATTTGATGAACCTGTTCGAAGGTGTAAACCTTACAAAGCTCCTTGACGTTTACGCTTCCCTTAACCGCTGTTTTAGACAAATCGTTACGAACTAAATCCACAATCATCACATTCTCACTTCGTTCTTTAGCATCTTCGGAAAGTTGCTGTTTTAGGTGTGCATCGTCTTGTTTATTTTCAGACCGCTTAGCCGTTCCTTTAATAGGTTGTGACGTGATATCCAATCCAGACTTTTTGATATAGCGTTCTGGTGAGGCTGACATCAAATACTTGTCATAAATTCTCATAAAGGTTGCAAAAGGCGGCTTGGATATGCTATTGAGCTTGTGATACGTATCTAAAGGATGAATATGGGTATTCTCAGCATAAAACTCTTGACAGAAATTAGCTTCATAAATATCACCTCTATGAATATGAGCCAACATCTGGCGCACTTTATTAAAATAATTCTCCTTATGAATTCGCAATTTAATTTTTACAGGTTCTTGGCAAATTACCGTCTCCACAAGCACTTCTTCCGCTATAGACTTTAAATCCTCATCAAGCTCATCGGACACAAAATTAAGATACTGCATCTCTAGGACATGTCCTTTGAGCAAAAACACTTTTTTAGGTTGAAAAAAGAATAATTCAGGAAACCCTAGACCATCAAAATTATTGGAGCTTAGCTGTTCAATATCGTTTTTAAGATCATAGGATAAATAGCCAAAAATCCAGTCATTTACAGAAGACTGATACTCCTGCAATTGCTGAAAAGCATCAAAGTAATCCGTTTGAAATACCGTGAGCGCATCAACCGCCAAAACCGCGTCATAAGCAGAAAATTCTTGTTTGTGATCATTACTATCTAGCCAAACGACTTCATCAAATTGTTGGCTCCAAGATAGCATCTGCTTCTTGAAAATTTCAGGATTGGAAATATGTTTGGTTGCGCTTGTTCTCAATACTCTCAAATGTATCGCAAATTTGCGAATTAAAGCTGTCAATAACAAGTATGAATATCCGAAGTAAAAAAATTACCTTTGCAACATGGAAGATCAAACGACTTTTGCAGATTTAAATCTGAACACACCTTTGTATAATGCGCTTGGTGATTTAGGTTTTGAATATCCCACACCTATTCAGGCGCAAGCTTTTAATATTGTTGCTTCAGGTAAAGATGTGGTTGGTATTGCACAAACAGGTACAGGTAAAACTTTTGCGTACATGTTACCGATTTTACGTCATTTGAAATACTCAAAGCAAGATAATCCGAGAGTACTCATTTTAGTACCTACTCGTGAACTTGTTGTGCAAGTTGTTGATGAAATAGAAAAATTAGCTTCCTACATTAATGTCAGAGTTTTAGGTGTTTATGGTGGTACCAATATTAATACTCAAAAGCAAGCTGTTGCGCAAGGACAGGATATTATCGTCGCTACTCCGGGACGTTTATTCGATTTAGCCGTAAGTCATGTGCTTCAGTTAAAGTCTATACAGAAACTTGTCATTGATGAAGTGGATGTGATGTTAGATCTTGGGTTTAGACACCAATTATTGAATATTTTTGATATTCTTCCAGACCGTCGTCAAAATATTATGTTTTCTGCAACCATGACAGACGACGTTGACGAACTTATCACTAATTTTTTCATTAAGCCACAGCGCGTTACCGTTGCTGTTTCTGGAACACCGCTTCATAATATTGAACAGTCGCGTTACAATGTGCCTAATTTTTACACCAAAGTCAATTTATTGGAGTATTTGTTAAGTGATAACACAGTGTATGATAAGGTTTTGGTGTTTGTCGCCTTTAAAAAATTGGCAGATAAACTTTTCGATGAATTAGAAGAGCGTTTTCCCGGACAGGCTTGCGTCATCCACTCCAATAAGACACAAAATTACAGACTAAGAAGTATCGAACAATTTCGATCAGGAGAACATCGCATTCTCATTGCGACCGATGTTATGGCAAGAGGTTTAGATATTGAGAATGTTAGCCACGTTATTAATTTTGACACGCCTAACTTTCCAGAAAATTATATGCATCGAATAGGTAGAACAGGAAGAGCAGAGCAACAAGGTCATGCCCTCACCTTTTCCACGGAAAAAGAACAAGAAGCCATTAAGGAGATTGAAAATTATATGTCTAAAAATGTGTCATTGTTGAAATTCCCTGATGCTGTAGAAGTTTCCAAAGAGCTTATTGGAGAAGAACGTCCACAAATTAGAGAGCGTAACAACCCAACTAAACGCACTGACGAAGACAGCGCAGGTCCCGCTTTTCATGAAAAGAAAGACAAAAATAAGAAGGAAAACTTGGGTGGCTCCTACAAGTTTAAAATAGCCGCTAAATATAAGAAACCAAAAACTAGAGGCGACAAAAATTACAACAAACGAAATAAGCGCAAATAATACGACTTTCAAGATTTATACGCCTAAAAAACCCTTTTCAAATAAATGAAAAGGGATTACAGAATGCCTGAGCAAACTAGACGTTATGAACATAATTAATTTATAACCCTAAGTCTCTAGTCTACTACCTTTATATGGCTTTCTACAATATCTTTAACGGGTACTATCACTTTTTTACCTTCTGTGTTTTTTAATACCACAGAAATATTATTGATAGAATCAATCTCATAGATTTCCTCCTGAAATTCAATTCTTTTACCAACCTCGAACGTTTTTCTAGTGTAAAACGTTTTAAGCAAATCACCTACAGTTTCTCTTGCTCCTAAACCAAAGGCTAAGGCAAAAGCCAATAAAAATGCGGCAAGAATCATGGTGAGATTACTCGTAATAATATCCGTATTAACGCCTGCTTGATTTAAAGCTGTTATGGATATAAAAATTAGCAAAAGGAAAAACACAATCTGGCTCAACATTTTACCTCCTGATAAATCCATTGAATCAAAGAAGGATCTCAGTCCTTTCTTGACAAAATTTGCAAAAAGAAGTCCGAGTGTAAAAATTATAAGTCCTACGAACAGCTTTGGTAAATAGCTTAAAAAGTCACTGATTTTTTCAGATAAAATAGTTAAATCTAGCATATCAGACACCATGATAAGCAACATAATATACATGAGCCATTTGACGAATGTTGATACAATTTTGACAACATCAAAATTGAGTTGTTTCCCTTCTACGATTTCAATCTCGTTTAATTTATCATCAATTTTATGCGCTTTGGCTAACACCAATGCCTTTTTGATGATTCGCACGACCAATTTCGTAACCAACCATCCCACAACGAGCACGACCAGTGCAAATATTAATTTTGGAAATATTTTGGATATCTCAGTCCACATATTGGAAATAGATTCCATCGCAGAATCTTTTAAGCTCGTAATTTCATTCATGACATTCTAATTTTGCTCTTATTTTTTATCTCTTTTACTCATAACTGTTTCAATCACATCCCCTAAATTATAGGAAAACAGCTCAGCTAACTCCATAATTAACTTGGCGATAGCAATATCGTTCATAACCTTGGCCTTCAGTTCCTCTGGAACCGATTTCAATGGCTTATCGAGATCTTTAAAAGGATTTTCCATCAGTTAAGGTTATTAGCGTAAACAGTTAACAATTTATCTTTAGCGCGCTTGACTCGCATTTTTACAGCGCTTTCTCCTATTCCTAAAACGCTCTCAATTTCCTTTATAGAAAGGTTGTCTTGATATTTTAGTAAAAGGATCATCTTTTCATCTGGTGACACTAAGTCTAAGGCTTTTTTGAGTTTATCCACTCTCATGTCACTAAAGTCAGAGTACTCATCATCATCAGAAATATTTTCAATATCTGCATAATCCACCGACTGTTTCTCGAACTTCTTCGCGGTATTTCTAGTGACATAATTCACACAATGGTTATACGTAAAAGCGTACAGCCATGTAGAAAATTTTGACTTTCCTTTAAAACTAGACAATTTCACAAAAAGCTTCAAAAACACATCTTGCGTTAGATCTTTGGCTTCATCACTATCTTTTGCAAACCCATAGCATTTGTTGTAAACTAACGACGCAAAACGATCATACAATATTTCAAATAGCATTGTATCATTGTCTTTCACAATAGCACTCACCAGATCTTCGTCTGATAACTTCAAAATGTCATTAGAGGGTTGCAAAAAATATTAGATTGACTTTTATAGTTTATTGTAAGACACGTGTATCCATGGTAAGTCACACGAATTTTAACACATCCATTAAATTTAATAAAATTATCTTTCTAAAACACTAAAAATCAGACATAAAAAAAACGAACAACATTGTTCGTCTTTTTAGTCTTTAGCAATTTCAGATATCCACTACAAATACCAAAATAGCAAAAAAAGAGGCAAAGGCCTATATTGACTCATGGTAAGTAATCAGCAGGCTTTAATGTCTTTTAAGATACCTCCTCTGGCTTTAAGGTTAATCTTAAGATCATGATACCGATTCTGGCAATCACAAAGGTAAACAATCCAAAGGTTGCTGTTAGCAATGACACCTTTAAACCACCGGCAAACATTTCAGGACTTGGGTTTCCTATGGCTTCAATGGAATCGAAAGCAGATATTAAACCCAAAACAGACCCTAAAAATCCCAAAACCAATCCCAATAGGCTTGAGTCTACGGTTAACTTAAGCATTTTTCTGGCTTTAGCAACTGATTTCTTCGCTGCCATAAATCCTATGACAATAAAAACAATAGATGCTAACAAGCATAGGAGTATAAGAGACATAAATAAAGGGCCTCCTTCCACAAAAATATTAGCTAAAATAGCTAGTCCCAACACTTTTGTAAACGCAATAATTAATGTATTCATAATAATAAATTTAGTTAAACATGCTCAAACATAAAAATTAAACCAGTCGCTTTTTTTTCAATGCGACCAATAACGAATTTAAGGATGGTTATAACAGTTTCGTCAAATAGCTTGCTAATCCTGTCATTTGTCTCTAATTCTATTTCTTGAATAAAATTTATAGTAATATTGTAATACAGTATATGTATCATGTTCTCCAGAAAAGCGATAGTTCATAAAATCGGACAAATAATATTACACCTCCTCTTTTGGATTGGTGTCTTATTTTTTTACACCTATTTTTTTGGTGTCAATAGTGCGGATTTCGAAAACACACTCAAGTTCTCGCTTTTTCTCATGCCGATAACCATCGCCACTACCTATGTTGCCACATACATTCTTATCCCAGAATACCTCATCAAAAAAGCGTATTGGCGATTTGCACTATACAGTCTTTACACATTTATTATTTCAGCCTACTTAATTGCCGTTTCTATATTTTTCAGTTTGATTTACCTATCAAATTTCGAATATGCCGAAATGAATCCTTCCACCAAGAATATTATTTTTATCAGTACCGCTGTGTATTTGGTTGTTGTGGTGGTAAGTGCTTTTAAATTGTTGAAATTAAACATTCAGCAAATTTCAAAAACGAGACATTTAGAAACCAAAATATGGGACACGCAGTTGAAGCTAAAAGAGCAGGAACTCAATTATCTCAAGATGCAAATCCACCCACATTTTTTGTTTAATACATTAAATACCATGTATGGTTTTGCATTAAAAAAGGCAGATCAAACGCCAGACATGATTTTAAAGCTCTCCAACTTACTGGATTATTTATTGTATCAAGTAGAAAAACCATTGGTATTACTAACCGAAGAACTATCTCATATTGAGGATTATATCGCTTTAGAGAAAATGCGATTTAATGATAAATTAGTGATCCAATTCAACAAACACATAACCCATGAAGACGTAAGTATTGCACCCATGTTATTATTGCCATTTATAGAGAACAGTTTTAAACATGGTCGTATTAAAAACGGAAGATTAACCATAGCTATTAATATTGAAGCCGCTAAGGATATTATTAAATTTACCGTTAAAAATTCCTGTACTGAACAAGATAATTCAGATCAAGGTATTGGCTTGGAAAACATTAAAAAACGATTGGATTTATTATACCCACAGCAATACCAACTTGATATTCAAAAGCAATCAGAGACCTTTGAAGTCCATCTTGTTTTAACACCTAAAAACACATGAGTAAATCTGGATATATATCGTGTTTGATTGTCGATGATGAAGCCATCGCTCGAGAAATTATAGCTACCCATTTATCTCATTTTGATCGGATAAATATTGTGGCCAGTTGCAGTAGTGCTGTGGAGGCATTTCAACATATTAACACTCATAATATCGACCTAGTATTTCTGGATATTAATATGCCACAAATTTCAGGTATTTCTTTTGCAAAATCCATTAATCGGGATATTAAGGTGATTTTCACGACCGCATACCGTGACTACGCTGTTGAAGGTTTTGAACTCAAAGCCGTAGATTACCTCTTGAAACCTATTTCGTTGGAACGTTTGGAAAAAGCGCTTCAGAATTATTTTGAAATATATGGCGATAATGCAAAAAAGACCAGTTCTGAAGCTTTTGAATCGGACTTTATGTTTGTGCGTTCTAATCGGAAAATGATTAAAATTGATTACAGCGAAATTATCTATATTGAAAGTTACAGTGATTATTTAAAAATTCATTTAGCTTCACAAACCATCGTCACGAGAGAGACCATTAGTGCCATTGAAGCCAAACTGCCTAATCACCTTTTTTTAAGAATCCATCGCTCTTACATTATTGCCATCGCTCATATTCAATCTTTCACGAATGAACACATCAATATCCATAACATTGCCTTACCCATGAGTAGAAGTTATAAAAAAGAGGTGCTTAATCATTTAGAAAAATTTTAGATACCGTTCAATATTTGCTAAATTTATTCGTTGGAATAGTAATTGCTATTTTTGAAAAAAGTCTGCTTAATGAACGAATACCTACACAAAGCGATTCCTAACTTAAAACCTTTTGATTTCGGACGTGATCACGACGCACTCTTACTTAATAAAGAATGGGTCTTGGTGAATGGTATCTCGAAAAAGAAATCCATTTACACTTTCAGAAAAGAAAACATCCTTGAAATCACACGAAAAGAGTCATTAATTGAAACCACTTGGACCATCAACATTAATAATGTGTTTACCATTGAAACAGAAGATGGGTTAATAACGGTGAAGGCTTACTTTAAGGACGATGATGTATTGGTTTTAGATCATCAAAACAAAAAGGAGTTTGCCTTATTCATTAATACAACGAATCATGAAAATGACCTAAATTCCGTGGCTGATGTACAAAATTTTTTAAAAGAAAAATACAAGCAGAAAGTTACTAATCTTATTTACGACCATGAGTTTTACTATATCGAAAAGTCTAAGGAATTTGGTCCATTTACGGTTGAAGAGCTTTCAGAAAAAGTGAAGCGAGAAGAAATTAGCGTGTATTGCTTTGTAAGAGACATCAATGAATATGATTATAGCCAGCGTTTGAGAATATATGATTTGATCAAAGAACTTGATTAAATCAGCTAATAAAATAAAAAAAGCGAACTAGTTAAGTTCGCTTTTTTTATATCTTACTTTCAGTGTCATTACACATGTAATGCACGATCATCTGTAGCTGCCAATGCTGCTTCTTTTACCGCTTCTGCAAAGGTTGGATGTGCATGAGACATACGGGAAATATCTTCTGCTGATGCACGATATTCCATGGCTACAACCGCTTCAGCGATTAAATCGGCACAACGCGCTCCTATCATATGAATCCCTAAAACTTCATCGGTTTTCTTATCTGCCAGAATTTTCACAAATCCATCGATGTCACCACCAGCTCTTGCGCGACCTAAAGCTCTAAACGGGAATTGACCTGTTTTATAATCCACGCCCTCCTCTTTTAGCGCTTCTTCTGTTTTACCAACAGCAGCAACTTCTGGCCAAGTATACACCACACCAGGAATTAAATTATAATCGATATGAGGTTTTTGTCCTGCTAAAGTTTCAGCTACAAAAACACCTTCTTCTTCCGCCTTGTGTGCTAACATTGCTCCTTTTACCACATCTCCTATGGCATAAATATTTTTCACATTAGTCTGCAAGTGCTCATTAACTTCCACTTGTCCGCGATCATTTAGTTTCACGCCAGCTGCTTCCGCATTTAATCCATCAGTATAAGGACGACGGCCAACTGACACCAAACAATAATCGCCTTTAAACTCAACAACTTCTCCTTTTTTATTTTCAGCTTTCACAATGACCTCATCCCCTTTTCGCTCTACCGACTGTACTTTATGAGACATGGCCATATTGAATTTAGCTTTCTTAAAGACCTTGTTTAATTCTTTGGATAGTGAAGCATCCATGGTTGGTAAAATGCGATCCATATATTCTATGACGGTTACCTCAGCTCCCAATCGTCTATACACCTGACCTAATTCGAGTCCGATAACACCACCACCAATGACAATCATATGTTTCGGGATCTCCTTCAATTTCAACGCTTCAGTTGAGGTAATGATTCGCTCCTTATCCAGAGTGATAAATGGCAAATTAGAAGGCTTAGACCCTGTAGCGATGATAATATGTTTAGCTTCTATCTCTCCAGCATCTTTTCCATCAATCTTTATATGAGTGGCATCCTTAAAACTACCTAAACCTTCGTAAACATCCACTTTATTTTTCTTCATCAAAAAATCAATACCACCAGTGGTTTGGTCAACTACAGCCTGCTTTCTTGAGATCATCTTTTTCAAGTTTACTTTAATTTCCCCTGGAATTTCAATACCATGATCTTCAAAATGTTTAACTGCTTCCTCGTAGTGATGCGACGATGCCAAGAGCGCTTTACTAGGAATACAACCCACATTCAAACACGTACCTCCTAAGGTTGAATATTTCTCAATTATTGCTGTTTTCATTCCTAATTGTGCACAACGGATGGCTGCAACATATCCGCCAGGACCAGAACCAATAATGGCTACATCATATGATTTCATATACTATTTTTTATCAGATTTCAATTGAATTACAAAAATACAATTTTGATTATTGAATTACTACTTTTTCACAGAGTTTGAAATAGCTTCAAAAAAAATAGCCCATTAAACCACAGTTATTTTCAAACCAATGGTAAATGAGCATATTTTCCCTCTGAATTAATAGCAATTCAAAATTGAAGATTTTATAAAACTATTGCAATACTCAATTTGAGTATTAACACTTAGAGAAAATTTTGATTGGATTTCAACATCCCTATAAGTTCACCAGTAGAGGAAATATTAAGTTTTTTTAGAATATTTCGACGATGTGTATCAACCGTATGAGGACTAATATTCAATTTTTCGGAAATGACTTTACTCGAATAATCTAAAATGAGTAACCTGATGATATCACGTTCCCTATTACTAACAATATCGCTTAAAAGTTTTTGCGAAAAGTTATTAAAATAAACCGTTTTATATTCGTTGTGCTCATTAAGCAATTTGGCAGATGCTGTAATATCCATTCTAATATGAGAATCCAGCACTGTATAATGCGCTAGACCAATAATGGGTTTGCCTTCAGAATCGAAAACTAGTGGTGTGGTGTTTTGTACAATATTGACATAGACGTCATCGGCATTTTTAAAACGAAAGTTCCAAGTATAATTCGCACGTTTTCTTTGTTCTTCAGACATCTCAGCAAGGGTAAATTCCATTAACTGATTTAATGCAGATAGCCAGCCTTCAATATCATCTGGGTGAATTCTACTCCAAAAATAACGCATCCCTTTTACGGTCATTTCTTGGGTATCTAATCCCAAACAAGCCGTGAAGTTTTTACTAATAAATTCAAAGGTCAAATCTTGTGTATTAGTGACACAAAAAAACGTCGAGCTATAAGGCAACACCTTATCTAAATCCACAATTTTCTTTATGTGTTCTTGTAATAGCGGTTGATCGTAGGATTTGAATATTGTTTTATACAAATCCTTTATGCGGTTATATTTCATAGCAAACTCAGTCAACTTTTAGAGCGTTATAAAAATACAGTTAATTTTTAATTTGGAAAACCGAGCATGTCACCCATGCCAACAGTAAACAACCAACAACCATAAATAGCGTGTTCTACTGAAACCATGACTGTCGATTTCGTTTTTAGATAGGTGAATGCGAAAAGAATACCTCCAATGAACGTCATAATTAAAACTAATGTATTCTTAAAGAACAGATGTGCTAAAGAAAACACTAAAGCATTGACAATCACAAAAACAGTTTGACTTTTAAACATGTTCTTATAACGTTCGAAAAAGAAGGTACGATATACAAGTTCCTGCGGATAAACAGACAAGGAACTATAAATTAGTAGTAGCAACAGCCAGAAGAAAGGTTTGTTTAACATCACATAAAAGAGTTGTGATTTATCCATAAACCACACGTACAACACCGTTAGAATAGCAATGACTAAGAGTTGAATTAAAACACGTTTAAAAAAGTGGCGCCAATGAAGATTTTTGGCCATTTTAAATTTGACATGTTCTATTCGCAGTAACACAAAAAGCACATAAACAAAACCTAAACAGCCGATACTGAATTTTATTAATATCGGATAATCCAAAATATAACTTAACGGAATCAAAATGAAGATGCCAATAAATTCCAGTAGTTTAAATCGTATCGATTGCATAGGTCAAATGACGTAATAATTAGAGATGAATAGCGGTTGAGTGCTTGACTTCATTAATCATAAAGGTACTATGCGTGCTTCCAATATGACTAATCGTCGTTAGTTTTTTTACCATGAATTCTCTAAAAGCATCCATATCTGCAACAATTACTTTCAGTAAATAATCGTAGTCACCACTGGTGTGATAACATTCCATAACTTCATCAAGTTGCACGACTTCTTTCTCAAACTGAACCACACAATCCTTCGTGTGTTGTACTAATTTAATACTACAAAAAGTCACAAAGGGTTTCTCCACTTTTTTTTTATCAATAAGTGCGACATATTTAAAAATAACTCCTGATCGCTCCAGTTTTTTAATGCGCTCATAAACCGCTGTAACCGACAGATTGAGTTTATTAGACAACTCTTTATTTGTCTGCTTACTATCCTTCTGAAGTAATTGTAGTAATTTTTTATCGATAGCATCTAAGGTATTCATATGGAAAAATTTTCTAAAATGGTAATAAATTATCCTACAGTTGCAATAAATAAAACTATAACAACAACTTTATCAAGATTTATTTTCTAAATATAAACATAACTATTGATATATTATCTATTTCTATTGAATTTTGAGGTGCATAAATCATTAAAACTATTAGTAATGGCATTTAAACCAGCTAACAACATTCAGGATTTACAATACTTTGGAGAATTTGGAGGTGTTAATCCATCTATTTCAGATTCATCCACT
Organism: Psychroserpens sp. BH13MA-6; assembly: GCF_052983595.1. Lineage (NCBI taxonomy): Bacteria > Pseudomonadati > Bacteroidota > Flavobacteriia > Flavobacteriales > Flavobacteriaceae > Psychroserpens > Psychroserpens sp. BH13MA-6. Next base: position 112,093 of record NZ_JBRJGE010000002.1, on the reverse strand, counting down.
TATACATTTTTATCAGCTAAAACCATGTTTGATACCTTTGAAGGTAATGCCGATGGTTGCTATCTGTATTCTCGTCATTCCTCACCTTCCAATTTATATTTAGGAGAAGCCTTAGCCGCTATGGAAGGTACAGAAACCGCGAATGTTTCTGCCTCAGGAATGGGTGCTATTACACCAGTCATCATGCAGCTTTGCGGTGCAGGTGATCATATTGTTTCTAGCAGAACTATTTACGGTGGCACCTATGCTTTTCTAAAAAACTTTACACCACGTTTTCATATTGAAACCTCCTTTGTTGATATCACTAAGTTGGAAATGGTTGAGGCCGCCATTACCGAGAACACCAAAGTCCTTTATTGTGAATCAGTGAGTAATCCTTTGTTGGAAGTTGCAGACATCAAGGGTTTGGCTGAAATAGCAAAGCGCCATAACCTCAAACTGGTAGTTGACAACACCTTTTCTCCTTTGTCCATTTCACCAGCAAAATTAGGTGCTGATGTGGTGATCCACAGTATCACAAAATTCATTAATGGCTCTAGTGATACTGTTGGTGGTGTGGTCTGTGGTACACAGGAATTTATTAACGATTTAAGAAATGTCAATGATGGCGCTTCTATGTTGTTAGGATCCACCATGGATAGCTTACGCGCTGCTTCCGTTTTGAAGAATTTAAGAACTTTGCATATTCGTATGCAACAACATAGTTTCAATGCGCAGTTTTTAGCTGAAAAATTTGAACAAGATGGTTTAAAAACGGTATATCCAGGATTACAATCTCATCCTTCTCACGAATTATTTAAATCGATGATGAACGTCAAATACGGCTTTGGTGGTATGTTGACCATTGACGTTGGAAGCTTGGAGAAAGCTAACGAACTCATGGAATTGATGCAAGATAAAAACCTTGGATACTTAGCAGTTAGTTTAGGCTTTTATAAAACCTTGTTTTCAGCCCCTGGAAGTTCCACCTCTTCGGAAATTCCTGAGGAGGAACAACAAGAAATGGGTTTAAGTGACGGCTTAATTCGCTTTTCAATAGGTTTGGATGCCGATATTGAACGCACGTATCACATGATGCGCGACTGTATGGAAGCACTGGATATACTCAGTCCGAAAGCCACGGCTTCAGTATAAAGCTTATTGTTTTTGTTTGAGCAAGGCTTTAATCTCGTCAATATCTTTTTGTTGGGATTCAAGCTTTGCTTTTAAACGGTCATTTTCTTTTTTCAGCTCAATCATATAAAGATACGCTTCCTCAATTTTTTCCAAGTTGGTCACAGTCATCTCTCCCACACTGATATTCATACCATTGGCCTTTACTTCCTCATAAGATTTCACATTCGGCAAGTGGCCATGCGCCATGATAAAACGTTCAATCTCTTCCAAAGATTTAAAGGAATAGGAATTATTTAAAGCTGATTTTCCAGTGTAGTAACTTTCAAAAACATAATCCGGATACGTAGTCACATCAGTGATGATATCACCGATAACAGCCATATTTCCAGTGACAGAAACTGTCGGTCCACCAACAAGATCAATTTTCACACGCTCAATACCATTACTTAAAAACCTAAACGCATCATCAGCATCATCATATTGAATGCCGTAATTAGCATAGGTAGTTGAATGAGCCAACACCATTTTGTTAGCATTGTTAAATCCACTCGAAAACATATATAACATAGGAGCAGGCGTGCCGTTTGAGGCTGGAAAAGTGATACTGGTTTGATCGTTGACGAAGGTAATATCATCACCAGCGTTTGCGAGATTGAGTACATTTCCAGTACGCGTCCAAAAGGAAGTTGATGGCACATCTGCCCAGCTCAAATTACCTGTCCCATCGGTTTGTATAATTTGGCCATTCGTACCTCTGGTAAGAGGAAACACATAACTATTTGCTATGGTCGTACCAAAAGACACTTTTCCTAAAAAATAGGCTGCGAAGTGATTACCAGTTGTATTAACCGAGTTATCAGAATAAACACCATAACTACTATTGGTTCCGGTAGTCAACATTTCGTTGAATACACCGTATACATTACTCGTCGGACTTCCAACCGAGGCATCTATAACATTTTTAACCCCATAAAAATTAGCATTTGCCAAAGCTGGTAATTCCAGATTGTTATAAACACCAACCACATAATCAGATGATGGTATTGGGTTTAATGGAGCGCTGATATTATAAACAAATTGATTATTGACACCAATCGACGTTGTTGAAAAACTTCCATTCATCTCAAAATTATTGTGAACACCGTATTGTTCACTTATGGTATCGAAGTATTGATAAAAACTATTAGATAGTCCTGTTCTGGCATTAGCATCGCCTACAAATACATTGTAAGCGCCATAACTATTAGCACTGGTATCAGTTGAATTGAAATAACTGTTTACCCCATACTTATTGCCATAAAAACTATTCATATAATTGTAGACACCATTGAATTCTTGAGTCCCTCCAGCTACATTATTATAAATCCCATAGGTAGGACCTAAGGCATTAACGAAACCATTATAAGCACCATATTGAGTACCCGCTGATCCATTGGCAAATTCCGAAAGCATACCGAAATTGTCAGTAACTGATGCATTCGTATTGTTAAACCTGTTCTCGACACCTGTTAATGATAAACCTTCACTATTGGTAAAGTCATTATCGACCCCTTTAAAAAATGACGCTGAGCCATTCATATCATTATCTATAGCAATAATGCTTGCCGAACTGTTGCCGTACATCTGATTCCAATTACCGATACCATCAACAGAATTAGCAATAGTCATGTCGTTGTGCAAACCGTATTGGTTGCCCTGACCGTTCAACATGTAATTGTGGATTCCGTAATGTTGACCAGCACCCGAATTATGAATGGCTTGATACATTCCATATTGATTGGAAGGGGAATCCCCAGTCATCACCGTAAACACCCCATGATCTACTGGACTCAAAGAATTAGCGGAATCAAAAAAATTATATAAACCATAGCGATTACTAGAGCCCCCTTGACCAAAGTTATTATAAACCCCACGCTTGTCGGCACTATTGCCTGTAAATTCATTTTGAAGTCCGTAATGCACGGCCGCACCATTATTGGAAATATCGTTATAGGTTCCAATTTTAGACCCTGTTCCTGCCCCTCTCAAGTAGTTGTAGGCACCATAATGTATTCCTGAACCGGCACTAATCAAATCATTGTACACCCCAAATTTATCGCCATTACCTGTACCAGTAAAACTATTGTGCATGCCATAATGCATACCACTTCCATCTCCAGCTAAGCTATTGGCGACCGCATATTGTAAATTATTATTGTCATTTATGATTAGATTTGTAGTTCCATGCACTCTTCCTGTTGCCGTTCCTCCGATATTGTTATACGTCCCATACATGAAGGCTGTTCCTGAGCCTGAAATAATAGTCGCATTCCCATATTTCTGACCAGTACCCGAGGTTACCAAATTATTATAGACCCCAAAATGGTCCCCATTGGAGGTGTTGTTAATATCGTTGTATACACCGTACTGATCTCCAGTTCCATTTCCAACTAAGGAATTATAGGCACCATAATGTTCTGCCGAGCCCTGGTTATTGATAATGGTTCGTACACCAAATTGTTCACCTGCACCACCACCACTCAAGGTGTTGTAGAGTCCGTAATGAGCACCTGTACCACCACCATTTATATAAGAATTAAAACCTCGTTGTGCTCCATCACCATTACTTAAAACTCTTCCAAATACACCAATATGTGTTGCATCAGAGGAATTGGTCACCTCTGATAATATCCCGTAGGTCGTCGTATTTGCCGATCCCGTCATTGCAACGGAAATCCCACGCCCGCCATTGGGCTCCTCTACTTCTAGTCGCCAATCGGCTGTATTTTTTCCAATCGCCAAATTCCCTAAAGTGTATTGATCATCGTTAATATCATCGGGTGCTGTTGTGGTACCTTCTTCATAAAAATCGTGGTCGTCGTCACCTACAGAACTGGCATCCACCCAACTTACATTTCCTGCACCATCGGTTTGCATAATTTGATTGGCCGTGCCTCGAGAGGCTGGAAAAACATAATTATTGGCATTGGTAGTTCCTACTGATAAAGCGCCTAAATAAAATCCAGCAAAACTGCCAGCTTTAGTGACGTTGGAAAAGACACCATAATGGGTGCCTCCTGCCGAATTTAATATGTTGACATTAACCCCATATTTATTACCAGTGCCTGTTCCCGAAATTATATTGTCGATGCCGTAATGGTTGCCATTGCCAGTACCACCAATATCATTTCGCATGCCGTAGCGATTACCGTCACCGTTAAAATTTAAATCATTGAAAACCGCAAGTTTTGGCCCATCACCCGTATTGAACTGATTATAAACCCCAAACTGTTCTGTGTTTCCTGTGCCCTGTAAACTGTTAAAGGTTCCTGTAAGATTTCTTGTATTACTTGCGTTGGAATTGATAATCCAATTATAAGTTCCGTATTGCCAGCTCGACGATGACCCAGTGATTTGATTGTAAACACCATAATTGGTAGCATCGTTGGTGTTATTGATACCATTATAGGTACCAAAACGCGTAGAGGTTATTGTGGATGGTGAACTCGAAATCGTATTATACGTCCCATATTGTGGTTTATCGGCATCTTCAATAATGGTATTGTAAGTACCATATCGTTGAGAGTTTCCGGTATCATTCATATTGTTATAAATGCCATACTTCAAATTATCTCCAGAACCAGACATCAAGTTGTAGATACCACGTTGGGTATCTGCATCACTTGGTAAAACCCCCGAGACAGAATTGAAAATACCGGTAACTGGTCCTCCCAGATTAAATCCGTTTCGATTGTAAAAGGTGGTAGGCGCTGTATTTTCTGTGACATCCAGTCGAAAACCAGGCGCATTGCTTCCAATGGCTAAATTTCCGAAGGTATAGGTATTATCATTGATATCGTCTGGCGGATTTGTAGAACCTTGCTCATAAAAATCGGCATCAATACTTCCCGATTGCTGTATTGGCAACCATTGGGCGCCATTGAAGAAATAGAAGCCTACACCATTACCACCAGTAACCGTCGCATTGGTGTTCCATACCAATAACCCTGTAGCAGGCGCATTTATAGGCGCTACAACATTCGTTACATCAAGTAGGTTAATTCTTGGTACTAGAACACCTTTGTCGGTTGCCGTAATGTCTAAAATGGAAGAATTTTCAGGGGTTGTTGTGCCAATACCGACTTGCGCATTGGTGTAACAAAACATCATAATACTAACCAATAGGGTAAACTTAAAATGTCTCATAATCATAGGGATAAAACCCTAATATAAAACGCTCTTTCTATTGATGACAGATTTTTTTTATCGATGGTAAGTAATAATGTATAAATGGTAAGTTATATCAATAAGCAATTGATGCATAATTGAAACTCTAATACTTAATACACCATATCACATTGACATTTGTTGGTCGTGATTCATTACCACCTTCTGTTGCTGAATCAAAAGCAGCAATATCAATACTATGCTGGTGACTGCCAGTGTTTTGTGTATATTGAGAGGGTACATTGAGTGAATGAGAATGAGAACCTGCACTGTACATATTGGCTGTTGCGTTCACTGAATGTGCGTGAGCACCACTTCCTAATGTATTAATAGTTCCTGTACCTGGTCTGAGCTCCCTTATCGTCGTTCCACCACCAAATGCACCTGGTGTTGCCACATCCACTTCTCTGTAATATAATTGGTGATAATGATTTCCGCCTGTATTTGTTCCACCATTAACATATATATTATGAGTATGATTACCAGTCGAATTTGTATTTGCCGTATAGCCATTCACATAATGATTATGTATTCCACTGGCAGTCACATTACTATTAGGTGGGTCAATTTGATGAAGATGCATGGCATTTTCGAAAGTTTGTTTAGTCCCAACAACGTCACCAATAGCTCCATCTCCTCTATCAGTACGTGTTGCAGCATCGGGATCTGTTCCAGCACCATTGTCCAAACCTCTTAAAAATTCTCCGCGATAATCCGGTAAATTAAACGTAGTAGAACCATCGCCATTGCCATAAGTCGTCCCTATGACCGCGAAAAGTTCGGCATAAGTAGTTCTACTCACGGCACTGCCGTCACAGCTCAAATAACCCATAGGTAAAGTAGCAGATGGAAACGCAAAAACAGCACCAATAGGTACGCCATCTCTACTCTTATCCATCAGTCTTACCCACTGTGTACCGTTGTAAAAATAAAACCCAGACACATCATCTGTTTGATAGATCAAAAGGCCTTCAGCAGGCGCACTAATAGCAATACGTTCAGCAACTAACATTCTAGGCACTAAAATACCTTTATCATTGGCCGTCACATCTAGAGCAGACGAGGCATCTGGCGTGGTTGTTCCAATTCCAACTTGCGCATTTATTATACCTAAGGAAAAGACGGTGAATATCAGTAAATGCGTTATCGATTTCATAATAATAGTTTGATTATGAACTCAATATAATACGATTCAACTATTTCGATACAATATTTTACGTGAACGGTGTGTTTTTTTGTGTGAATGGTTCATTATTGACCTTTTAAACGCCTCCAAAGTGCCCGCATCGTAAATTTAAAATCCTCCATTGCGGGAGCAAAAGGCTTCATATCCAGACGACCATGAGTTTTGTAGAGCTTTAAATTAAATACTGATTGATACCCTTCCCTAGTTTCGACCAATGGATACCTCAAGTCTTTATATACATAAGTTGAATCTTCTAGAGACTCGACGTTGTAATAATCATTGCTAAACCATGCTAACCTTTCAATATCTTCATAAGTCGCTGAGGTCAAAACACGTGATTTAGGAATTGTTTTCCAATCTGAAAATCGACGAGAAGTGTCCAATAAGGAATAAAATCCCACATGATATTCATTTTCGGTTTCTGCAATGCCATACCATAACACATTATTCAGAATTGTTGGCTGTGAACTAAAACGGTTAAATGACACATTCTGTTCTATTAAAGATTGACTAAAAATATCATCAATGCATAACTTATTTATGACTGTTAATAGCATATAAAAAGAACTGATGCCGATTCCTAACTTCAACCAATAGCGACGTCGCTGATGCTTCCTATTAAAAAACATCAACGTGATTATACAAATCAAAAAAGGCAAGGTATACAATGGATCTGCTACAGCAATATTATTAAAAGCCACCCGATAATTAGAGAATGGCGAAAACAACTGTGTCCCATAAGGTGTGAAACAATCCAGAATTGGATGCGTAAACAATGACCAAAAGAATAGCCGTATCCAATCATGTAGGCGCGTTGTTCCTTTCCGTTTTCCAGTATTATATAATTTATGAACCATCCAACCTAAAGCAAAAGCTGCAATCACTGCAAACAAAATGGAATGCATGAAACCTCTATGAAATAACATGGCATCAATTTCATTATTGAATAAAAGACTTCCTACAAGTACATCAAAGTCTGGTATGGTACCTCCAAGAGCACCAAAAAGTAATGCCTTATTGCCAATTTTACGTCCCAATACAGCTTCTCCGCAGGCTGCTCCTAAGACAATTTGGGTTAATGAATCCATTAAAAGTGGTTATATAAATCGCTAAAGTACGCAAGAATTATGATTTGCAGAATAGGCAACATTATCGTAACATTACAATTCAAAACCTAATAAACCACTTCATGGATAGTCAAGATATAAAACCAAGAGTACCACAGGACGAAAATATTATTGAAAACAAAGAACTTAATATTTGGGAGGCTTTAATTCCTGTTTTTGCTCTTATTATCTTACTAGCCTATAATGTTTTTGTTTTTGGTGACGATGCCATAAGTGGCAGCAATCAATTTATTCTTTTACTTGGTGCTGCTATTGCAGCTATTGTCGGTTTTTACAACAAGGTGTCTTTTAGCCAAATGATAGATGAAGTTGCCGAAAATGTTAAATCAACAACTGGCGCCCTACTTATATTATTGATGGTAGGCGCTTTAGCAGGCACATGGCTGGTTAGCGGTGTCATACCTGCGATGATTTATTACGGGCTTCAAATCCTCAATCCGACCATTTTTCTGGCGGCTTGTGTTATTATTTGTGCTATTATTTCTATAGCCACTGGAAGTTCTTGGACGACTTCTGCCACTGTGGGTATTGCTCTTGTAGGAATTGGTGAAGCCTTGGGAGTGTCTATGGGTATGACTGCTGGTGCGGTGTTATCTGGTGCCTATTTTGGGGATAAAATGTCACCCTTAAGTGATACCACCAATTTGGCGCCTGCGATGGCTGGTGGTGAGCTTTTCTCTCACATAAAGTATATGGCATTGACTACTGTACCTACCATTTTAGTGACTCTGGTTGTATTTATTATTCTTGGTTTTACACAAGATGTTCAAGGAGCGACAGATACGTCACAACTCCTTGCTGATATTGATAGCACCTTTAATATTAACGGTTGGTTATTCCTAGTGCCTATTATTGTCATCATTCTCATTATAAAAAAAACATCGCCTTTAGTAGCCCTTCTTATTGGGACACTCTTAGGTGGTATATTCGCTCTTATTTTTCAACCACAAATTGTGGCGCAAATTGCTGGTGTGGAATCTTTAACATTCCATTCAGCCTATAAAGGTGTAATGAATGCCATTACTGTTAAAACAACGATTGCCACAGAAAACGCTACTTTGAATGATTTGTTTTCGGCATCAGGTAAAGGCATGTCTGGAATGTTAGGAACGATTTGGCTCATCATTTGTGCCATGACATTTGGTGGCGTCATGGACGCTATTGGAGCGCTGTCAAGAATAAGTAGAGCTCTATTAAGTTTAGCATCCTCTACCTTCGGATTATTTGCAAGTACAGTGGCAAGTTGTTTGGCGTTAAATGTCACAGCTTCGGACCAGTATTTAGCCATAGTGGTTCCTGGAAAAATGTTTAAACAGGCCTATGAAGATAAAGGTTTAGCTCCTGAAAATTTAAGTCGTACGTTGGAGGATTCTGGTACTGTCACATCGGTACTTGTACCTTGGAATACCTGCGGTGCTTATCAATCTGGTGTTTTGGGTGTTCCTGTGGTTGATTATTTTGTGTTTGCCATATTTAATTGGTTGAGTCCGTTTATGACACTTCTTTTTGCTGGATTCTCAATAAAGATCAAACAACTCGCTGATCGTAAAAATTAATTACGCATCATATATCACGCTATATTATCAAGTTGACAATCTATAGACTATCAAATTATTGATTTCGTAAAATATACACCGCTTTTTTGATGCCATATTTTAAGACTATTAACTTATAATATTATATAATTTAATTCAATTTAAACACGTGTTTTTAGTGACTAAATTTGCTGTATAAATTAATAATCATTTAATTAAATAATATGGCATTAGTAGGAAGAAAATTTCCAGATTTAAGCGTAAACGCAATGAACGAAATGGGTGACACTTTTAAACTCAACGTTCTTGAGGAGGCTAAAAACAACAATAAAAAAGTAGTATTATTTTGGTATCCAAAGGATTTTACATTTGTATGCCCAACTGAATTGCATGCATTTCAGGCTGCAATGAGCGAGTTTGAAAAACGAAATACCATCGTTATCGGAGCGTCTTGTGATACGGCTGAAGTACATTTTGCATGGCTTAGTACAGCTAAGGATCATGGTGGTATTGAAGGTGTAACTTATCCTCTTTTAGCAGATTCAAACAGAAACTTGGCATCTGCCTTAGGTATCTTGGATATTACCAACGAAACTTATAATGAAGAAACAGGTTTATTAACTGTGGAAGGTGACAATGTCACTTACAGAGCTACCTACATCATTGATGAAGAAGGAATCATACAGCATGAAAGTATAAATAACATGCCTTTAGGTAGAAATGTGAATGAGTACTTAAGAATTATCGATGCATTGACACATGTTCAAGAAAAAGGAGAGGTTTGTCCAGCGAACTGGGAAGAAGGAAAAGATGCGATGCAAGCGAATGCTAAAGGAACTGCTGAGTATTTGAAAGCACACTTAAACTAAAACACGATGTTGAAGGAATTAGATCAAGATAATTTATCACAATTAATAGCAGATAATGACACTGTTGTAGTGCAATATTCAGCCACTTGGTGTGGTAACTGTCGTATCATGAAACCAAAATTTAAAAAATTGGCTTCTGAAAATGAAAATATGACATTCGTGATGGCAGACGCTGAGAAATTTCCTGAGTCTAGAAAATTGGCAACCGTTGATAATTTGCCGACGTTTGCAACGTTCAAACAGGGAAGTTTTGTTAACCAAACACAAACCAATAAGTTTGATGTTTTAAAAGGTTTAGTCGATGAAGTTGCCAGTAATTAAACATTTGTCTCAGTTTATAGAAGACAATGATGAAGACTATGTTGTTGAAACTATTGAAACTTTAGAGAACCTTACGGAGGTATCTTCGCTTAAGGACGAGGAGCTTGACGTCATCGGTGAATTAATTTCCAACATGTATGGTGCTTTAGAAGTGACCAAAATGGTTAAAGAAGGGACACCTAAGAAGGAAGCCTTAAATACCTTTATGTCACGTGTATTAGGATCAATTGACAAATAAACGCGTCTATTCGTATAAAAAAGTCACATAACCAATTAGTTATGTGACTTTTTTTTTAATAACATTGAGACGTCTATAGGACCTTTACGATACTTTCAAACGCTTTTTCTTGTGCATAATCAGCGGCCGTCTTCCCGTGCTGATCTTTAATAGATGTATCAGCACCATGCTCCAGTAATAACTTTACAATATCCTCTTTCCCATAAGTGGCAGCAAACATCAGAGGTGTTGTTCCTACGTGGTTTTGCGTATTTAAATTGGCTCCTGAATGAATGAATTTATTTACAAGACTCAAATTACCTTTAAAACAAACACCAGACAAAGCGGTATTGCCTGAGGCATCCACATCGTCAATTTTCGCATTGTGTTCAAGCAGCATATTAACAACCGCTTCCTTATCAAAATAGCTTGCAAATATTAACGGTGTAAACCCTCTAGAATCTTTAGCATCTACCAATTTAGGATTAATATTTAAAAGGGCCATCACGCGATCCAAATCACCAGAACGTATTGCTTCAAAAAACACTTCCGTATCTTTCATATTTACATTTTTATAAACAAAAAGGAACGTCACCATAGGCTCGTTCCTTTTCTGATTAAATTAACAATTATTTTAAATCGAATCGATCCAAATTCATGACCTTATTCCAAGCAGCCACAAAATCTTTCACAAATTTTGCTTGTCCGTCGTTAGCACCATAGACTTCTGCAATGGCTCTTAATTCGGTATTAGAACCAAAAATTAAATCAGCACGAGTTCCTTTAAACTTAACTTCTCCTGTCCTTCTATCCTTCCCTTCGAAATAACGGTCGTCCTCTGACGTTGCGCTCCAAGTGTAAGTCATATCGAGAATGTTCGCGAAGAAATCATTGGTTAGACTGCCTACATTGTCTGTGAAAACACCATAATCTGAGCCATCATAATTCGCACCTAAAACTCTAAGGCCACCAACCAATACCGTCATTTCTGGTACTGAAAGCGTTAATAAGTTAGCACGATCAACCAATAAGTCCTCAGCCGCCAATTGAAGATCTGATTTTATATAATTTCTAAAGCCATCAGCGAGAGGTTCTAAGTAACCGAAGGATTCTATATCTGTTTGCTCTTGAGAAGCATCTCCTCGACCTGGGCTAAATGGCACCTTAACAGAATTTCCTGCCTTATTAGCCGCTTCTTCAACACCGGCAACACCGCCTAAAACAATTAAATCTGCCATCGATATTGTTCCGCTAAATTCCTTTTGAATGCCTTCATAGACGTTTAATACTTTTTGTAATTCTGAAGGGTTATTAACCTCCCAACTTCTTTGTGGCTCTAAACGTAATCTTCCACCGTTTGCTCCACCACGCATATCCGAACCTCTATAAGTGGACGCAGAGGCCCAAGCTGTTCTCACAAGTTCTGATACGGTTAACCCAGAAGCAAGTATCATCTTCTTCAGACTCGTAATATCGCTCTCGCTTAAGGTATAGTTTGTTTTAGGAATCGGATCTTGCCATAAAAGTTCTTCTTTCGGCACTTCAGGTCCCAAATAACGATCAATAGGTCCCATATCACGATGGGTTAATTTATACCATGCTTTTGCAAATGCTTCCTCGAATGCCTTGTGATCCTTGTGGAAACGTTTAGAGATTTCCAAATAATCTGGATCCACTTTCAGTGAAATATCAGCTGTAGTCATCATCAAAGTTTGTTGACCATTCGGATCACCTGCTTTTGGCGCCATTCGCGCTTTTGAGGCTTCAGTTGGCTTCCATTGGTATGCTCCTGCAGGACTTTTTGTCAACTCCCAATCATAGTTTAATAAAACATCAAAATAATCGTGATCCCACTGAATTGGATTAGGTGTCCAAGCACCTTCAATACCACTCGTAATCGTATCATCGAGAACACCAGTACCAAAAGAGTTTTTCCATCCTGTACTCATTTCTTCGATTGAGGCACCATGAGGTTCTTTGCCTACATATTTATTTGGATCGGCTGCACCATGTGCTTTTCCAAAAGTATGTCCTCCAGCGACAAGAGCCACAGTTTCTTCGTCATTCATGGCCATTCTTCCAAAAGTTTCACGCACATTTTTCGCTGATCCCATAGGATCAGGGTTTCCGTTAGGACCTTCAGGATTCACATAAATCCAACCCATCATCACGGCCGCCAAAGGATTTTCTAATTCACCTTCTTCATAGCGCTCGTCATTTGCACCCCATTGCGTTTCACTTCCCCAATACACATCTTGTTCTGGTTCCCAAATATCTTCTCTTCCTCCAGCAAATCCATAGGTTTTAAAGCCCATAGATTCTAAGGCGCAATTTCCTGCTAAAATCATTAAATCAGACCAAGAGATATTGCGTCCATATTTCTTTTTTATCGGCCACAAAAGCAATCTGGCTTTATCTAAATTACCATTATCAGGCCAACTATTGATAGGTGCAAATCTTTGGTTACCACCACCAGCACCTCCTCGACCATCACCTATTCTATAAGTTCCTGCACTGTGCCATGCCATTCTTATCATAAATCCACCATAGTGTCCATAATCGGCAGGCCACCAATCTTGGGAATCGGTCATTAAGTCTAAAACATCTTGCTTTAGAGCTACAAAATCTAAACTATTGAAAGCCTCTGCATAATTAAAGTCTTCACCCATAGGATTAGACTTTGGCGCATGTTGTCGCAGAATGTTCAATTTTAATTCATTTGGCCACCAGTCGCGATTCTTGACACCACTTCCAGCAGTATGCTTATTGGTACCACTCAAAAAAGGACAGTTTGCCGCACTTTCATTAATATCAAAATTTTTTCCATGAGACGAATCACTAGAATGAGGATTGTTTTCCATAATATGTTAGTTTTAATTAATTTGATTATTTCAGTGTCATAAATTTAGAGAATTCACAATTCAATACATAGTTTATTGACATTTTTATATATTATATTACAATAGATAAAAATTATACCCAATTGCCCTTATATATTGTTTATGAATACAGGAGCTTTTGCGTGTTTCAACTGCATTGTGAATTCTAAAGCATTAAAAAAGCCACACTCGTCTGAATGTGGCTTTTCAACAACCTAACTAAATCAATCAAAATATTATCTAGCGATAATTACTTAATTTGTTTAACAAATATAATAAAAAGTTAAACAGTTTTTATTGTCTTTATAATAACTTTAACGTTGTATCAAATTGAATTTAAAAGGCGCTACTTTTAGGATTTAGGTAACAAAACGCTATCAATCACATGAATCACACCATTCGACTGATGAACATCTGCAATAGTCACCATGGCTGAATTCCCTTGTTCATCTGTAATATAGACGGCATTGTCTTTAGTCCATATCGTTAACATGCCACCACTTACAGTTTCAACTGTTGCTTTACCTTTACCTTTTTTGATAAGTTTCGAAATTGATTTAGCATCCCATTTACCAGCTACCACGTGATATTTCAATACGGTTTGTAACATGGCTTGATTCTCCTTCTTCAATAAACTCGCCACAGTCCCTTCTGGTAATTTATCAAATGCTGTATTCGTAGGTGCAAATACAGTAAATGGCCCATCACTCATCAATACTTCCACCAAATCTGCTGCTTTCACAGCTGCTACCAAGGTCGTATGGTCTTTTGAATTCACAGCATTTTCAACAATGTTTTTACTCGGATACATCTCGGCACCACCTACCATTTTAGTGTCTTCTTTTATCATCTTACTTTGTGAGAATGCATTTTGAAATGTGATCATACTCATTGTGATGAACAGCATCCCTAATAAATTTTTAGTTTTCATAATTTTTTAGTTTTAATTAATAATTGTTTCTATCCATACAAACGAAATAACAAGCTATTGGGTTTTTTAATAATTGATTTTTCTTTTTGAAAACCGTTTTTTGTTGTAACTTAATGAAGGAAAAACAGACTTATAATAAAAACACAAGCATCATGACAGATTCCACATACACCAAAATATTTTCAGGAAATTTTATCATAGTACAATTAGCCTTAGACAGATTAAAGAGTGCTGGCATTAATGCCGTTATTAAAGACGAATCTGAGTCAGGTAGACTGGCTGGTTTTGGAGCCTCTATACAAGGGTACCAAGAATTGTATGTTAGTAACGAGGAGCTGGATCAAGCACGCCTTGTTATCAACAGTGTCAATGAAGAATTAAAATCTAATGAGAATCAGGACTTATAGACGTCAATATTAGGCCGTGACAGCATACATTTTGTCTCGGAGTTCTTTGACTTTTTTATCACTCATATATTCGTCAAACGTCATATAACGATCTATCACACCATTAGGTGTTAATTCAATCACGCGATTAGCCACAGTCTGTGCGAATTCATGATCATGAGTTGTAAATAGTACGGTACCTTTAAAGTTTTTCAATGAGTTATTGAATGCGGTAATACTCTCTAAGTCTAAGTGGTTGGTCGGTTCATCTAGCATTAAGACATTTGCTCTTACCATCATCATTCTACTCAACATACAACGCACTTTTTCACCACCAGATAAGACATCGGCCGTTTTTAAAGCTTCCTCGCCACTAAAAATCATTTTACCCAAGAAACCTCTAATATATACTTCTTCACGTTCTTCTTCTGTAGTTGCCCACTGTCGTAACCAATCTACTAAGGATAATTTGTTATTAAAATATTCACTATTATCTAGCGGTAAGTAGGACTGAGACGTCGTGATTCCCCAAGCAAATTTACCAGCATCTGCTTTTTCCTTTTCATTTATGATTTGATAAAAAGCCGTTGTGGCTCTCGAGTCTTTAGAATATACAACCACCTTATCTCCTTTTGTTAAGTTGATATCGATATTCTGAAATAGTGTTTCACCATCGATAGAAGCAGCCAAACCATCTACATTCAAAATCTGATCTCCTGCCTCACGCTCGCGCTCAAAGATAATGGCAGGATAGCGTCTACTAGATGGTTTAATATCAGAAATATTAAGTTTATCAATCATTTTCTTTCTACTCGTTGCCTGTTTAGATTTCGCCACGTTGGCAGAAAAACGACGGATAAATTCCTCTAATTCTTTTTTCTTTTCTTCAGCCTTTTTATTTTGTTGAGCACGTTGTCTTGCTGCTAATTGTGATGACTCATACCAAAATGTATAATTTCCTGAATAATGGTTAATCTTCCCAAAATCAATATCTGAAATGTGGGTACATACGGCATCTAAAAAGTGTCTATCGTGCGATACCACAATCACACAGTTATCGTAGTTAGCCAAGAAATTTTCCAACCATGAAATCGTTTCATAATCCAAATCGTTGGTAGGCTCATCCATGATTAAAACATCTGGTGTTCCAAATAGCGCCTGAGCTAATAAGACTCTTACTTTTTGCTTCCCATCCAAATCACTCATCATCGTGTAATGAAAATCTTCCTTGATTCCCAAATTCGACAACATAGCAGCTGCATCGCTATCGGCATTCCAGCCATTCATTTCCTCAAATTCTACTTGAAGCTCTCCAATCTTTTCGGCATTTTCATCCGTATAATCGGCATACAAAGCATCAATCTCAGATTTCAGTTTAAACAATGGTTTATTTCCCATAATGACAGTTTCCAAAACGGTATGCTCGTCGTAAAGATTGTGATTTTGCTCTAATACAGACATACGTTTTCCTGGCTCCAAATGCACATGACCTGAAGTTGGGTCTTGTTTGCCTGCTAAAATCTTTAAAAACGTTGACTTACCTGCGCCGTTTGCCCCAATGATTCCGTAGCAATTTCCATTATTGAAAGTGGTATTTACTTCATCAAAAAGGACTCTTTTACCAAACTGAACTGAAAGATTTGAAACTGATAACATAGTCTATATTTTAATTTTTTGCAAAAGTAGAAAAAAGTCTTTACTTGTAAGAAGCTTAAGGTCTTTATTTTTATTAAGTTCATTATCCTAGAACTAGTGTAAAATCAACATTTAACAACGTATTAACAACAGTTACTAGTTGCAAGCTCTATTTTTGTATGAAGCATATACCTACGATTTAAACCTCTATGAAGCTATACATTGTTACTTGTTTACTAACCTCTTTGTTTTTAGGGTGTCATTCTACGCCTGATAAAGGCGAAATCGCTTATTTCGGAGGAGAAATTATTAACCCGAATAATAATTACATCACGCTATATGCCACAGAAAACGACCGTGATACCATTTATTTGGATGAAAACAATCGGTTTCTTCATAAAATTGAAGGTTTAACTGCTGGTGTTTATAAATTTACACATGGTGGCGAGTATCAAACCATCATAATAGAACCCAATGACAGTATCCTATTCAGGTTGAACACCAATGATTTTGACGAATCTTTGGTATATACTGGTGAAGGCGCAAAAAAGAACAATTACATCATTAAATCGTTTTTAAATGATGAGATAGAAAACAAAAAAATCATCAATCATCACGATTTAGAGCCTGAAGCCTTTGAAAAGTTTATTGAAGATCTCAGACAACAAAAATTAGAATACTTAGAGCGCTTTACCTCGACACAGAAAACATCGAAACTATTTCAAAAAGTAGCGCAATCTAGTATCGACTATAATTATTATGCCTACAAAGAAATGTATCCGTTTGGGTATTATGGTAGCAACAGACTTATTCATTTTAAAGACTTACCAGAAAACTTCTATGATTTCAGAAAAGATATAGATTATGATGATGTGAATTTGAGCGGTCTTGCCGTATATTCTAACTTCATTTACTGGCATTTTAGTAATTTGGCGCTTCGGAAATATTATCAGGATGGCTCACACCAGCCATTTGACAGACATTCTCTTGACTACAATTTGGAAAAACTCAGATTGATAGACAGTACCATTTCCAATGATTTGATCAAGAATTTCGCATTGACACAAGTCACTAAAGATTTTATCTTTAACAGTACGAATGCTGAAGAGTCTGAGAAAATTTTAGAATCTTTTCTTGAAAAAAATACAGATGAACAAGGAAAATCTTATTTATCGAGTATTGCAGAAGCCTCTATTAATCTACATCCAGGAAATTTATTACCGAATACCAAAATTGTAGATGTGAACAACAATGTATTGGATTTACGCTCGGTCATTAATAAACCGACCGTTGTGTATTGCTGGTCGTCAAATTTTAAGGCGCATTACAGAAATAGCCACTATATGATGCGTAGTTTAAAAAGTAGATATCCAGACATGGAGTTTATCGCCATAAATATCAATGATTTTGATTTAGATTCTTGGAAAAAAACCTTGAGTCTTTTGAAATTTCCAACGGAAAATGAATATATTTTTAAAAATCCGAAAGAAGCCATTCGTCTATTTGCTATAGCAAGGTCGCATAAAGTCATGATCGTTGATAAAAAAGGCTACATCATGAAAGCCAATGCTAATTTGTTCAGTGAGCAAATGACTGAAGATATTGAAAGTGTCTTAGCTTTAAACCAATAAAAAAAGCTCAATAACACCATGTTAAAGAGCTTTCATTATATATTCTAACCTTCGGAGGTATTTAGTTCCCTTTGTTATAGTCAGCCAAAAACTTCTCCAAGCCAATATCTGTCAAAGGATGTTTCAATAATCCAACGATAGAACTCAATGGTCCTGTCATCACATCAGCACCTAATTTAGCACAATCAATGACATGCATAGTGTGACGAACAGAAGCTGCTAATATTTCAGTTTCAAAACCGTAATTATCATAAATCATTCGTATCTCAGCAATGAGATTTAGCCCATCTGTTGAAATGTCATCTAATCGTCCGATAAAAGGCGACACGTAGGTTGCGCCTGCTTTCGCTGCCAATAATGCTTGTCCAGGTGAGAACACTAACGTAACATTCGTTTTAATGCCTTTATCTGAAAAGTACTTACAAGCCTTAACACCATCTTTTATCATGGGCAATTTTATCACGATTTGATCGTGCAAATCAGCTAAAGCTTCGCCTTCTCTAATCATCCCTTCAAAATCTGTCGAGATGACTTCAGCAGACACATCGCCATCAACAATATTGCAAATATTCACATAATGCTTCATGATGTTATCATGTCCTGTAATGCCTTCTTTAGCCATTAATGACGGATTGGTGGTTACACCATCTAAAATTCCCAAATCTTGAGCTTCTTTAATCTGATCAAGGTTGGCAGTATCAATAAAAAATTTCATCTGTAATTAGGTTATAGTTGTGTTTTAAATTATGGCGAATTTACAATTTTATTACGCCTTTAAGCACAGCAAATTATTAAATGATATTAACAATCTTTTGGCCAATCTTGCGCAGATCTTTATAATTTATAATGGTTTAAAAGGAGTTTTTCGTAGAGCTTATCGGGTAAGATTCTCTTCAATACGATTGAAAATTTTTGCATGAACGCACCTACTTTATAATGTATTTTCGGATTTGAAGTATTCATGATTTTATAAATCTGTTCTGCAACCATCTTTGGGTCGCCACCACTATCTACATCCTCATCGATAGCTTTTAGCACAGAACCATAAGTTGTTTCATATGGTGATCCTGAAATAACTGGCGCATGGTATCTTCCTGCGGCTATATTCGTGGCAAAATCACCTGGCGCCACGTTTGTCATATGAATGTTAAAATCTTTGATTTCCATTCGGAACGCTTCTGTTATTATTTCCAACGCACCTTTACTCGCACTGTAAACGCCACGATAGGGCAATCCCATATAACCTGCGATAGACGTGATATTTATGATAAGACCTGAATTCTGCTCACGCATGTGTGGCAATACGGCCTTGATGACGTTAATAGGACCAAAAAAGTTCGTTTCAAAATTGCGTTTGATCTCTTCGTTGGGAGTTTCTTCAATAGGTCCTGTAATACCTGCTCCAGCATTATTAATAACAACATCGATTCGCCCTTCAGTGGTCACAACGGTCTGAATGGCTCTCGTAATGGAATCTTCATTGGCAACATCTAAGGCAACTAGCTTAATCTTTGATTTAGGATAACGTTCTGGAGATCTGCTCGTACCATACACTATTTCCCCTTTATTTGCCAAGAATTCTCCAATAGATTTACCAATTCCTGAGGAACCTCCTGTAATTAATACAACTTTAGACATAATTAATTCGGAATATAATTCAAAAGTACAATTTAAAAAGGAAAGTTATGGGTACAAAAAAAGGCAAGCTACCTACATCACACCGCTACGACCGCGTACCTTTGCTTCGTTCCCGACCTGGAGGATTAAGCAGGAGCTGGTTGTGTAGGACTTGCCGAGTGCAAAGATACAATCTTTTAATACTTTTCCAATGATTTTTTAAACTGAATTTAATTAAATAACTTGCATTAAAATCATTTCAAGAATGCAGTCAATTAAAACTTTCATAATCACCATTTTAACCTTTTCACTTATAGCTTGTGGCAATACGGGATCACAAAAAACGAACCTTACCATTGAGACAAATGCTAAGGATAATGTGGCGAAACTAGGTGAAACCATCAATTTCACCATAAAAAACCCAAAAGCGTTAGACATTTCTTCGGTACAATTTCAAATGAATGATCAACCAATAGAATCTAGCATAAAGCTCGATGACGAAAAGCTCGGTATTCACACCATCAAAGCTATAGTGACATTGGAGGACACTTCAGAAGAAATCAGTGCTAAGATTACCATACTAAACAATGTGACACCAAAAGTTTATGGCTATAAAATTATCAATGAATACCCACATGATATCACATCTTACACACAAGGTCTCGAATTTTACAATGGTGCCTTATATGAAAGCACAGGCCAATATAACGAATCAAAACTGAGGAAAGTCGATTACAAAACAGGTGAGGTTTTACAAAATGTGGCTTTGGCTGATCAATATTTTGGTGAGGGCTTAACCGTTTTTAATGAAAATATCTATCAACTGACGTGGCAAGAAAATATTGGTTTTGTGTATGACGTCAATACACTTGAAAAAACGAGTAGTTTCACCTACGGTAAAAGTAAAGAAGGCTGGGGACTTTGTAACGATGGTAAGACTATTTTTAAATCGGATGGTACCGAAAATATTTGGCTATTGAACCCTGAAACACTAACTGAAGAATCTCACATTCAAGTTTATACCAATAAAGGTCGTATTGTCGGCATTAACGAAATGGAATATATTGATGGTAAAATTTATGCCAATCGCTATCAAAAAAATGGTGTGGCGATTATCAATCCTAAAAATGGCGCGATTGAAGGTGTGATAGATTTTTCGCCTCTTCGAAAATTGGTTACCCAACATCAAGGTTTGGATGTCTTAAATGGTATTGCATATAATCCAGACACAAAAACCATTTTCGTGACAGGAAAACGCTGGGATAAATTATTTGAAGTTGAAGTTTTTGAAAAGTAATCTAGACGACCCAAGGTCAATGTTTTAAACAAGCTAATGGACATTCACGAAGAAGAAATAACGGTTTCCCAGACTGATTTAGATGCCAGAAACCATGTGAATAATGTACGTTATGTACAATGGGTTCAGGATATGGCAGAATCTCACTGGCTTTTGAAATCTTCAGAAGCTACTAGAAACAAATTTTATTGGGTGATGATAAGTCATCATATTCAATATAAGGGAGAAGCCTTATTAGGAGACCAACTTCTTTTAAAAACCTATGTCAAAGAAACCAAAGGAGTTAAGTCTGTAAGAATGGTCGAAATCTATATGAAAGACTCCTTAAAGTTATTGACAAGCTCGGAAACCATCTGGTGTTATATGTCGCATGACACACACCGACCTGCGCGAATCCCTGAGGACATCCAGCGCTTATTTAGTTAAAGGATTGCTAAATGGCATGTTAAATTCTCTTAATTAAGAATTAAATTATTCTTATAAGTTATTAATTTAAGGAAACAACCACCTTGATTTTTTTGAAAAGGCTTTTTATTTATATAGCTCTTGTTTGTTTTGCGGCTTCCGTTAGCGCTCAAAATAACATTTCAGGATACATTTATGATGACCATGCGTCACTTCAAGGCATCAGATTACTGAATAAAACACAACATATACGCTCCTATACGGATCAACATGGCTATTTTGAAATACATGCGTCAATTAATGACACCATAGAAATTAGTTCATTGTTTCATCAACAAAAAATGTTTCTAGTGACATCTTCCTTGTTTGAAGAGGACATGGTCATTGAACTCAAAGCGATTACCAACGAATTGGATGAAGTTGAAATTCATAAAGTGATTCAGAAACCAATGGATACGATTGTATTTGAAGCTCGATTCGGCAATCAACTCGCCAATGACATAAAAAATCGACCATGGCTCTATAGTATGCAACCAAGTAGCAATATTGATTTTATAGCGCTCGGTAAAAAAATAGTTAAACTTTTTAAAAAGAAGAAAACCAAAACTACCATTACCTATATAACTCCAGAAGATCTCGAAAACTGTTTTGAAGAAAGTTCGTTATTTACGAGAACGTTCCTTAAGGAAGAGCTTCATATTCCCATGGATTATCAATACCTCTTTTTCGACTATTGCAGTGCGCAAAATTTAAATAGCAAATTATTAGACAAACAAAATGAATTCTTGCTTTTAGAGGCATTGATAGAACACAGTAAAACATTCCATAAATTACTTACCGAGAGCGAAAAGCATTAATTTTCTACTATTTTTTGACCATGATACTAAAAGATGATTTCAAAAGTTATATTTTTAAGGCCTGAGGTGAAAATGTTGTAACTATTTTTCCCTACAAGACATGAAATCGCTATGAAAAGAATTATATATTTTTTATTAACGCTATCAACCTTAGTATTTTGGAGTTCCTGTCGGAAAGATTTTGACTTTGCACCAAGTAACGGTGCACTAGAGTTTTCAAAAGACACCATATATTTAGACACCGTTTTTAGCAACATTGGATCGAGTACTTATAACTTAAAAGTTTATAATCGAAGTGATGAGGATATTTCCATTCCAACCGTGAGATTGGGACAAGGTCAAACCTCCAATTACCGTCTCAATGTAGATGGTATGCCAGGAAAGGAATTTGAAAACGTCGAACTTCTAGCCAACGATAGTTTGTATATTTTCATTGAAACAACTTCAGATATTCAAACGCTTTCTCAAAACAGCTTAGAATTCCTTTACACAGATGCTATAGAATTTGACAGTGGCAATAACTTCCAAAAGGTAGAACTCGTAACGTTGATTAAGGACGCTGTCTTCATTTATCCTGATCGTGACGAAACTACAGGTATTATAGAAACGCTTGTGTTTGATGTTGATGGTGATGGAACGCCAGACGAAACACCCATACAAGGTCGTTTTTTAGAAGCGGATGAACTCACGTTTACCAATGAGAAACCCTATGTAATTTACGGTTATGCCGCTGTAGATGAAGGCGACGAACTGACCATTGAAGCAGGCTCACGTGTTCATTTTCATGCCAATTCTGGATTACTTATAACGAATAATGCATCGCTTAAAGTGAATGGTGAGATAAGTGATGATCCAGAACTTTTAGAAAAAGAAGTAATTTTTGAAGGTGACCGATTAGAACCCTTATTTGCTGATATTCCTGGACAATGGGGAACGATTTGGTTGTTTCCTGGGAGCCAAAATATTGACATTAATTACGCTACTATTAAAAACGGAACGGTAGGTATCCTTTCCGAAGGTAATCAAAATGATAATAAACTCTCGATTGCGAATTCTCAAATATACAACTCAAGCAACTTCGGCATCTTAGCAAGAGCCAGTTCTGTAACCGCTGAAAATATCGTGATCAATAACTCCGGACAATCCTCTTTCGCTGGAACATTTGGTGGTCGCTATAATTTTACACATGCCACCATAGCTAATTACTGGAACAGTAGTTTCAGACAATTTCCAGCGCTGCTGCTAAACAATTATATAACAGACGAGAACAATGTCGATCAAGGTAATGATCTTGATGAAGCTGTTTTCAACAATTGTATTATCTATGGCAATGATAATCCCGAGATGATATTAGATCAAATTTCAGACTCCAGCTTCGCATTTAATTTTCAGTTCAATAATTGCCTGATACGATTCCAAGACACGAACGGTAATTTCTCAGGTCCAAATTATAATTTTAATGACCCAGAAGCTAATTTATATAATAACTGTATTTTTAATAGTAACCCTGATTTCAAATTACCTTTCGAAAATGAGCTCATGATAGGTGACAATTCTGGAGCTATAGGTATTGGCGATCCTAATTTCATAATTAACAACGACCTCCTTGGAATGCCAAGAACTTCGCCTCCTGATGCCGGTGCTTATCAGCATGACACCTTCGAAGACGACGAGTAAAACAGCTTTTAAATAATAGAAAAAGACCTCTCATATGAAAGGTCTTTTTTTGTTTGTATAGCTTGTTTTCTTTATTCCTTTAAGATGCAAACAAAGGTTTATGACTCATGAGCTCATTCACTTTCGTGGCAATTGTTTCCAAACGCTCATCATTTTCATAATTCATAAGTGCGTCATCAATGAGTGCCACAATCGTTTCCATATCATCTTCTTTAAGCCCTCTAGTCGTTACAGCTGCCGTACCGACTCTTATTCCTGAAGTCACAAACGGACTTTTATCATCAAATGGCACCATATTTTTATTGACTGTGATATCAGCTTTACCTAAAGCTTCTTCAGCCGCCTTCCCTGTAATATCCTTATTTCTCAAATCAATCAACATCATATGATTGTCTGTACCACCAGAAATAATATGGTAACCTCTATTTACAAATGCTTTAGCCATAGCTGCCGCATTATTTTTAACTTGTAACATATAATGCATAAAGTCGTCAGAAAGTGCTTCACCAAAGGCAATCGCTTTTGCGGCAATAATGTGTTCTAACGGACCGCCTTGATTTCCTGGGAATACTGCTGAATCCAATAAAGACGACATTTTTTTAAGATTGCCATTTTTTAATTTTAGTCCGAAAGGATTGTCGAAATCCTGTCCCATCATAATCAAGCCTCCTCGAGGTCCTCGTAAGGTTTTATGCGTTGTTGTAGTCACAATATGACAATGTGGTAATGGATCATTTAAAATACCTTTAGCTATTAAACCGGAAGGATGAGAAATATCTGCTAGCAAAAGCGCATTAACACTATCCGCAATCGCTCGAAACCTTTTAAAATCAATATCACGAGAATATGCCGAAGCACCAGCGATAATCATCTGAGGTCGTTCTTTAGTGGCGATTTCTTGAATCTTATCATAGTTCAAAACCCCTGTCTCCTTTTCTACTCCATAGAATACAGGGTTGTATAATTTTCCCGAAAAGTTCACTGGTGACCCATGCGTTAAATGACCACCATGAGAAAGGTCAAATCCTAAGATTTTATCACCAGGCTTTAAGCAAGCTGCAAAAACAGCTGTATTGGCCTGACTTCCAGAATGTGGTTGCACATTTGCCCATGCAGCTCCGAACAAGGTCTTCGCGCGATCAATAGCAATTTGCTCCACTTCATCCACCACTTCACAACCACCATAATAACGTTTCCCTGGATAACCTTCTGCATATTTGTTAGTTAATACTGAACCTGCAGCTTCCATCACCTGGTCGCTTACAAAGTTTTCAGAAGCAATAAGCTCCAAGCCGTTAATTTGTCTCTCCTTTTCCGCTTCAATAAGCTCAAAAATTTGTGAATCGCGTTGCATATCTAAAGTTTAAATTATGTTTTTCCAAAAGTAAGAAATCAAGTTCTGAAAAAGATTTAAAAAAGAGCGTTTTATCTATGGTTTTATGAGCAGGTTATCAACAGTTAAATTTCATTAATTTTTTATGGTTTTATGCAATTAAATATGTAGGTTTGAATTAACTAAAAATCAACAAAAAAACGCTACCTATGTCTATAACTGCAAATAATCCTGATCGTACATCATGGTTGCACGTTGGAAAAAATTCAGATTTCCCGATTCAAAATATTCCATTTGGTGTGTTCTTAACGCGTGATGATATTATCACGATTGGAACACGTATTGGTGACACAGCTATCGATCTTGGCGCTTTGCATCAATTAGGTTATTTTGAAGGCATTCCTTTAACGGATGATATATTTCTTCAAGATACATTGAATGATTTTATAGCGGATGGTCGAAAAACTTGGCGCTTGGTACGTAATCGTATCGCTGAAATTTTCGATGCCGAAAACGATACTCTAAAGAACAACATTCCACATAAGGAAACCATTCTTTTTCGCTTGGATGAAATAGAAATGCAGTTGCCTATTCAAGTGGGTGATTATACCGATTTTTACGCAAGTAAAGAGCATGCCACTAATGTGGGCACGATGTTCAGAGATCCTGAAAATGCCTTAATGCCTAATTGGTTGCATTTACCTGTGGGTTACCACGGAAGAAGTTCGTCAATTATTCCTTCTGGAATTCCAATTCACAGACCACAAGGTCAAACCATGCCTGATGGTGCAGATACGCCAGTGTTTGGTCCTTCTAAATTGGTAGATTTCGAATTAGAAATGGCTTTTATCACAACGGATGCTAACGACTTGGGAGAACCAATTCCTATTGATGAAGCTGAAGAATATATTTTCGGATTAGTTTTATTTAATGACTGGTCGGCTCGTGACATTCAAAAATGGGAATACGTACCATTGGGACCTTTCCTCGGAAAAAACTTTGCGTCTTCCATGTCACCATGGATTGTTACTTTAGACGCCTTGGAACCATTTCGAGTGGAAAGTCCAAAGCAAGACCCAAAACCATTGCCTTATTTACAATCGAAAGGCAAGAAAAGCTTCGATATTAACTTAGAAGCAGCCATTCAGCCGAAAGGTGCTAAAGAAACGACCGTGTGTAAATCAAATTTCAAATACATGTACTGGAATATGGCGCAACAATTAGCACATCATACCGTTAATGGTTGTCCTGTAAACTCTGGAGACATGATGGGTAGTGGCACAATATCTGGTCCAACAGAAGATTCTTATGGATCCATGTTGGAATTATCATGGAAAGGTACCAAACCACTTAAAATGAAAGATGGCACCGAACGTAAGTTTATCAATGATTACGATACCGTGATCATGAGAGGCTATTGTGAAAATGATGGCACACGTATCGGATTTGGTTCCGTAAAAACTCAGTTATTACCCGTTTTTAATCCGAAGAAAAAGAAATAAACATTTTCCATATATTTACGAACCCTCAATATCAAACTATTGAGGGTTTTTTATTTTGGCATCAAAATTGAAATCTACTAGTTATAAACTAAAATTACAGACTTATGAAAAGACTATTACTCCTAACAGTACTTCTTTCATTACTCGTATCCTGTAGTGGAAGGAAACAAATTGAAAAAGCGATCAGTTATGGTAATTATGACCAGGCGATCAATGATGCGCTTCAAAAATTATCTAACAATAAGGATAAAAAGCGCAAGCAAGACTATGTGATCATGCTGAGAGATGCCTACTACAAAGTTTTAGACCGCGATTTAAGCGCTATCAAACACTTAAAAAAGGACGGTAACCCAGAGCAGTATCGAACTATCTATGAGACTTATCTAGATTTGGATGCCAGACAAAATGCGATTAAACGTGTGTTACCATTACAAATCAATGGGAAAACCATCAATTTTAAGTTTAAAGATTATTCTTCGGAAATTGTTGACTATCGCTATAAAACCTCTGATTATTTAATTGATGAAGGGATTGCCCTACTGGATTCTGGTAATAAGTATGATGCTAGGGAAGCCTATGATATCTTTACTTATATAGAACGAATCAATCCAAATTTTGAGGAAACTAGAAGTCTGATGACTGAAGCTCACAATAAAGGCACTGATTATGTCATTGTATCTATTGAGAATCAAACACGTCAAATTATTCCACAACGACTGGAAGCTGACTTGTTAAACTTTGACACCTATGGTCTTAATCAATTTTGGACGGTCTATCATGCCAATGCTGCTGAAGATCTTGACTATGATTACGCTATGGCTCTGCAACTAAAGCAAATTAATATATCGCCTGAACGCATTAAGGAACGTCAAATCTTACGTCAAAGAGAGATTGTAGATGGTTGGGAATACCAATTGGATGCGAATGGTAATGTTATGAAAGACAGCTTAGGAAATGACATTAAAATAGATAAAATCATTAATGTGAAAGCGCGTTTATTTGAGTTTGAACAACAAAAATCTTCTCAAATATTGGCGGAAGTGGTCTACAGCGATTTGATCAACCAGCAGGTATTAGAACGATTTCCAATAGACAGCGGCTATGAGTTCCTGAACTTATTTGCGACCTACAGAGGTGATAAAAGAGCACTTACTCGTGAGGATTTAGATATAATCAACAACAGAAGGGTCGGTTTTCCTAGTAATGAACAAATGGTGTTTGACACAGGAGAAGATCTAAAAATTCGATTGAAAAAAATCATTAGTAGCTATCGAATGAATAGAGGTTAATAAACTTGAGATACGATATGATAAATCAAAACTCCCATGCGAAACGTATGGGAGTTTTTTTTAATCTCAACGCAACCATTTGGTAAAAACATCATCTACTAAGAAACATTGACTTTCCAATCATGAAAAAACAACTACTCTATACGTACTTCGCTCTTATAAGTGTTATGGCCTTTTCGCAAAATCCTCCAAGTATATATTTATCTGACAATTATTTTGGCGTTATCGAAGGTAATTCCTATGAATTCTTTTTATATTTAAATAGCGCTTCTACCACGGACATCACAGTCAATTTGTTAACTGCTGATGATACTGCAGATGCTTCAGATTATACGCCTATCTCTATGACTGTAACGATTCCCGCAGGTCAATTAGAAAGTAACGTCATATCCGTTGCTACGACAAATGATTCGAATATTGAAGAAAATGAGTCCTTTTTTCTAGGGTTTTTCGTGACTAGCGGAAACACTTCAAATAGTTACGTTTCCGAATCCATTACCATACGCGATAACGATACTATTCCAACACTTTATATCGCTTCAACAGCTACTCTAATTGAAGGGGAAATCGAGGACCATACTATGAGTTTAAGCAATTATTATAACTCAGATGTAACAATAGATTTTACAACATCTTCGGATAATGCAGATTCTTCAGATTATGTGGAAACGATTGCTTCTGTGACTATTTTTGCTGGTGAAGACGAAGCTCAGTTTCCTATAATCACATTAGATGATGGCAATGAAGAACCTCTTGAATCCTATATAATCACTGCTACAGTTATAACAGGAAATACCGTCAATGAAGTCATTTCTATTTATGTAACCATAATTGACAATGACGTCATGCCTACATTAAATATAACTGCCTATGATAGTTTTGAATTTGACTCTGCATATGTATCCGCCTCATTGAGCAACTATTATAACAGTGATGTGGTAATTGAATTCATATCTGCTAATGGAACAGCAGATAACAACGATTATTCAAACGTAAATGAAACCAAAACTATTATTGCTGGAAATTATAGCACTACTTTTGTTATACCATTAACTGATGACGACATAGATGAACCGAGTGAAACCATTAATTACACTATAAATGTACTTTCTGGCAACACTACCAATACTGTGTTAACTGGGACAATAACAATTATAGATAATGATGGTCTTCCTGATGTGCGGATTATGCCTATTATTAATAATAATATCTCGCAAGGCGATGTTAATCTACCAACTACTGAAGAAGGTTATCCAGTGAAATTTAAATTAAGACTTACTGACGTAAGCCCAATCGATACGGATATTACAATAACAACGACAAATGGAACAGCCGATTCTTCAGATTTTACAACTGCAACTTTTACAACAACTATACCTGCTGGATATATTTCTAATTATTTCGAAGAGTTTGCTTACGAAACCATTCTCGATCAAATTGAGGAGGAGGATGAAGATTTTTTGATTAATGTTCAAGTGACTTCGGGTAATACATTTGACGATAACATAACTAAACAAGCTATCATCCAAGACAATTATGTTCTAAATGCACAACCAGATCGAGTTATCTCTATATTAGAAGTTGGAACATCGTTTCAAGTATTAGACAATGATACACTAGAAGGATTACCAGTTGATCCATCTAATGTCAACGCATCAATGTCTCCAAATACTATTGGCGTCACTATGAGTCCAAGTGGTGTTTTATCCGTACCTTCTAGTGTCCCTTTGGGTTATCACAATGTTGCTTATCAAATATGTGAATCTTCAGATCCAACGATTTGTGATACAGCAACCGTAAGAATACACGTTACATCTCCTTTAGAAGTTATTACAAATATTATGTACGTCGACTTTAATGGCGATGGTTTTACAAGTGCAGGAGATACTATCGAATATGAATTCACAGTAGCCAATAACGGAAATGATGACATAACTAATATTGACGCAACTGTAAACTGGCCTGATTTAGACATTGTTGGCGGACCATTACCCAGTTTAGCCCCAGGAGAAATCGATACAACTTCCTTTAGAGCAACTCATATTATAACTCAAGACGATATTAATTTTGGATATTACAATGGTGGCTTAGAAGGTGTTTCCTTTCAAGGCACATATTATGGTAATCAAGTGAACACTTATTTGTATGACCCTAATCTTAATTTTCAATTACAACAGTCAGATGGTATAAAACTTAATGCTTTTATAGATACCAATGGTAATGGAACCCAAGAGTCTGGAGAGGTCAATTTTCCTCTGGGTCAGTTTAACTTTGAAATCAATAATGATGGGATGATTCACAATTTATATGTGTCCCCACATTATTTATATGAATCCAACCCAAACACCACCTATAATTTAACATATACTGTAGATCCTGATTATGCAGAATACAATTATACTGATGCTAGTTTTTCAAATATTACAGTGCCAATAGGCTCTGGAATTACAACTTATAATTTTCCTATAACAGTAACCCCTTACGAAGATCTTTCTATTAATATTCAACCTGGATGGACTCCTCCTAGACCAGGGTTTGAATATAACAACCTGGTAACAATCAATAATAATTCGAACGAAACAGTAAATCTCCCCACCATAGATTTTAATCACGACAATGTCTTAAATTTTGTTAGTATCCTTTATACGAATCCGTTTAGTACTGTTCCTCCTTCCGAGATAACCACAACATCCTCTGGATTTAGTTTTGACTACCCCTCATTACTTCCATATGAAACAGTTTCCTTTTATGTCAACCTAGAAGTACCTGTAATACCTACAGTTAGTTTGGGACAACTTGTTAATAATAATGCCGAAATTTCATTATTATCCGGTGACATATCACCTGCTAACAATACATCAAATCTAACCCAAACGATTGTAGGAGCCTACGACCCAAATGACATGACTGAGCGCCATGGCCCTGAAATTTTACATTCTGAATTCTCTATTACTGATTACCTTACCTATACTATTCGATTTGAAAATATAGGAACAGCTAATGCTATCAATATTAGAGTTGAAGATTTATTAGATGAACAACTTGATGAAACTACTTTAAAAATGGTAGATGCTAGTCATAGCTATACTTTGGAACGTGTAGGAAAACAATTAGAATGGAATTTCTTTGGAATTGATTTACCTCCTTCTATTGATGATAACAGCTCCATAGGTCATGGCTACATTACTTTTAAAATCAAACCATTTCCAGATTATGAAATCGGTGATATCATCCCCAATACGGCGGAAATTTATTTTGATTTTAATCCACCGATAATTACCAATACATGGACAACCGAATTTATTGACGATAATTTAAGTGATTTAGACTATACTTATG
This sequence comes from Psychroserpens sp. BH13MA-6, assembly GCF_052983595.1. Lineage (NCBI taxonomy): Bacteria > Pseudomonadati > Bacteroidota > Flavobacteriia > Flavobacteriales > Flavobacteriaceae > Psychroserpens > Psychroserpens sp. BH13MA-6. The sequence goes on along the minus strand of NZ_JBRJGE010000002.1, from coordinate 80,738 downwards.
AACATTTAACCGTCTATCCAAATCCAACAGCGCATACATTATATATTCTAAATAATTCAGTGGTCAATTCTTTAACTATAACGTCATTACTTGGTGAAATAGTTATGAATGCACAACCAAACAAAACTCAAATTGATTTGGATATAAGTTCACTTTCAAACGGTATTTATTTGATGTCCCTTGAAAGTGATAATGGAGAAAAAACAGTAAAAATAGTCAAGCAATAATAAATTTATTTTTAAATAAAACGCTCTAAATCTAAATCATTGATCGCACCATGCGACGCATGGGCTACCGTAATACCGTTTTTAATAATGATTAATTGTGGTGATTGATGCAGCACTTGAAACTTATAGCCAACTTCATCAGAAACGTTTCTGTAGCTCAACAAATCAAGATAATATAGATCAGCTTCAGTATCTAAGTTGTAAGACCTCACAAATTGCTTCATCACCATACTGCTAATGCCACAACGGGTAGAATGTTTAAAAATAAGTTGTGTTTTGGTTTTAGATTGTTCTTCTATCGCATTGAGCTGCTCTAGGTCTGTTAGAGCTTGCCATGGCAATACCTTCTCTTCCTTGGGCTCCGAAGTCCCGAATATCTGTTTAAAAAATCCCATAGGTGATACGTTCTGAAATTAAGTCGTCAATATTTTTTAACCTTACAAGCGATTGCGCTCTACTGGTCATTTTCTCGTTGCATGCTAGCAAAGATATAATTTGCAATGCGCTTTGCAATCACATCATGGGCTTTTTCATTAGGATGGCCATCATATCTCGATATGAGAAAGTCATTGCCCTCTCCCTCAGGGAAATCAGAAGCACCATTCATATAAGTTAGTTGTTGCTTTGATGCCGAATACGTCATAAAAGCATCATTTATTTCATTAAACAATTCTGGGCGTTCTAGTAAATTGAACTCAGGCATTTGATACAAAATAAACTCTGACGTATTCTCTTCACAAATCTGCGCAACGTCATCAAAGAGCTGCGTAGTTGTTATCCAGTTTTTATTGGTCTCTTTATAACCTTCAGTAGTAAGAAAATAAAAATCACCAAAAGGCATCACAATACCTTGCAACTTCAGTTCCTTTTGAAGATTCGTAGACAGGTATCTAGCGAGTTCAGATTTTGAATACAAATTTTTCACAAAAGCTTTAGCATTGGTTCGACTCGTTTTCTTGGCTCTTTTGGGCGGATTTTTTGTTGTCGAATCAGTGGTTCCAATTCCCTGTGATGTCTCAAATCCACCTAAAATATCATTAAAATTATAAGCCCAAAAAACGACGTGTGGCTTAAAACGCGCTTCATAATACTTAAATGAGTTATAATTATCAATGGTATTATTACTAGGCCTTGAAATATCCAATACTTGAAGCGTTTTCCCATTCAAATTAAAATCGCTTAAGTGCTGTATCAAACGTTTCGAAAATTTGCGGGTTTCTGGTATACCAGCGCCATGAATATAGGAATCACCAATCACCATAATTCGCAATTGTTGTGCATCTAATTCGAAAGTATCATCATCCAGACGTTTTTTCAAGGCTGAATCTTCCGTTTTTATAGCGATTTCAACTGGAGCATGATTCAAGAGATCGTAAGCTTTATTAAAACGAATAAGCAACTCTCCTACTACGAGAAACATGACAATAGTTAATATGGCTGATCCTTTTTTTCGCATCTAAAACTGAAAATAAATAAATTCAACTTCTTGGTTGGCATTCCAAACCACAATACTCCAAAACACGAAGCTTACCAGCAACTTATCCGAAAATTTTAACCACCAATGATTGGTAGGCGCATATTCCAGTCCGTAAGCCCTATGTCTATGAAACCATTCAATCATCATAAAAACAGCAATTAATACAAGTAATCCTAAAGGTAAAACTTCTGGTATAGACCAGATGGAATACGAACAAATTTCAAGGAGTATAGACATGGCATGCGTGAGGTTATCAGCTCTAAAAAACACCCATGCTAAGACGGTTAAACTAAAGGTTATCAAAACACCAAAGAGCTCTCTAAAATTTGGAAAATATCGGCCTTCAGCAATGGTATCTGTATATTTCCTATTACGTTGGCGCAATAACAACGGTAAAAAATATAAGGCGTTTAGAGCTCCCCAAATAATGAACGTCCAATTGGCGCCATGCCAAAATCCGCTTACAATAAATATTAAAAATACGTTTCTAATGACTTTCGATTGTTTTCCACGACTGCCTCCAAGAGGGATGTATAAATAATCTCTAAACCAGGTAGATAACGATATGTGCCAGCGTCTCCAAAACTCTGCAATATCTCTTGAAAAATAAGGAAAATTGAAGTTCTTCATCAAATCAAATCCAAACAATCTTGCCGTACCAATAGCGATATCGGAGTAGCCTGAAAAATCACCATAAATCTGAAATGCAAAAAGCAAGGCACCTAAAAACAAGGTGCTTCCAGAATATTCTGAAGAATCGCCAAAAATTTGATTCACATAAATGGCACAATTATCAGCAATGACCATTTTTTTAAAAAATCCCCAAAGCATTTGTCGCAAACCATCCATAGCTTTTGCTTTATTAAATACCCTAGTCACATAAAATTGCGGCAACAAATTTTTGGCGCGTTCAATAGGTCCAGCTACCAGCTGAGGAAAAAAACTAACAAAGGCCGAAAAGGCTATAAAATCACGAGTCGCATCCAATTGTTTTCTGTAAATATCTATGGTGTAGCTAAGTGTTTGAAATGTATAAAAGCTAATACCTACTGGTAATATGATGGACACCGATTGTATGGAAATATCTGAACCAAAAAAGGAAAAGGCACCAACAAAATTGTCAAGAAAGAAATTGAAATATTTGAAAAATGCTAGAATTCCGAGGTTAACGAAAACACTCAGCAGCAGCAGCAGCTTTCTTTTTCTAGCGTTTTCAGTAGACATCATAAAGCGACCAATACTGTAATCAACAACGGTACTGAAGAGTATCAGACTGAGAAATCGCCAATCCCACCAACCATAGAATACGTAACTTGCTAGAAATATTAATACGTTTTGTGCCTTTAAATCTTTTTTGAGCAACCAATACAGCAAAAAAACTATCGGCAGGAAAATCGCAAAATCAATGGAATTAAACAGCATCTTTGTTTACGCTAGTTTTGGAGTACATTTAGGCCCCAATTCTGAACACATTTCAAATACATCGACTGACGAAAAGTCACGCTATCACACACTAAATCGGTCATTTTGTCGTTTTATATTCGCGTTTTACAATTGGTAGGGTTATTGTCATATGATTGGCGTAAAATACTAATAAAATAATACTTAAGATATATGAACTTTAATAATTATACCATAAAATCCCAAGAAGCGATACAGCAGGCACAGCAGCTTGCTCAAAGCTTAGGGCATCAACAAATAGAAAATGAGCATATTTTTAAAGCCATTTCCGAAGTTGATGAAAATGTGCTGCCATTTGTTCTTAAGAAGCTGAACGTTAATATGGATGTCCTCAAATTGGCATTGGATAAACAATTGGAGAGTTTCTCAAAAGTAACAGGTGCAGATCTCATGATCTCGCGAGAAGCCAGTAAAACGTTGAACGAGGCTTCTATAATTGCGAAAAAAATGAACGATGATTTTGTGTCTGTTGAACACTTACTACTAGCCATTTTTAAATCTAATAGTAAAATTGCACAGATGCTCAAAGACCAAGGTGTCACAGAGAAAGGTTTGAATGCGGCTATTGAAGAACTCCGCAAAGGCGATCGTGTGACCTCCCAAAGTCAAGAGGAGACCTATAATTCATTGAATAAATACGCTAAGAACCTTAATCAATTAGCAAAAGACGGGAAGTTAGATCCTGTGATTGGTCGTGATGAGGAAATCAGAAGAATCCTTCAAATTTTATCACGTCGTACGAAAAACAACCCGATCCTTGTTGGTGAGCCAGGAACTGGTAAAACCGCTATTGCCGAAGGCTTAGCGCATCGAATTGTTGATGGTGATGTGCCTGAGAATCTTGTCGACAAACAAATTTATGCCTTAGATATGGGTGCCTTAATTGCTGGTGCTAAATTTAAAGGAGAGTTTGAAGAGCGCTTAAAGGCCGTTATCAAGGAAGTGACTACAAGTGAAGGTGATATTGTCTTATTTATCGATGAAATTCATACGCTTGTTGGCGCAGGTGGCGGACAAGGAGCTATGGATGCTGCAAATATCCTAAAACCTGCTTTAGCTCGAGGAGAACTGCGTGCCATTGGTGCCACCACACTAGATGAATACCAAAAGTATTTTGAAAAAGATAAAGCCTTGGAACGTCGTTTCCAAAAGGTTATGGTGGATGAACCAGACACTGAAAGTGCTATTTCAATCCTACGTGGTATCAAAGAAAAGTATGAAACACATCACAAGGTAAGAATTAAGGATGAGGCCATTATTGGTGCTGTTGAGCTTTCGGAACGCTATATAACGAACCGATTTTTACCTGATAAGGCGATTGATTTGATGGATGAAGCCGCATCAAAATTACGTATGGAGATCAACTCCAAGCCTGAAGAATTAGATGTTTTGGATCGTAAAATCATGCAGTTGGAAATTGAAATTGAAGCCATAAAGCGTGAAAAAGATGAAACCAAACTGAAGGCATTACGTGCAGATTTGGCGAATCTGAAAGAAGAGCGTAACGATATTAATGCGAAATGGAAAAGTGAGAAAGAAGTCGTTGACAATATTCAGACCACAAAATCAAATATTGAAGCGTATAAATTAGAGGCTGAAAAAGCAGAACGCGAAGGTGATTATGGGAAAGTGGCTGAAATACGCTACGGAAAAATCAAGGAAGCCCAAGAACAACTGGAAAAACTTCAGAAAGATTTGCAAGAAAACCAAAGTGAAAGCTCCTTGATAAAAGAAGAAGTAACTTATGATGATATTGCTGAAGTAGTTGCTAAATGGACCGGTATACCAGTCACGAAAATGCTTCAAAGTGAAAGAGACAAATTGCTAAAACTTGAAGATGAATTACACAAGCGTGTGGTTGGTCAAGAAGAAGCGATTACGGCTGTAAGTGATGCCGTGAGACGCTCAAGAGCTGGCCTTCAAAACCCACAAAAACCCGTAGGAACTTTCTTGTTTTTAGGAACCACTGGTGTAGGTAAAACTGAATTGGCAAAAGCTTTAGCAGAATATCTCTTTGATGATGAAAATGCCATGACACGAATTGATATGAGTGAATATCAAGAACGTCACAGCGTGAGCCGTTTGGTAGGTGCACCTCCTGGATATGTTGGCTATGATGAAGGCGGACAATTAACTGAAGCTGTAAGACGCAAGCCTTACTCTGTAGTCTTGCTTGATGAAATTGAAAAAGCCCATCCAGATACCTTTAACATTTTATTGCAAGTTTTAGATGAAGGACGATTAACAGATAATAAAGGGCGTGTTGCCGATTTTAAAAATACGATCATAATTATGACCTCCAATATGGGAAGTCAGATCATTCAAGAACGTTTTGAAGCTACCAAAGATGTTGAATCAGCCATGGAAGCGGCAAAAGTAGACGTCTTGGCACTTTTGAAACAAAGTGTGCGACCTGAGTTCTTAAATCGTATCGATGACACGATCATGTTTACGCCTTTAACACAGAATGACATTAAGATGATTGTTGGTTTACAATTAAAAGGTGTTCAAAAAATGATTGCGAAGCAAGGTATCACATTTGATGCGACACCTGAAGCTATTGATTATTTAGCACGTAAAGGCTACAATCCGGAATATGGAGCTAGACCAGTGAAACGTGTCATTCAAAAAGAAGTTTTAAATGCCTTGAGTAAAGAAATTCTCTCAGGCAACGTAACGACAGATAGCATCATATTGTTAGATGCCTTTGACGACCAATTAGTGTTTCGAAATGAAGCCAGTATTGTCGCTGAAGAAATTTAAAAGGAGCTGTAACAAATGGCTTCGATAAGAGTCTTTTAAGTGGTTGGTTAGTTGAAAAGCAATGCGAGTTTTAGCAATAAAATGAGCGTTGCTTTTCTTTTAGTTGTCAGTCAAATTATCGTCCGTTGTTTTAAAGTATATTGCATCTACAAACGGTCATTACAAGTTAATTTCTTATCAAAGTCTGCACTGAAGTAAGGAACCGACACCTTCATCTAGAATCACTATAAATAGCAAGTTTAAAAACTAGATAAAACCTTAAAATTGAGGATTTTTTGTTAAAAAACTGTTTACAACTTACTCTATAGACAATAAAAGTTTCATAATTAAGATTATGATAATACGAATTAATTAGTAACTTTGAATTGCTATTAATTCCCAAATTTACATTAGTTAAAAGCAAGCTAATTCTTCTTCAAATCAAGAATTAGTGCATAATAGACCTACTTTCATATGAATATTAACTCATATATTGACCACACACTTTTAAGTGTTAATGCCACAGAGCGTGACATTATAGACCATTGCAACGAAGCCAAGAAATACAAGTTCTACTCTGTTTGCATCAACAGTTGTTATGTCCCTTTAGCCAAACAATTACTCAAAGATTCTAAAGTAAAAATTTGTACTGTTGTCGGGTTTCCTTTGGGTGCAACTTCAACGGAAACAAAAGTTTTCGAAGCCAAACAAGCCATAGACGATGGTGCTGATGAAATCGATATGGTGATGAATATTGGTGTTTTTAAAAGCAAAAACTATGTGGAAGTTTTTAAAGATATCAAAGATGTTAAAACAGCTATTGGAAAAACCCCTTTAAAAGTCATTATAGAAATTAGTGAACTCTCAAAAAATGGTATTGTAAAAGCTTCAGAAATCTGTATAGACGCAAAAGTTGATTTTGTAAAGACCTCTACTGGTTTTACTAAAAGTGGCGCCACGCTAACTGCTGCGAAAATTATTAGAAAAACGGTTCGAGATAATTGTAAGATTAAAGTCTCTGGAGGTATTGGCGATTATGAAACAGCAAGAAAATATATTGATATTGGTGTGGAGCGCATAGGTACGTCTAAAGGTGTCAACATTGCCAACGGCGAATTATCCGATGCCGACTATTAGTGATCACTATTTAACCGTCATTTGTAAATTTTAAATTGAGAGTAGCTATATTTGAAACTCATTAAACAGTTACGCTCATGAAATCACTTATCGCATTTTTACTAGTTCTAACGTTCGGACTATCGTCTTACGCCCAAGACACAAGTACGCAACAAACAGAAACGACTTATTATCTTATCCGTCATGCAGAAAAAGATCAAAGTGATAAGACTAACAGAAATCCAAATCTTACAGATGAAGGAAAAGCAAGAGCGATTCGTTGGAGTACTATTCTGCAGCATATAGAATTTGATGCCATATATTCCACCAATTATAATCGTACACAACAAACAGCACAACCTACAGCCGAGAAAAATAATCTGACGGTTCTATCTTATGATCCAAGGAATTTATATTCAGAGGATTTCGCTGAAGCAACCTTTGGGAAGACCGTTTTAATTGTTGGTCATAGCAATACAACTCCTGCTTTTGTAAATGCTATTATCGGACAAAAATTATACGAGGATATTGACGAAAGCAACAATGGGAATCTTTACATCGTCACGATTTTAGATGGCAAAATATCGCATCAGGTACTAACCATCAATTAAAAGATACTTGGATATCTTCTAAAGCAATATTTGAAAGCAGTTCTAACTTGTTATTCGAAAACAACTGAGGTAATTCAGTAAGACCAACCCTTGGGTCTTTCGGTTTATAATTGTCATAATCTACAAAACGAATGCCTGTTATATAGCGTTCATTTTTGGCTTTTCGAAAACGTAATCCTTGACCATCTGCTTCGTTATACGAATACGCCAAATACGTCACTTTATAAGTCTCCTTATCAATCCAGTACATAAACACATCTTCGAAATCTTCGCCACCACCTTCTTCAGAAAATGTCACTTGAATACTGTAGAAAACGTCGTTGTCAATCGTTGTATCAGGTAATAGTTTCAAATTCACAGCGGCATCGTTTAAGCCATATGGCAGCACCGAAAAATAATGAACAGAATTAACGGAAGCCGAATACCTCGGAATCATGGAGTCTGCTACTATCATTTCCTTAGAATCTAAAAAGCGTTTAAAGCCTTCATTTGACAAAACATCTCTTACAGTGGTGACCGAATCCTTAGATGTCCGTTCCAATTTAAATTGCCCTTGGTTGCGTATAGCTTTATAACGTTTATCTCTAAAACTAAATGAAATTGTTGATGTATCTACGATATGACCTCCTGCAACGGCAATAGCACGATCTACGATAGCTTCAGCAGAACTAGTTTCGGTTTTAGAATCGACACAGCTCCATAGAAAAACCGCCGTAAGAAGTATTAAAATCTGTTTCATGTTTAGAACATTTCAGTCATAAGTCGGAAAACTAATGACTTCATTTCATACAAAACTATTAAAATTATTTACCTTTGTCTATCATGCAAAAAACGGTAAACATAAAGAATAAAAAGGCGAAGTTCGAGTACGAAATCTTAGATACGTACACCGCTGGCATTGTATTGACTGGTACCGAAATTAAATCTATTAGAGATAGCAAGGCATCGATTGCAGAAAGCTTTTGTGAATTTAATGATCGAGGTGAATTATTTGTCATCAACATGACCATCCAAGAATATGTTTATGGCAATTACTACAACCATAAACCAAAGGCGCAACGCAAATTATTGCTTAATAAACGAGAGCTTAAAAAACTAGAAAAGGAAGTCAATATTAAAGGAAACGCTATCGTTCCATTGCGCTTATTTATCAATGATAGAGGCTTGGCAAAAGTAGAAATAGCCTTAGGAAAAGGTAAAAAACTCTATGACAAGCGTGATTCTATCAAGGATCGAGACAACAAACGAAACTTGGATCGTATTAAGAAAATTTATAGGTAATTTGTGATTGTTTAACAATTCTGAAGGTGATTAATCATTATGTTTGAACCATCCAGGCAACCATTTCATAGAAAATGACGTCTGTATGAATATAACCATCAATCACGATACTTATGACCTTAACATTACGCTTTTGCATTTTTGCGCTTTTCATTAGTTTTCAAAGTTTTTCTCAAATTGTAGGAACCGTTACAGGTAGTAACGATCAACCACTAGCATTCGTCAACATCTTTATTGAAAACACCTATAAAGGAACCACTAGTAACGAAGATGGTTATTATGAACTGAATATCACGAATCCAGACACCTATACCGTCGTTTTTCAGTATTTAGGCTATAAAACCGTAAAAAAAGAAGTAGACATCTCATCCTTTCCGTTTACTCTGGATGCCACACTCATAGATGAGGAAATATCACTGAATGAAGTGGTTATTAATTCAGAAGAAAATCCTGCTAACATTATTATTCGGAAGGCCATTGCACAAAGAGAGATCAATCTGAATAAAATTAAAAGCTATGCAGCCGATTTCTATTCTCGCGGACTCATACGAATTAAGGATGCTCCTGAAACATTTATGGGACAAGACATGGGCGATCTTGGTGGCGGCTTAGACTCTACGCGCAGTGGTGTGATATATTTATCCGAAACTATTTCAAAATTGCAGTTTCTAAGACCTAATAAACTCAAGGAAAAAATCATAGCTTCGAAAGTGAGTGGCAATGACAATGGCTTCAGTTTTAATACCGCAATAGATGTGGAGTTTGAGCTTTATGACAATACCATCACTTTGGGGAATAAAATTGTCTCTCCCATCGCAAATAATGCCTTTGGATACTATCGTTATCAACTAGAAGGTGTATTTTATGATGATCGCGGAAATTTGATAAACAAAATAAAAGTAACACCGAGACGAGAAAACGACCCTGTGTTTGAAGGATTGATTTATATTGTTGAGGATCAATGGACCATTTATGCTGCGGAACTCGATATTACTGGGACTCAAGCACGCATTCCTGCAGTGGATAAAATTACCGTTACCCAAAATTTTTCCTATTCAGAAAAAGACGCTATTTGGGCTAAAATCTCACAGAATATAGATTTTAAATACGGTATTTTTGGCATAAAAGGTGACGGTCGTTTTACAGCTGTGTACAGTAATTATGAATTCAACTTAGGTCTGACAAGAAAAGATTTTAATCGTGAGATTGTGTCATTTGAAGCAGAAGCCAATAAAAAAGATTCTCTATTTTGGAAAAGCTTAAGACCTGTTCCCCTAACGGAAGAAGAAATAACCGATTACATTAAAAAAGACAGTATACAGGTTGTTCGAGAATCAAAAACTTACAAAGATTCTGTCGATTCCGTAAAAAATAAATTGAAACTAGGAGATATATTAGGTGGTTATACTTACAATAATTCTTATGAAAAATGGAGCGCAGGTATCTCCTCTCCTATTGAAGCTATCAGTTTTAATACCGTTCAAGGTTGGAATGCTGATATAGGCGTGTTCTACCGAAAATATTACGATGAGTACCAACGGTATTTCTCGATTAACGGAAACATCAATTATGGCTTCAGTGATGATCGCTTAAGAGGAACCGTTTCGGCTACTTACAAATTTAATAATATCTCTAGACCCTACTTGACCCTTTCAGGTGGTGTGACCACACAGCAATTTAATGGCAGTGAACCTATCTCAAAAAGTTTCAATACCGGATTTTCATTGTTTTCTGAACAAAACTTTATGAAAATCTATGAAAACAGCTATGTTTTAGCATCTTACTCCAATGAATTGTTCAACGGATTTCGAATAAATACAAGTCTTAGTTATCAACGACGAAAAGCCTTATTCAATACCACAGATCAAGCGTGGTACCCTAAGGCAGATCGCGAATATACTAGTAACAATCCGCTGGATGAAACCGCGTATGGCATCGCTCCTTTCGCAACGCACAATATCATGAAGTTCAACCTGAGTGCCCAGATCAATTTTGCTCAGAACTATTTGAGTCATCCCGATGGTAAAATTAATGTACAAAGCTCTAAATATCCCACGTTGCGAATTGGCTATGAAAAAGGGTTCTCCTCCTCTGTTGATGGCTATGACTTTGACCAGATAAAATTCAGATTATCTCAAGGCTTGAATGTATCAAGTATGGGACGTTTTAATTATAACCTGAAAGCTGGAAAGTTTTTCGGTGGCGATGATATTGCATTTGTCGACTATCAGCATTTTAACGGGAACCAAACTAATTTTGGCCAAGGTACATATCTAGATGTTTTTAATAATTTACCTTATTATGCACTAAGCACTAATGACGCGTATTTGGAGATGCATGCCGAACATGATTTTAATGGTTTTATATTGGGCAGAGTGCCGCTTTTGAAAAAACTTAATTTTAATTTAGTGCTTGGCGCTCATGCCTTGTCGACACCAAACACGAATCCTTATCAAGAGTATTCCGTAGGTCTCGACAATATTGGTTGGGGAAAATTTAGATTTTTACGATTAGATTACGTACGTTCGTATCAAAGTGGATTTCAAAGTGATGCCATTATTTTTGGCCTGAAATTTTTCTAAACTCATAATTATGAAACGTCTCATTTTTTTATTCGTATTATCCAGTACCACATTGTTCGCCCAACAAGAAGTAGACTACTCATCGCATGTAACGACGCTAGACAGCACTTTGGAATCACTGTACTCGGTGATTTCAGGAGAAAAAGGTGAAGCACGCGATTGGGATTTGTTCCGTTATTTATTTCATAAAGACGCCAAGCTTATCCCAACTAGCAAAACGAAAGACGGTAAATTTGATGCGAGTTTTATAACTCCTGATGGTTATATAGAACGCGCTGGAACATGGTTAGTAGAGAATGGTTTTCATGAAGTTGAAATTCATCGAAGTACACAAACTTTCGGAAATATAGCTCAGGTATTCAGCACCTATGAATCTTACAGAAGTAAAAGCGACTCAGAACCCTTCATGAGAGGTATTAATAGCATTCAATTATTACATGATGGTCATCGCTGGTGGATTGTCAATATTTATTGGCAACAGGAAACTGAGGATCATCCTATTCCTGAAGCCTATTTACCAAAACACTAGTTTTTATCTTCTAATAACGGTACAAATCGAAATTCTCCAAACTCGTGTTGTTCAAAGTCTTTGGGACCTTTTCTGACGATCAAAGTCATGACCTGAACATCATCACCTACAGGAATGACTAATCGTCCGCCTATTTTTAATTGACTCAATAGTGGCTTTGGAACAAATGGTGCTCCAGCAGTGACAATAATACTATCAAAAGGCGCTTCACTTTCCATGCCAATATAACCATCTCCAAACACCAACTTCTTCGGCCTATACCCTATTTTAGGTAAAAACTGACTGGTTTTTTTATACAATTCATGCTGACGTTCAATACTGTAAACCTTTGCTCCCATGACACATAACACGGCTGTTTGGTAGCCACTACCCGTCCCAATTTCTAAAATTTTATGACCAGGCTTTACCTGAAGTAATTCTGTTTGAAATGCCACGGTATAAGGTTGTGAAATAGTTTGATCTGCCGCAATCGGGAACGCTTTATCTTGATAGGCATGATCCAGAAAACCTGAATCCATAAAAAGATGTCTAGGAATTCTTCCAATGGCCTCAATAACCTTTGGGTCAGTTATCCCTTTATTTTTGATGACCTCAACGAGTTTCTGCCGTAGTCCTTGATGTTTAAGCGTGTCTTTCAAAGTTGATAAGTTAGGTTCTCTATGCTAAAATAATGCAAACATTTTTATACTAAAAATTAAACTGAAGGGATTTATTAACCATATCAATTTCCACATTATTTATCGTAAATTTCATCATAAAAACTACGAAAAATCTTATTTTTGTTGAAAACGTAAAACAATGCTAAAAGCTGGTGTTCTTGGTGCTGGTCACCTCGGTAAAATTCATTTAAGACTTCTTAATCAATCTGAAAAATATGACCTCATTGGTTTTTATGATGCAGATGAAACCAACGCAAAAAAAGTTGAAGAAGAATTTGGTTATAAGTACTTTAATTCCATTGAAGCCTTAATAGATGCTGTTGATATGGTCGATATTGTGACACCAACCTTATCACATTACGATTGTGCTAAAAAAGCCATTTCTAAGGGCAAGCATATTTTTATCGAAAAGCCTATCACAAATACCGTTGAAGAAGCAGAACATATAAGAAGCTTATTGGCAGAGCATGATATTCGTGGTCAAGTAGGCCATGTTGAACGCTTCAATCCTGCATTTATCGCCATTAAAGATCAGGTCAAAAACCCGATGTTTATAGAAACACATCGTCTTGCGGAATTCAATCCGCGAGGAACAGATGTACCTGTGGTATTGGATTTAATGATTCACGATATAGATATCATTTTGAGTGTAGTTCCTTCCAAGGTTAAGCATATTTCAGCAAGTGGTGTTTCAGTAATTAGTGATACACCTGATATTGCGAATGCACGTATTGAATTTGAAAATGGCTGTGTGGCGAATTTAACAGCCAGTCGTATATCTCTTAAAAACATGCGTAAAACGCGATTTTTTCAAAAGGATGCCTATATTTCAGTGGACTTCCTTGAAAAGAAATGTGAAGTAGTCAAGATGAAAGATGCACCTGAACATCCAGGAGATTTCGATATGATTCTCCAAAATGCCGAAGGCGTTAAAAAACAAATATATTTTGACAATCCTGAAATCTCTAACAACAATGCCATTTTAGATGAATTGGAAACCTTTGCGGATGCTATCAATAATAACACAACACCAATCGTTACACTGCATGACGGCACCGAAGCTCTGAGAGTCGCCACCATGATTATCGATTGTTTTTAATAACGAATAAATAAAGCGTATAAATAAATGAAAAATGTAGCAGTTATAGGTGCAGGTACAATGGGAAATGGAATTGCCCATACATTTGCACAATCTGGATTTAAAGTACAATTAATAGATATAAGCGAAGCATCGCTCAAAAAAGGTATGGCGACCATTGCAAAGAACTTAGACCGCATGGTGGCCAAAGAAAAAATAACCGAAGCCGACAAAGAATCCACTTTAAATAATATTACCACCTTCACAAATTTAAATGAAGGTGTTGAATATGCTAGTTTGGTAGTAGAAGCAGCGACTGAAAATATCGATTTAAAACTCAATATATTTAAACAATTAGATGAAGCTTGTCCGGAAGACACTATTTTAGCGACCAATACCTCATCTATTTCTATTACACAAATTGCGGCTGTCACCTCTCGTCCTGAAATGGTTATTGGTATGCATTTTATGAATCCAGTGCCGATTATGAAGTTGGTTGAAATTATACGTGGATATAATACCAGTGATGAGGTCACCAAGAACATTATGGAATTGTCTAAAACCCTTGGTAAAATTCCAACCGAAGTTAACGATTACCCAGGTTTTGTAGCGAACCGCATCCTAATGCCGATGCTCAATGAATCTATCGAAACATTATATAATGGTGTTGCTGGTGTGGAAGAAATTGATACCGTGATGAAATTGGGAATGGCACATCCAATGGGACCTCTGCAACTAGCAGACTTTATTGGGTTAGATGTCTGTCTTTCTATTTTGAATGTGATGTACAACGGCTTTAATAATCCTAAATATGCGCCTTGCCCATTGTTAGTGAACATGGTAAGAGCTGGAAAATTAGGTGTTAAGTCTGGTGAAGGCTTCTATGACTATTCTGAAAGCAGAAAAGCAGAACATGTGGCGAAGCAGTTTTTAAAATAATTTCTAAAAATGATAATTTTCAATGTACTAGAATATGACTGGAAAGATTTGGAGGTTATAGTTTCAATTCTTTCGGATGCATTGTTAATTATATTTGGTTTTTTTGGAGCCATTTGGGCTTACCACACATTTTACACTAACGAAAATAAGGCTGGTTTATCAATTTATTATAAACAGTTATCACATTACAAAATCAAAAAGAATAAATACTTTCTAAATATTTTAATTAATATTAAAAACGTTAGTAACAGAGAATTGAATTTAGTTTTGGATCAAACTTATATTAAGGTGTTTAGGAAATCCAAAAATGGTTTGAAGTTAATCGGATCATTCAAAGGAAGAGATTCTGAAAACTTGAATATAGAAAATGCCAGAATTAGATCGGGTGTTGATTATAATTTCCCTTATTTAATTGACTTACACAAACAAGGAAAATATTTTATTGAATTCTCAGTAAAAACGGATATGGACAAATATAAAAGTACACCATCTATTTTACTCAGTAAAATAAGAAGATTGTCTAATAAAATTCTAAGGGTGATTGTAAAACTTATTTTTTGGAAAAAAATAAAAATTGTTGACAGAGATACTAAGTTCATTAGATGGTATGAAAAAATTTATTATGTTATTGAATAACTTTTTACACATAAATTAATTGGCAAAAATTCTTCCTTTTAAAGCCGTTAGACCAACAAGAGACAAGGTGAGTCTCGTCGCTTCTAGATCTTATCAAACCTATACACAGGCGGAACGAGAAGCGCGATTAGACTATAATCCTTTTTCATTCTTACATATTGTAAATCCAGGTTATAAATACGATAGGGAAATCACAGGAACTGAACGCTATCAACTTGTAAGAAATCGGTATTTAGAATTCAAAGAAGATTCGATTTTTGTTCATGACGAGACAGCTGCCTATTATATTTACAAAATTGTAGATCGCGACTATCAGGAATTTAATGGGATTGTAGCTGCAGCCAGTGCTGAAGACTATGAAAATAACATTATAAAAAGACATGAAGATACGATAGAATATCGCGAAAGAATTTTCAAAGATTATTTAAAAACTGTAGGCTTTAACGCAGAACCTGTACTGCTCACTTATCCTGATAATAACGTAATCTCTGAAATCATTGAAGAGGTGCAGCAAGAACGTGCCGAATTCGAATTTACAACCACGTATCGCGATACACATTACCTTTGGAAATTAGAGGATATTGATCGCATAGCCGTGATTCAAAAGGAGTTTGAAAAATTGCCTACGATTTATATAGCGGATGGACATCATCGCTCTGCATCTTCCTATTTATTATATCAAGATGAGAAAAACCACAACCCGAACCATACTGGCAAAGAGAGTTACAACCATTTTATGTCGTTCTTAATTCCTGAGTCCGAATTGCGAATTCATGAGTTTAATCGACTCATAAAAGATTTAAACGGTCACACAAAGGAGGAGTTTCTCATACAACTGGATACAATTTTCAGAATTGAAAATCGAGGAATAATGCCTTATAAACCCTCTAAAAAACATCATTTCAGCATGTATTTAGATGGTGAGTTTTATTCTCTATATCTGCGGAAAGCCCTCTATAATTTTGAAACGTCATTGGATGCTTTAGATCCACATATTTTATACAAAACTATTTTACATCCTATTCTGGGTATTGAAGATCCAAGAAATGATATCCGCATTGATTATGTCAATGGAAAAAAGGATATTATAAATGTTAAAGATAAAATTGATAACGGTGAGTTTGCCGTTGGGTTTGGTATGGTTCCTGTTGATATTAATGAAATGAAACAAATAGCGGATGACGGTCTAAAAATGCCTCCGAAAAGCACATTTATTGAGCCTAAACTAAGAAGTGGTGTCACGATTTATGAATTTTAAACGGTCATTAAAATATCTATTGCAAAACGAGAACAAAAATTTGAATTGAAATGAGTATTGCAGAAAACTTACATAAGATAAAACAAGAAATTCCAAACCACGTGTCTCTAGTTGCAGTTTCTAAAACCAAACCTATCTCAGATTTGATGGAAGCTTATAAAGCTGGTCAACGGATTTTTGGAGAGAATAAAATCCAAGAAATGACTGATAAGCATGAGCAAATGCCTAAAGACGTTCAATGGCATATGATTGGTCATGTTCAGCGAAATAAAGTGAAATACATGGCAAGTTTTGTGAGTCTTATTCATGGTGTGGACAGCTTAAAACTGCTAAAGGAAGTCAATAAACAAGCTAAAAAACACGACAGAATTATCGATTGCCTGCTTCAAATTAAAATTGCTGAGGAAGACAGTAAATTTGGTATGTCATCACATGATGCAAAAGCATTGTTGACTTCTGAAGCTTTTTCAGAATTAAAACATATTAAAATTACAGGCGTTATGGGTATGGCCACCTTCACGGATGACGAGCAGCAAATCACGCAAGAATTTAAGCGACTAAAAACGGTTTATGAAGATTTAAAAGACATCGCAACCGCGAATTGTCAATTTCAAACTATATCCATGGGTATGAGTGGTGATTATCAAATCGCCATTCAATGTGGAAGTACTATGATTCGCGTTGGAAGTAGTATATTTGGCAGCCGAAATTACTAAACATTTAGAGTTATTTACGCGATACTAGACATAGAAACTACCGGAGGAAAGTACAATGAAGAAGGCATTACAGAAATTGCCATCTATAAGTTTGACGGTCATCAGGTGGTTGATAAATTCATAAGTCTGATCAACCCAGAGCGAGAAATTCAACCGTTCGTTGTCAATCTTACAGGCATTAATAGCAACATGCTCAAGAATGCGCCAAAATTTTATGAGGTGGCTAAGCGCATTGTGGAAATTACTGAAGATTGTATTATTGTGGCGCACAACGCGCAATTTGACTATCGCATATTAAGAACTGAGTTTAAACGCTTAGGATTTGGCTTTAAACGAAAAACACTGTGTACCGTAGAATTGTCGAAACAACTCATTCCTGACCAACCGTCATACAGTCTAGGTAAATTGACAAGAGCATTGGGCATTCCAGTAAGCGACAGACACCGAGCTAACGGTGACGCCATGGCTACTGTTAAATTGTTTAAAATGTTACTCTCTAAAGATTTAGAGAAGCAAATTATCAAGAACAATGTCAAAACAGAAACCGTCAAAAGACTGAATGAGACTCATAAAACCATCATTGATAAACTGCCTTCTATTACTGGTGTCTATTATATTCATGATGAAAATGGCGACATCATCTACATAGGGAAAAGTAAAAACATCAAGCATCGTATTAATCAACATTTTACAAACAACAGTACTAAATCTAAAAAGCTACAATTACTGGCTAAATCAGTGACCTACGAAGCTACTGGAAGTGAACTTGTGGCACTGCTGAAGGAAAGTGAAGAAATTAAACGAAACAAACCACTCTACAACAGAGCCTTACGCAGAACTATTTTTACACACGCCTTATACAGTTTTATCGATGACAATGGCTACATCAATTTAAAAATTGATAAAACCAACTCCGAATTACGTCCCATAACGACTTTTAGTAATATACAAAGTGCAAAAAGCTTTATGTTTAGAGTCGTGGAAACCTATGAACTTTGTCAAAAATTAACAGGGCTTTACCCAACAAAGTCCAACTGTTTTAATTATACCATAAAAAATTGTCATGGTGCGTGTATTCTCGAAGAGCCTCCCGAATCCTATAATAAACGCGTGGAAGCTCTTATAGCCAAAAATAGCTATGACAATAAAAATATGATCATCGTAGATCAGGGTCGCGATATTGATGAACGAAGCGTTATATATATAGAGAACGGTGTTTTCAAAGGATTAGGATTCGTTGACCTGAATCATCAAATTACAAATATAGATGTGTTACAATCTGTGATTACACCCATGCAAAACAATAGAGACACACAACATATTATTCAAAGCTATTTAAGGCGAAACAAAAGAGTTAAAACCATTTCTATCTAACCTAATCATGAGAGCATTATTTTTATTTTTAATTTTCACCAACATTTTCACGGCAAAACTTTTTAGCCAGTCTGGATTTAATTCGGAAGGCATGGAAGTGACCAAACAAGATTTAGAATTAAATGTCTATGAGAAAGATTCTACGGCTCGCGCTTTGGTTATTTATGAATTTGGTAAAAGTTATGTGGATCGGGAAACCTTCAGACTTAACACCGAGATTAAGAAAAAATTAAAGATTTTGAATCGTAATGGATTCGACAAAGCTACTGAAACGATACATCTATACACACCAAAAGGTATCAATAAGGAAAAAATATCTAAAATAGTCGCAACGGTTTATAATCTAGAAGACGGTAAGGTTACCAAAACAAAATTAAATAAGGATGATATTTTTGAGGAAGTCTATCGTGAAGATCAAACCTTGGTTAAATTCACGTTTCCAAATATCAAAGTGGGTTCGGTCATTACTTATAGTTATGAACTAGAGTCTCCTTACATGTTTAAATATAAAAGTTGGTATTTTCAGGATGACATCCCTAAACTGCATAGCGAATACCGACCAAGCATTCCTGGAAATTGGGAGTATCACATCAAATTGGTAGGTGGTAAAAAATTGTATATGAATTTTTCTGAAATCAGAAAAAACTGCTTGCATGCCTCTGGTCGAGGTTCATCAGACTGTGGTGATTATATATACATTATGAAAGATATTCCTGCTTTTATTGAAGAGGACTACATGACCACAAAGCAAAACTATTTGGCTAGAATTGAATATGAACTCAAAGTATTTAGAGGTTTTGACGGACGTATTGATAATATTACCAAAACTTGGAAAAGTGTTGAAGGTGAACTGAAGAGCGACAGTAGTATTGGACGTCAACTAAAGAAAAGTGGAGCTGTAAAAGACTTATTAAGTGATGACATAGCAACTATCAAAGACCCGTTAGAAAAAGCCAAGGCAATTTACAAATTTGTGCAATCCAATTATACCTGGAATGAGGAATTTAGAATTTTTGAAAATGTTTCTATTAAAGACCTAATTGACGAAAAGTCAGGTAGCGTTTCAGAGATTAATATTTTACTTCATAATTTAATGGATGTTCATGATATTGAGGTAAAACCTGTGTTACTCTCTACAAGAAGAAATGGCCTAGCAACAAAAATTTACCCAGTTATTTCAGATTTCAACTACTTAATTGTTCAAATTACTGTTAATGATGAGACCTATTTATTGGACGCCACAGATAACTACTTAACCTTCGGACAATTACCGTTTAGATGTTTGAATCAATATGGAAGACTTATAGATTTTAAGGAAGGTGGCTACTGGATAGACATCTTCCCAGAATCACTGAACCTTCAGAAATACCTCGGACAATTTAGCATTGAAGATAATACGATCAAAGGAAAGATAGAAGGCACTAGTAGTGGTTATCATGCGCTCATAACAAAAAGAAAATATTTCAGTAATGAAGAAACTTATTTGGAAGACTATTATGTCAACCAAAATAATGACCTGCAATTTCTATCTCATTCTTCAGAAACTACTGATAAGACAAGTCCTGAATTTAAGGAAATATTTGACGTTGAAAAACCTGTAGACGTGGTTGGAGAAACCTTATATATCAATCCAATTCTTATGACATTTTTCGATGAAAACCCTTTTAAATTACAAGAACGAACATACCCAATAGATTTTGGTTTCAAGGACACCTACCTCTATACGGCCAAAATAAATACAGAAGGCTATGACGTGATTGAGTTCCCAAAACAGGCTAGTATTGGTCTACCTAACAATTCAGGAACCCTTTTGTTTAACACGAATGTCGAAGAAAATTCTGTAGTCATCTATTTTAAATTTAATTTTAAAGAAGCTATTTACGACGCAGGATACTATCCTTATTTGAAAAATTATTTTGCTACGATTGTCGATATAGAAAAAAACTCATTGATTGTATTAAAAAAGAAACCATAACTTTTTAGTACTTTTGAAGTAATGGATACTCAAAAACCGCAATCTGATTGGCGTCATAAACTTCATGAAATTATTTATGAAGCAGACACTCCTGCTGGTAAATTGTTTGATATCATCTTACTTTTTTTCATCTTGGCCAGTATTGCTTTGGTCATGTTGGAAAGTGTAAACCACATAGGCACGAAGTATTACGACTTACTCAATCTAGGCGAATGGATCGTCACCATATTGTTTACCATTGAGTACATTGCAAGAATTATAATCGTCAAAAAGCCATGGAACTATATTTTCAGCTTTTATGGTATTGTTGATTTTTTGTCGACGATTCCTAAATACCTCTCTTTCTTTATTGTTGGTTCTCACGCCTTGGTAACATTAAGAGCTCTGAGACTCTTACGTGTTTTCCGTATCCTAAAGCTCGCCCGTTATTTGGGAGCTTCCAATCAATTAAAGGACTCCATTATTGCGAGTAGAGTAAAAATAGCGGTTTTCCTATTTGCTGTTTTAGTCTCTTCCGTAATTTTTGGAACGATTATGTATCTTATTGAAGGCGAAGAAAATGGCTTTACAAATATTCCTAAAAGTGTGTATTGGTGTATTGTC
This sequence comes from Psychroserpens sp. BH13MA-6, assembly GCF_052983595.1. Classification (NCBI taxonomy): domain Bacteria; kingdom Pseudomonadati; phylum Bacteroidota; class Flavobacteriia; order Flavobacteriales; family Flavobacteriaceae; genus Psychroserpens; species Psychroserpens sp. BH13MA-6. The sequence continues at coordinate 59,474 of NZ_JBRJGE010000002.1, read as the reverse complement.
ACATTAACTACAGTAGGTTTTGGAGATATTGCGCCTCAAACACCTTTGGGACAATTTATCACTTCTATAATCATGATACTAGGTTATGGCATTATTGCGGTACCAACAGGTATCGTTTCAGCTGAATATGTGAGAAGTAGTAATAAAGCAGAAAAAGAAAAGCTAGAGGGTAATCCACCTGAGCAATTGCATCTCAACTCTCAAGTATGTAGCAATTGTGCCAGTAGTGATCACAAAGATAATTCAAGGTTCTGTCACAAATGTGGTCATAATCTGCATGTTTAAATATCAAATTAAAATCAACGGTCATTTCGAATAAGCAACCTATACTCATCTCTATTGTTGGTCCAACAGCCATTGGCAAAACAGCACTAAGCCTTCAATTAGCTCAGCATTTCAATACGGAAATTATTTCAGCAGACTCCAGACAATTTTACAAAGAAATGTCTATTGGAACCGCTGCTCCAACACCTTCCGAATTAGCACAAGCACCACATCATTTTATTCATCACCTTTCGGTAGATACGTATTATAACGTAGGTGATTTTGAAAAGGATGCTATTGATACCATAAATGAATTGCATAAAACACATCAGGTCGTCATTATGGTAGGTGGCTCCGGACTTTTTGTGGATAGCGTTACGAAAGGCTTAGATGACCTACCCAAAGTAAACATGGAACTGAGAGAAGAGCTGAACAAGCGTCATCAAGCCGAAGGACTGGAATCTTTACAATTACAATTAAAAACACTGGATCCAAAAGCCTATGAAACGATCGCTATCGATAATCCGAAACGCGTTATCAGAGCGCTCGAAGTCTGTCTATCATCTGGTCTCACATACACATCATTTTTAAAAAAAGAAGATAAACCTAGACCTTTTAAAACCATCACCATTGGGTTAACAGCAGATAGGCAAATAATTTATGATCGCATCAACCAGCGAGTGGATCTTATGATGAATGCTGGTTTATTGCAAGAAGTTAAACAACTCTATTCTAAAAAACATCTCAATGCGCTCAACACTGTAGGCTACAAGGAACTCTTTCGCTACTTAGACAACGAATGTAGTTTAGAAGAAGCCATTTCGGAAATTAAAAAAAACACGAGACGTTTCGCTAAGCGACAGCTCACGTGGTTTAAAAAAAATAAAGAGATTATCTGGTTTGATTACAAAACAGGTATAACACAAGTTATCAGCACTTTAGAAACTATTTTACCTAATTTAAAGTAAAAATTTAATTATAAATCCAAAAAATGCTTATTTTCAATTAATTAGCTCTACATTTGTCGCTTAAATAATATAATATACATTATGAGTAAAGGTACCGTAAAATTCTTCAATGATTCTAAAGGTTTTGGATTTATCACTGAAGATGACAACAACAAAGAGCACTTTGTGCACGTTTCAGGTTTAATTGACGAGGTTCGTGAAGGAGATCAGGTGGAATTTGAATTGACACAAGGACAAAAAGGATTAAATGCGACTAACGTAAAAGTTATCTAATATATTCCCGATATGTTTAAGAAAAAAGCCAATCTCGATGAGATTGGCTTTTTTATTTTATGATACTTTCAATTTATGCTTCTTGGTTCACCACAAGTCTAAATCCTTCTCCGTGAATATTTAAGATTTCAACGTTAGGATCTAATTTCAAATACTTTCTCAATTTGGCGATGTAGACATCCATACTTCTGGATGTAAAATAATTGTCATCTCTCCAAATTTTAGTAAGCGCTAATTCTCGTGGCATGAGATCATTTTCATGTAGTGCGAGCATTCTCAGTAATTCATTTTCCTTTGGTGATAATTTGATAGGGTCTTCACCATTGAATTTCAAGAAACGCAACTTAGAATTTAGATCAAATTTTCCAATCTTAAATTCAAACTGCTTACTATCTGCAATCGTATCTGTTGCCTTACGTTGCATAATCGCTTTGATCTTCATAAGTAATACTTCACTATCAAAAGGCTTATTAAGATAGTCATCTGCTCCTACTTTATACCCTTTTAAAACATCTTCTTTCATCGCCTTAGCCGTCAAGAATATAATAGGTACATCTGCATTTTTCTCTCTTATTTCCTTAGCTAGAGTAAATCCATCTTTATAAGGCATCATCACATCTAAGATACATAGATCGTAATCGTCCTTTTTGAATTTTTCAAATCCCTCCATTCCGTTTTTAGCGTGAACGACGTCATAATCATTCATGTTTAAATAGTCCTTTAAGACTGTCCCGAAATTCGGATCATCCTCTACTAAAAGTATTTTCTTATTTTGCTCTTCCATAATTTATGATATTAGTGGCAGTTTTATAATAAATGTGCTGCCTTTTCCCTTTTCACTTTCTACTGATATGTGACCTTGATGGTCATCTACGATTCGTTTAACATAAGCCAAACCTAAACCGTGGCCTTTTACATTGTGTACATTCCCTGTGTGTTCTCTATAAAATTTTTCGAACACGCGTTTTTGCACTTGCTTGGACATTCCATTTCCTTGATCTGAAATTTTAAGCAAGATATTATTTCCTACATTCTCTGTATAAATATCAATTTTTGGGGCGTCATCACTATACTTGATGGCATTGTCCAAAATATTAACAATCACATTCGTAAAATGTGTTTCATTAGCTAAAACCGAGGATTTTTCTGCTTTTAAATGGGTTTTAACGTAGCCTTTTCGATCTTCTACAATTAGTTCCACATGCGTCATCGCATCTTCAACTAAGTCGTGAAGCTTAACACGTTCCTTACTGATGTTAAGTTCGTTTTTTTCTAACTTAGAAATTCGCAACACATTCTCTACTTGCGCATGCATACGTTTATTTTCGTCCTTAATCATATTTAAATAACGCATCACCTTTGTTTGATCTCCAATAATCTTCGGATTCTTAATAGAATCTAATGCCAAATTTATCGTAGCAATTGGTGTTTTGAATTCGTGCGTCATATTATTAATAAAGTCGGTTTTAATCTGTGAGATTTGTCGTTGTCTTATCAACTGATAAATCGCACTAGAATAAGCCAATATTATTATAGACGTGAAAATAATTGAAAGCACTATCATGCCTAAAATTGAAGACAATAGGTATTTTCTACGCTCCGGAAAATCCACATAAAGCGTATAATTACTTTTGTTTTCATTATCTGCAAACACCGGAATTCCAATGGTTGATTCTGTATTTAAATCGAAATTATCTGATTGTATTTTAGTCGATAAATCTTTATCATAAATGGCGTATTCAAAAGAGGTATTGATACCACTACTTGAAAATTGTGATTGCAATAATTCAGAAACTTCCTCATTTTTAATACGCTTATAAACCGGATAATTCTTGTATACTTTACGATACCCTTCCTTATAGTGTCGTCGTCCAATTTCATCTAAGGTGTTATAATCTCGATAGGTCTTAATAGGACTTAGATTGATTTTTCCATCGATAGAATTGGGCTCAAAAACCTTGGTTTCACTAATATTCGTGAACCTGCTAATATTTATACTGTCTGTACCAATGTCAAAGAACAAGGATGGAACTTTAAAACTCTCTTCAGAAATGGCATTTTTAAAACGAATAGCCTGATTAGTCTCCTCATCAAAGGAATCAAAAATCAAGAGATGCTTGATTTCTGTAGTATCAGGATTCCGTCCACTGTTAATCGCTTCCTTATACAGTCTGTCGTAACTTAAAAGCTCTTTATCTTCAATAGCTTTTGACACCGAAATAAGAGAACGCTTAACATTTAAAGTAAATTGTTTCTCTTCGTTTTTTAAGGTGTTGTTAATAAAAAATGCCTGAACGAAGATGATGCCAATGAGAGACAAACTCATCAAAACCACCAATAAAATGAATAGCTTTTTGCCCATCATTCAAATTTAGTATTTTAACATTTAGAATTATTAGGGTTTAACCTTACATTAACAGTTATGTTAATTTTTTATTTTTTCGAGTGCTTTTAAGATCGCCTTATGTGTTTGAAGTACTTGCTTTTTAGCATCCTTTAGGTCATTATTAACAATCACAAAATGCGAGCGTTTAACCTTTTCTTCGTCACTCATTTGATGCTTCATAATTGCCAGTACTTTATCTCTATTGGTATCATCTCGTTGGACAACTCTTTTGATTCGCGCATCCATATCTGCTGTAACCGTAACGATAAAATCATAGTTATCTTGTGCATTGTGCTCAAAAATTATAGCAGCTTCTTTTATAACGTAAGGAGCGTCTTGTTTTTTTGCCCATCGCTTAAAATGAGCAGCCACTTTTGGGTGGACGATGGCGTTCATTTTATCTAAATACACTTTATTATTAAAGATTTTAGATGCGATAAAAGGCCTATTCAATGTATGGTCCTTGTAGGCTTCATCACCAAAAAGCGCTATGAGTTTGCGTCGAATCACCTTAGATCTATTCATTAAGCGTTTCGCCTCTTCATCAGCAATATAGATAGGAATCTCTAAGTCATTAAAAAACTTTGCTATGGTGGTCTTTCCGCTACCGATGCCGCCTGTTAATCCTACTACTATCATTGCTCAAAAATATAATCGACCTTACTTTGCTTCATTCTTGCCGATTTTACAAGGTCTGTATTAATAATCAGCTTCGGTTCAAAATAGGTTTTTTGGGAAGTTAAAATATCATTGTAATCACATTCAATTTTGAAATCACTTAATTTAATGGATTTATAATCCTTCAGACTCGTATTATAAGCCACCTTAATATGCTTTGGAAAATAATTAATTTGCACATCCCTTGGTTGGTTCAGTATAACAACTGGGACTTCAAAAATGCCTTCAGTAAACTTTTCGACGTCTGCAGAAATGGTAATACTATTCTCTGAAAGTTTTAAATGCCCTGAGGCGTTTTCTAGTTCCAACCCTACTTTCTGTTGAATACTAGTTTTGACATCTTTTAGGTCGAAGGCGCTTGTTTCAATCGCATTTATATTTGAAATTTCTTCCAACGCTCCAATGATTTTTACGGAATCAGGAATAATCTTTACACCTTCTAAGGCATCATATCCAGGTGCAAACTGAACCTTGGATTGCAATTTAACGGGTACTTTTTTGGTACTCAATACACCAAAAGGCAATAAGAGTGTATCAGGTTTTACAGATACCACCTCAATCGATTTTTTTAATTGCTGTTTTAAATCGTAAGTTCCTTTTTCAGCTAACCATTGATAAACATTATCATTTGTGGTAATATTTGACTCAAAATCTAATACGTAAGTTGGTTCATAAAAATAATATGAGAACAAATTGAATCCATGGGTAGACATGGTGACATTTACCTGTGGCGTGCTGTCTAATGTGATGACATGGTTTTCAGGAAGATTCTTGTAGACGACCTTAAAAGGGACAGTCTCTACATAAGTCTCGGAAAGTTTGGTGACCACCAAGATAAGAAAAGCCATTAAAAAAAAGAGACCGAATACATTCAGTGTCTTATTCCTAAAAGACCGTAAAATCTTTGATTTTAAGCTATTTAACATGGCTAAAGAATAATTTTGGGAACTGTTTTTGAGGATCCTTATCTAAAACTGAAATTGCCAAAGTAGATTTTAAAAATCCGTAACCATACCCAAAGAATTGAATAAAAATAGCTAAAATAGATTGAAACGCCACAGTAACATTTCTTGTTGAGAATAGTGCTAAAAGAAATGCACTGACGATATAAACACCGTATAGACTTAATGGCCATACTATTCCCACAGCAAAAAATAGAATGGAAAGAACAAAACCCAAACAAAAAACTGTTGGAAACCAATAGGTTAAACGTCTCGTTTTCGGATGCCATTTATTAAGAATCGGTCGTACTAGTCCAAACTTATGAACTTGCTGATAGAACTTTTTCCACGAAATACGTCTTTTGTGATAGACAAAAGCCTCAGGTATCAATGCCGTTTTAAAACCTAAATTGTTCAGTCTTATCGAGAGATCAGGGTCTTCGCCAGGATGAATCAGTCCAAAACCACCAGATTTCATAAAAGCGCGTCGTGAAATCCCCATATTAAAGCTCCTTGGCTGGAATTTTTTTCCATTGGCTTTACCACCTCTAATGCCTCCTGTGGTAATAAATGAGGTCATGGCGAAATTAATCGCCTTTTGAATATTGGTAAAAGAAGCATGTGCCGCATCAGGACCACCAAAACAATCAACGAAATTATTGGTGAGCGATTGATGAACCGTTGCCAAATAATGCGAAGGCAACAAACAATCTGAATCCAAAATGATAAAGTAATTCCCTTGAGCCTGCTTCATCCCATAATTTCTTGAATCTCCTGGTCCGGAATTAGGTTTAAAATAATACGAAATTTGCAACTGATTTGCATACCGATCAACCACAGACTTGCAAGTCACCGTAGAACCATCTTCTACAATCACCACTTCAAACGGCACTTGTCCTTCTAAATCACTAAAACTTTGAAGCAATTCATCGATCTCATCAGGCCTATTATAAACCGGTACAATAAAAGAAAACAGTGTTTGTTCCATAGAATAACAAAGGTAGCCATTGTAATTAAATTATTATCTTTAAAGCTGACTACAAATTACAAAAAATGGCATCCAAAAATATATTTATTCATATTCCAAAAACAGGTGGCACTACGATTAATTGCGTGATTAATAAATCGGATTGGCAGACCACTCCTGATTTTAATTACCGACATATACTTTATGAAACTAAACGGTCTAATTCAGGAGATATTTTCAATCCTTTGAAAAATGACCAATATACCGATTATCAAATTTTCACCATGCTCAGAAACCCTGTAGATCGGCTTATTTCGGAATATTATTTTATTAAAGATCGGCCAGAATTCATGTCACTATTAAAACCCGTTCCTCAAAACTTGATGGCTTATGTAAAGCACAAACAAACGAGAAATTATATGGTTGGCTTTCTTTTAGGTAAACGCATGTATGATGAAGATTTAGTGAATGAAAATGACTTAGAACTCGTTAAGAATACGATACAGAACCTAGATATTAAGGTTGGCATTTTTGAAGACTATGAAAAGTCTATGAAATACTTTAGTTCTATTACAGGTATTAAATGGCCAAAATCAATTGGTATTAAAAGGAAAACACTCAATAGGCCAGAGATTGATGACGTATCGGATACGATCAAAGAAACAATCAAAAAGCACAACAACCTGGACATGGAATTATACCATCATTATCTTGCCAAATTTGAAGCCCTTGATCTATCGAATTCAAATACCACTTCTATTAACTTCGTGGGTAATGAGTATGATTATATTATGAAGTATACACAACGGTTCAATCTATTGCAGGTGGAATTAAAAACGACCAGCTTTATAAGCCAAAATCAGCGTTATTTTGAAGCACTGAATGAGGTGTTACATAAGAAACTAGAATTAACGGAAGGGAAATCATATGTCATCATATGGATGGATCACTTTATTAAAAGCTGTATGGATGCATTTCCAAACACCGCTCTTATTCAAAAATTAAAATCCCTTGACACACAAGAAGATCCATTAAAAACGTTGAAATCCCTGTGTCGTATCCTAGACTCTGAGTTGAAAAAACAGGCGTCTAATTATCGAAACCCTTTAATTTACAAACCAGATCACTTGAACATGAATCTAAAAATCAAAACGAGTTTTCTGTCCAACTTAAAATCTAAATTCTTCTCATAAAAAAAGCCCAATCAAATTGATTGGGCTTTTAAAAAATTTATGAGATTCTAGCTTATCGCTTAACAACTCTTACTGTTTCAGTAACACCATCGATGGTAACTTGAACAAAATAAGCGCCTTGGCTTAATCCATTCATATCTACGGTGCTTTCTACAGCGTTAGGAGCAGTTCTAATAACTTCTTGACCTAACATATTATAAACAGCCACATCTTGAATATCCTTTTGAGCTCTTAATTGTAACTCATTGTTTACTGGATTAGGATAGTATGTGAAAGCATTGGCATTCTCGAAAGAGTTTACAGATAAAGTAGCATCTACAGTAATTGTAAATCCACCTTCAGTTCTTTCAACGCCACTACTTGGTGGTGCAGGTGCGTTTCCATCACTCCATACTCTAATAAAGTAAGTGCCTGCTGGTAGTGCGTTAATAGTCAAAGTTTCTCCACCATTCCCTTCAGAACAACCTAGAGAACTAGCCTCATCTGCTACACATGAAGGATATACCGCCACGTTTGCTTGATCCGACGTATCAGTAATAGCTGTAATGATATTTAAATCGTTACTAGACAATGTTAAATCAACGGAATACCAAACATCAGCAATCACACCAAATGGATCACAAGTTGGTTGTTCCTGAGTTCCTGTTTGTGTCGCCCCAACAGTTGTACCTGTCGTTGTAACAGTTAAAGCCAATGGTTCTGCATTTCCACACAAATCGTTAGCTGGAGGAGGTGTTGGAGCCACACACGTAACTGTTAAGTCGTAATCACCCACATTACCAGCATTATATCCTTCAATTGAAATAAAGTACGTATCAGTACCATTCGCCTGGAACGTTAAGTTTGATTGGCAACAGCCACCACATGCAGCGTTGTTATCATCATTTCCTGCAACAAATGTTAAGTTTCCTGATGTTCCAGTATAAACTAATAATGATGTATCATAAGTTGAAGGACATAAATCTAAAGTGATATCTCCAGCACCTTCGACAGCACTATCAAAAGAGTACCATACGTTAGGAGCGTCCACATCGGCACCTCCTCCACCTGGAGCAGTAGCTTCATCTAAAGTCGCTAAAACCGTACTACCAGTAACATTATCGTCACAAGCAATTGGAAGTGCGTTTGCAAAATCATCATTTACTGGAGGACAATCAGTCCCAAAAGTTAATGATGCACTAGAAGTGGCACAAGTACCGTCACTATCGTTAGTCACTGTAATTACAACCTGCGTCGCATTTAAATAAGACCCATAAGTATACGTTCCAGCTGAAAGACCTGCACTGGCTGCGGTACCTTGATCATCAGTAATTGTTACACCAGAAGCCGTACCAATATCATTAATCACCACTTCGATCGAAAAACCGTTGTCAACCGGACAATTCGAAACGACATTATAACTCACATCTGGCACAGAACACGCAGGACATGAAGCGGTTATAGTACCAGTAGTGACATCTGCTGGCGGACCACCAAAGTCATCGTAATTCGTAATAAACACCTCATTGCCCAAGGCATCCAGTATTCGGAAACCGCATTCTTGAGCCCAATCGGGTGAACCACTTGTGGCGGCAGCATTAAAAATTGTGGTGACGTCATCACCGTCGTTAACGGTAAACGTGAATGATCCAATAGAACCACCCGCTAACCCAATGTCGTCTAAAACAACAGCGCCATTAACCAATACATCCATGTTTGAAACACCGTTCCAACCATCTCCCCAAGCATCAGTAAGTTCGATAGTGTAATCACACTGAGCTTTAGCTTGGAAGCTAAAAGCAAAGGTCATTACTGCAATACATAACAAAGTAATTTTTTTCATATTTAATTGAATTTAATTAATAAGTGTTAAAAATATGATAATTCTACTATTAATTAAAAGGAATGATGTTTAATCGATAAAAAACACGTATCATCGGTAAAGTGTTTATTTTATACGATGGAAAGAACGCTTCATCGCTTTAAAAATTGATGATTTTCAACCCGATTTCCAGTTGATACGGATAACACATAAGTACCTGAAGACAAACCAGCTATATCAAAAATATTTGACGCTTTTTTAGGAACTTGAAGTTCATTTCCTAGAACGTCGAAAAAAGTCACATTTAAAATTTCAGAATTGGCCTTAATATATAATAACGATTCTGCGGGATTAGGAAATACCATAACATCATGAGTTTCTGTGTCAGTAAGGCTTAATGTATCACCTTCATGCAGCGTTAATACTTGATTTGGCAGGACACCAAAATAAGTGTCTATCATACCACTCGGCCAATAGACTTTAATATAATCTATTAAAGTAGAAGCATCGAGTCCGAAATGTTCGGTACTTGAATTTTGTGCTAGATACCCTTCACCACATTTTAAAACGCGATAGTCCTTTTGACCATTTACCGAAATTTCAATCTTCGCTCCTACACCTTTAATATTACTTTGAACACCAACAAGATTCACTTTTATCCAATTTAAAGCAGGCGTTGTTTCATTTTGCCATAAGTGAAGTTCCTCATTGTTATTACTTACAATAACATCAATTCGTCCATCATTGTTAAAATCGCCTATAGCATTCGAGTAACTTTCAGCGGTATCACCTACAAAACAGCCATTATTAAGACCGAAAAAATTCCCGTCAACACTTTCATAAAATGCTGCAGATAAAAGTCCTGGAATACTGCCATCCAACTGACCACTAACGTATAAATCTACATCGCGATCATTATCAGCATCAAAAAAATTAGCGCCCCAACCTATGCTGTTAAAAATAGTACCTGTAGCAGAGGTCACATTTTGAAACGTTTCATCACCATTATTTCGGTAAAGAACATTTCCAGAGGGATTATTTGTAATATAAATATCAAAATAACCATCCCTGTTATAGTCACCAACAGTCACTGTCATAGCATCAATCATAATGTCTGTTCCAGAACTTACGCTAATATCCGTAAATGTGCCATCACCATTGTTTTTGTAAAGCTTGTTGGCATAACTCAACTTATCATTTGAAACATAAAGATCTTGATGCCCATCATTGTTCATATCAAAAAAAACAGAACAAAAAGAAAAGGCAGCATTTGAATCTATTCCAGATTGATCGGTCACATCATTGAAAGTGTCATCACCATTATTTTTATATAGTTTATTAGTGACTGTATCGGTCCTATTACTTAAAAAAAGATCTAATAAACCGTCATTGTCATAATCGCCCCAACTGGCTCCAAACGTGAACATATTGGTAGTGACCATGCCTGTTGATAAGGTAATATCCTCAAAAATCATATTCCCAAGGTTTTTCAACAGTTTGTTTCCGTTTGTATCACTGGTCACAAAAAGGTCATTATCACCGTCACTATCATAATCGACCCACGTCGCAGATCGTGTTTGATAATTAAGAAAAGACAGGCCAAAGTCCACTTCCGTAAAAACACCATTCGTATTTTTATAAAATCGCACTTGATTATTTACAGCCGATGTCATGGTCACATCATCCCATCCGTCATTATCAAAATCATAAAATGACACACCATTGCCATAGGCAGTACCACCTTGAACGGCATTTAATCCCGAATTGATAGCAACATTGCTAAACTGTAATTGTGAATGTCCAACACTCACAACTCCCACAATGAGCAGAATACGAAAAAATGAAAAGACCTTTCTTAGCATATTTCAAATGTATAAAATTTTACCGAGTTGATTTTCAATGGCATCAATCAAGCTGTGATAAATGTCAATAAAAAAACCGATAATACAATTATCGGTTTAAGTTTTTTTTAATGTAGGGTTTCGATTTAGTCTATAAATGTTTCCATGACCGCATCACTCACACCCATATTACTAAAGCCTCCATCATTATAAAGGTTCTGTAATGTGACACGTTTGGTAAGATCACTAAAAAGTGTCACTGTATAGTTAGCACAATCAAGTGCTGTAGCATTTCCTAAAGGAGACATTTTCTCAGCATAAGCTATAAATCCATCAAACCCTTTAACACCTTGACCAGCGGTAGTTGGTGTAGGTGATTGCGAGATGGTATTTACTCTCACTTTCTTATCTCTACCGAAGAAATAGCCAAAACTTCTGGCAATACTTTCTAAATAAGCTTTATTATCTGCCATGTCATTATAATCAGGAAATACGCGTTGCGCCGCCATATAAGTTAAAGCGACGATACTTCCCCATTCATTCATTGCATCTGCCTTGTACAAAGTTTGCATTACTTTATGAAAAGACATTGCCGACACATCTGTTCCTTTCTGGGTCCAATCATATTTTTGGTCGGTGTATGCGCGTCCTTTTCTCACATTGATGGACATTCCTATGGAGTGCAGTACGAAATCAATTTTACCGCCTAAAATTTCCATGGATTTTTCAACCAGATTTTGTAAATCTTCTTCTGAAGTGGCATCAGCAGGAATAATTTGTGAACCTGTTTTTTCTGCCAATTCATTAATTTGTCCCATACGCATTGCAATTGGTGCATTGGTAAGTACAAAAGTACCGCCTTCTTCATGAACTCGTTCTGCTGTTTTCCAAGCTATCGAATTAGCGTCTAATGCTCCGAATATTATTCCGCGTTTTCCTTTTAATAAATTGTATGACATACCTATGAATTATATTGTTAGTTGATTTTCTATCGTCAAAGATACTATTAATTGAGTAATTGCTTTGCATGTTCCAAAGCTGAATTTGAAACGTTGGCACCTCCTAGCATTTGGGCAATTTCAACAATGCGTTCTTCACCGTTCAGCTTTTTCAACTGCGTCTGAGTCACATCATCTACATCGGTTTTAAACACTTTAAAATGCACATCCCCTTTAGCAGCAATTTGAGGTAAATGTGTGATTGTAAATACCTGCATGGTTTTACTCATTTGCTGCATGATATACCCCATTTTATTAGATATTTCACCCGAAACACCGGTATCAATCTCATCGAACATTATCGTCGGCAACTGCGTATATTTTGATAAAATAGATTTAATAGCCAACATAATACGTGACAACTCACCACCTGATGCTGATTTCTTTAAATCGTTGAATTGACCACCTTTATTCGCTGAAAATAAAAATTGTAGTTCGTCTTTACCATTTGACAAAAAGGTGTTTGAGTCTTGTAATTCGATTTTAAATTTAGCGTTTGGCATCCCAAGAGTCGCGAGTAGGTTTTCCAATGCTTTAATGAGTTCAGGTATGACCGCTATGCGTTGCTTGTGGATTGTCGTTGCAAGGTCTTCTAATTGAGCCTTTAGTTTGTCAATGTCTAATTGTTGATCTGAAATTTTAGCATCTAAGTGTTCCGTATCTGAAATTCTAGATGATAAATCTTGCTGAATGCTTAGCAATTCTTCTACGGAACTAACCGTATGCTTCTGCATTAAATTATGGAGTTGTTGTAGTTTAGTATTGACTACATCCAAGCGATTTGGATCCGCTTCGAGTTGACTTTCTAATGTTTCCAATTCTGCAAATACATCATCTAATTCAATAACACTGCTATTCACTCTTTGGTAGATCATTTCATAAGCTTTACCAAATCCTGAAAGCTTCGATAACTGCTGTTTTAATTCTGTGAGATTAACGAGCACACCAAGCTCTTCATTTCCTAAAATTTTATGAGAATAAGACAATTTATCTTTGATTTCCTCAATATTGTTCAAGGTTTCATACTCGCTCTCTAAAGATGCTAGTTCTAAACCTTCTAGTTTCGCTTCTTCTAGTTCTTTGAGTAAAAACACCTGGTAATCCAATTCTTTAATCGCCTCTGCCTTTTGCTCTTGAAGTTTGACCAATTGCGCATTAGCTGCTTTTAGCTGACCAAATAACAGTTGATACTCTTCAAGTACCTTAGAATTATTAGCTAAAGCATCTATCACATCAAATTGAAAATCATCATTGGTGAGTTGCAGTGTTTGATGCTGCGAATGAATATCTAATAGACGCTCACCCAAAACCTGCATGCTATCTAAGTTCACAGGCGTATCATTGATAAATGCCCTTGATTTTCCTGACGGTAAAATCTCTCTTCTTACGATTGTAATGGGCTCATAATCCAGATCTTCGGATTTAAAAAGCGATTTCAGATGATACTTTGCAATGTCGAAAGTCGCTTCTACAACACACTTTTTACCAGAATCCTTTACGGCGCTCAAATCGGCTCGTTTACCAAGAACTAAAGACAGGCCACCAAGTAATATGGATTTACCCGCTCCTGTTTCCCCAGTAATAATGGTTAAACCATTACCAAAACTCACTTGAAGTTCATCAATAAGGGCAAAATTCTTTATGGTAAGCTGTGTGAGCATTCCTGAAATATCTAATAATAGTTGTATAACAAATTTAGGTATTTAACCAGATAATCAATCAATCGCTGGTCAAATTTTTATGTCTTGAAAGAGCGTTCCTTTAAAATTTGATGTCACGCCATTTGGAAGAGTGCATTGGCGCTAACCTTGTTAAGGTAGAAATTAATTCCGCCACGTTTACATTAGGTCCACCGCTAAATATCTGCTGAACTTCATCTGCTTTTGCATCAAAAAATACACGCATTAAAAATGAGTTAGGTCTTCTTCGTTGCATTTCCTTGAGTTTATCAATAGAATTAATAATCGATTGTTTTCCTTCTTTGGCGTTATTGCTCATTTCATCCAATCCGTTACGATGATACGTATACATAACTTCCCTGAACTCCTTAAATGTGGGTGATAGGATATTATCAATAATTACAAATCGGGTTTGCTGACCATCTTCTAATTTCCAGCCTTTGGCATTATTCTGTTGAGAATAATTTAAAATGGTTTGTGCTTGTTTGTAATATGGATCACCACCTTTTTCAGTAAACGTATCCGCGTCCAAACCTAAAATCATATAAACGTGGAAGGTAATGACCGATATTAAATTGGATTCAAACTGAGTGGGATTGAATACAAAATTCTGAAATTCTAAATATTGGAAATTAAAATCTTTGTCATTAAAGTTATAGACAGGGCTTCCATATGTAGAGCCATAAACTGGTCTCGAACTTTGTACTTGAATAGACGCTTGAAATAAATCGGTATCGTAATCGTCAATGGTAATAACCATACTACAATCGATACGTTCTTGAGCCTTAAATGACTTATCTGTCCATTGTGTATTATTCACAAACTCTGTTAGCTGACGCTCTAAAGTTTTAAATACTTGCACATTTTCATTACCAGTAAGCTGCGCATTTACAACAACATTGCAATTCAGTTCTTGAGACCAAGACCAACTTGTAATTAAAACCAATAATAGTGTGATGTATTTATTCATGTGTTTGTTTTAAAATTTGTTGCATCAGATCTTCAGCGACTTCCGTTTTCGACTTTAATTCATTCTCAATAATCTCATGCGATGCTGTGATAAAAGTAATTTTATTTGTTGAACCGCCAAAACCAGCACCTTTATCATTTAAGGAATTTAAGACAATCAAATCCAAATGTTTTGATTTGAGCTTCCCTTTGGCGTGTTCAACCTCATTATTGGTTTCTAAGGCGAATCCCACTAAAAACTGCTGTTTTTTAATAGCACCCAATGATTTTAAAATATCCTTAGTTTTTTCCAACTCCAGAGTTAACGTTGAAGAGGACTTCTTTATTTTCTGATCTGATACATTTTTTGGACGGTAGTCTGCCACTGCTGCAGATAAGATGGCTATGTCTACGTCGTTAAAATACCGATGAGCAGCTTCATACATCTCTTGAGCACTTACAA
Organism: Psychroserpens sp. BH13MA-6; assembly: GCF_052983595.1. Classification (NCBI taxonomy): domain Bacteria; kingdom Pseudomonadati; phylum Bacteroidota; class Flavobacteriia; order Flavobacteriales; family Flavobacteriaceae; genus Psychroserpens; species Psychroserpens sp. BH13MA-6. Next base: position 44,074 of record NZ_JBRJGE010000002.1, on the reverse strand, counting down.
CATGGACTACTTCTATTAATTGGTGTGACACCGACTGGCTAGTTGGCCCTGAAATCAAAACAACCTCAGCTCCTAAATTGGCAGCTGCCTTGGCAATTTCGAAGCCCATTTTTCCACTTGAATGATTGCCAATAAAACGCACAGGATCTATGGCTTCATACGTGGGACCTGCAGTGACCATTACCTTTTTACCACGCCATGGCAATTTTCCTAGAACGTCATTTTCAATGAACTCTAAAATGGCTTCAGGCTCAGCCATACGACCTTCTCCAACAAGTCCGCTAGCCAATTCACCTGACGTCGCTGGAATCATCACATTTCCGAAGGAGGCCAATTTATCAAATGTTGCTTTAGTAGAAGCATGTTTATACATGTCTAAATCCATTGCAGGTGCAAAATATACCGGACACTTTGCTGAAAGATACGTGGCTAACAATAAATTATCACAAACACCATTTGCCATTTTAGCCATGGTATTTGCTGTTGCTGGTGCAATAATGAACATATCTGCCCAAAGTCCCAGTTCCACGTGATTATTCCACGTCGCATTATCATCCTTTTCATTAGTAAAAGAAGAATAAACGGGATTTTTAGATAAGGTTGAAAGCGTTAAAGGTGTAATGAAGTCTTTAGAAGCAGGCGTCATCACGACCTTTACCTGAGCGCCTGCTTTTATAAATTGCCTAACTAGGCTTGCTGTCTTATAAGCAGCAATACCGGCTGTGATGCCTAGAAGTATACGCTTGCCACTTAATATAGACATCTTTGTATTATTCCTTGACGTCGTCGTCAGTGTTTCTGTAATAAATTTTATCGTCTAACCACTCTTGAACTGCCAAAGCATGTGGCTTAGGCAATTTTTCGTAGAATTTAGACACTTCAATTTGCTCTTTGTTTTCAAAGATTTCCTCAAGACTATCGTTGTATGTAGCAAACTCCTCAAGTTTGTCAACCAATTCTCTTCTAATATCAGTATTGATTTGCTCAGCTCTTTTAGAAATCACTGAAATAGCTTCATAGATATTATCTGTTGGTGCATCAATGACATTTCTATCATACGTTTCTGTAGTCACAGGTGCATTTGTCTTTTTTAAATCCATTGTCTCTATAAATTAACTTTTTGTATTGAGTTCTTGTTTCGCAGAAATCATCTCCTCATTCATTTTATTGGCTTCTTCTATAAATTCTGAATTTGGATAGAATTTCTTAAAATTGTTGTAATAATTCATGGCCGTATTTAAGCGCTCTTCTTGTTTTGATTTGATACTATTGATACCTAATTTATAAGCGGAATCCAAGCGATAAAACATGGCTTCCTCTCTAAAACTAGTACCTGGATAATCAACTAAAAAATTATCAAATGCCTTGATAGCGGCCTCATAATCTGACGACTCGAAATAGGCAATATTATTGTAAAGCTTCGCTATTTCGAAGGCTTTTTTCTCTAATTTGTAATCCAATTCTTTGATAAGCGCATTAGCCTGTGGCAAGTATTCAGAGTTCGGGTATTTATTCACGAACAGCTGCAGCTTTTCCAAAGCCTCAATAGTTTCATGTTGATCCTTACTGTAAATAGGAGACATTTCGTAATAGCATTTGGCGGCTAAAAACGACGTCTCTTGTGCTTTCTCACTTTGCGGATATCTATTTTCAAATTGTGTTAATTGGTATCCTGCGGAAATATATTCTTTCATATTGTAGAACGTCATCGCATACATATACGTCAACTTTTCCGCCTGAGGTTTCCCTCTATAATTAGGAATAATCTGAGCAAATAATTTATTCGCTTTAGACCATTTCCCAGCTTCAAATAACTCAGTCCCTTTGGCATATTTCAAAGCCACATCGTCAGATTTCATAGCTTTTTGAAATTCGCTACAAGACGTTAAAACCAAAAGTACAAGAGATAAATAAAATAATTTCTTCATAAATAAAAAACAGGTTGCAAAAGTACGTATTTATAACGTATTATAAAAACAAAAATTTTATGCTAAAATAATGGATGAAATTAGGCACTCCTTATGTTTAAGTTATATTTAACTTTTATTCTAGACATCTAATTTTTCAAGTGCCTTTGCAATTTTCATTTTTAGGTCATCTGATGCCTCTACTAATGGCAATCTTACGGTCGCGTTTGATAGTTTTAATGTCTCCAACACCGCCTTGATTCCTGCTGGATTATTTTCAGAAAAAATGAGGGAGGTGATGTCCATCAAATCAAAATGAATTTTATAGGCCTCTTTGGCTTTTCCTTCCAAACCTAAATTAATCATCTTTGTAAACTGCTTAGGAATAGCTTGACCTAAAACTGAAATCACTCCTGCACCTCCAGCTAAGACAACACCTAGAACCAAATCATCATCTCCAGATATAATCAAGAAATCTTCTGGTTTGTCTCTTAGCAACTTTAAGTATTGATGTACATTATTTCCTGCTTCTTTCACACCAATGATATTCTCAAAGTCTTTGGCCAGTCTCAAAGTTGTCTCTGGCGACATATTTGAAGATGTTCTACCTGGCACATTATACATGATAATATCCACTGGAGAAACCGCTGAAATGGCTTTGAAGTGCTGATAAATACCTTCTTGCTGTGGTTTACTGTAATAAGGAGACACCGATAAAAGCGCATCAATTTCACTTAAATCGGTCGACTTAATTTCCTCAATTACCTGCGCTGTATTATTTCCACCTATACCTAAAACTAAAGGTACACGCTTTTGATTTGCCTTGATAATCGTTTGAATGATTTCCTGCTTTTCATGTTTGGTGATTGTGACACTTTCTCCAGTTGTACCGCTTATAACAATATAATCTGTACCGTTGTTAATATTATAGTCTACTAGATGAGCCAATGCTTTATGATCTACCGAAAGATCTGCATGAAATGGTGTAATAATCGCCACACCTGTACCATGAAATTTTGTCATTATAATTTATTTAAAACTGTTAAATACTTCGTTAATTCCTTTTTGAAAAGCGAAAAATCCTTTGGGTTGACATCAATCATTAAGTCATATAACCTCCGATCATCATCATACAAACCTACTTTGAAATTTGCCTTAGACAGAGCTGTCAATAAATTGAGCTCTAAATGATGCTCTTTGTAATAGCATACTAAAACATCAAAGGGCATATCAATAAAAGATTGAAGATCCATACTATTAATTTTCCCTTTCCAACCAAAATCTTTGGGGTTAATATACGTATCCCAAAGATCATTTGCATTTTTTGGGTCTTCCACAAAAGCAATAATTTTAGTCTTAGCTTGTTGTAAACCTAAACTCTTAAAAAAGGCTCTAAATGCCTCAAAATCTGAAAACTCACTAAGGTTTAAAACCACACCTACACTCGCCATTTTAGAATGATCTACAGCAATACGTCTAGCACTTAACAATTTGTTGACGAATTTTTGATTTGATTTTTCCTTAAATGCCTTTAAAATCATTTATATTTATGCTTTGTACAAATGTAGTAAAAACACTGCGTTAGATTTGATAATCACATGATAATAAAATCAATGAATTATAAACATTTCATTCTACTAATTTCGATCGTATTTATAAGTGGCTGTAAACAAGAATACCACCTGAATAAAATTGAAGGTCAACAAATAAATATCTCTGATAGTTTAGCTATTGATCCAGACATAGAAGCTTTTATAACACCATACAGAACGCATGTCAATAACACTTTAGATAGTACTTTAGCTTTTGCCAAGAATACCTATTCCAAATCTGATGGTGACTTAAACACGGCTATTGGTAATATGATGGCCGATGCGGTTTACAGTGAATCAAACCCTATTTTTAAAAGTCGATCTGGAGAGGATATTGATTTTGTATTATTGAATCACGGTGGTATCAGATCCATCATATCTAAGGGCGATGTCACTACAAGAACGGCCTACGAAGTCATGCCTTTTGACAATGCCGTTGTCGTTGTAAAACTTAAAGGTCCTGAAGTCAAATCACTCGTTGACTATCTGGTCAAAGCCAAACGGGCGCACCCTATTTCTCAGTTACAAATCATCCTTGATAAAGAGGGCCAATTAAAAGCTGCTAATTTGCATGGTAAGCCATTAGATTTTGATAAAAGCTACAATGTAGCTACTAATGATTATCTCTATAATGGTGGTGATCACATGGACTTTTTTAAAACTAATGACACGCTTTACGATCTCAATTACAAAATTAGAAATGTCTTAATTGATTATTTTAAGAAAATCGATACTTTAAGTCCAACCATAGATGAACGTTTTATCCAATTAAACCAATAATTATGCAAAGAAGAGCTTTTTTACAACAAACGGCAGCAGCATCGGCCTTGGTAGGATTGGGTACTATTGGCTTGTCATCATTTAAGCCTGCTCAAAAAAAAATAACGATACTACACACCAATGATGTTCATAGTCATATAGACCCATTTGGTCCAGACGACGGTAGAAACCCTAATCAAGGTGGTGTAGCAAGACGCGCGAGTCTAATAGAAGCTATCCGAAAAGAAAATCCAAATACTTTACTTCTAGATGCTGGTGACATCTTTCAAGGTACTCCTTATTTCAATTATTATGGCGGAGAATTAGAATTCAAACTAATGAGCATGCTAAAATACGATGTCGCAACCATTGGAAACCATGATTTTGACAATGGAATTGATGGCCTTTATGCACAATTACCACATGCTAAATTTGATTTTGTATCCGCTAATTATGATTTTTCAAACACCATCATGGACACGCATGTGAAGCCTTATCGCCTATTGGTACGAGATGGTATCAAAATTGGTATTTTCGGATTAGGTATAGAGTTGGAAGGATTAGTTGGAAAAAAACTTTACAAAGAAACCGTGTATTTAGATCCTGTGGAAACCACACAAGAAATGACGCGGATTTTGAAAGTTGATGAACAATGTGACCTCATCATTTGCTTATCTCATTTGGGTTACTATTACGGCAACACATCTGATAAAATTAGTGATCTCAAACTAGCTGAAAGCACGAAAGACATTGACCTTATCATCGGAGGACATACCCATACGTTTTTAAAGAAGCCTACAGTTGTAAAAAATTCTGAAGGACAAAATCTATTGGTTAATCAAGTTGGTTGCTATGGCATCAATCTCGGTAAAATAGATTTTTACTTCGATGCTGATAAGAACAAATCGGCCAAGGGAACCTCTATTATTGTGTAATTAGAGATGCACGGTTATTTGTCGGAGTTTTTCTGTTGTAGGCACAAAATATTCTGAAAAATTGATGCGCTTTTCACTGTAACGATTCGTATGGTGATCATAGACATACTTATAAAACAGGAATAAACCAGCCATGTGAAGAATCCCTTCAAAGAATTCGAAGATCCAATAGTAGACATATAAATTACAGATGTAGTTTAATACATCGGCAAACACAAAGCAAAATACCATTAATAGAAAGGTGATGGATTGTGCTGTTTCCCGACTCAAATAAACGGCGAAAGCCAAATACGTAATGGCTATTAAGGTAATGCCGTGACAAATATATAATATCAAATTAACGTCATCCACGAAATTCTCTTTGGCAACGCCATAGAGCGCATACAAGAAGTAGGAATTTAATAGCAAGACTAATATAAGGTAAACGGTCACAAGACCTTCAAACTTCACTTTTTTCAATTTACTGAGAAGAACAAATGCTAAGAAAAGATAAGCTCCCATATAGAAAGCTTTAGATAACTCTGTGGACAAACTTCCAAAATCAAACACTGCAAATGCATCGCCAACAAAGAAGACTAGAAATATCGTTAAGAAAAGATGAGCCATTCGCTGCAACTGACAATAATAAAAGGTCAATAGAACGGTAACTGTGACTAATTTAAAAATTTTCGGGATTAAGGTATTGCCGTAATAAGTAGCCAAAAAGTAACTAAATATCAGCAAAAATAATAGGCCGACTAACGCTAAATTTGGCTTTAATTTAAACGATTTCATTATGGTAGATCATTAATTGGGTAAAGCAAATATAATAAAATTTATGCATTTTATCGTATTAAATGTACATTTTATCGATTATTTTACATTATTGCGTTCATATTGTAGGGATTCAGATTTCAAACGTCTAAGAAACAATAGATTAATTATTATGAAACACCTTCCACTCATCCTAAGAATCGTTGTGGCGATAATCCTGATTCAAACTTTACGCTTTAAATTTACAGGACATGAAGACAGTATTTATATTTTCTCTAAAGTGGGCTTGGAGCCTTATGGAAGAATTGGCATTGGGATTCTTGAATTGATAGCTGGATTGTTGTTACTCTTTAAAAAAACAGCTTGGGCTGGAGCATTAATCACTATAGGTGTCATAGGAGGTGCTATTCTGATGCATCTCACGGTTTTAGGCATCACTATCAATAATGATGGCGGCACGTTATTCTATACCGCTATACTCACATTCATTTTAGCTATTTGCATTTTATACTTTGACAGAAAGCGCCTTCCTTTCATTAATTAGGCGTTGACTTCTTGAGCCGCATATACCGAATTTTGTTCTTGATCAATCGTCGATTGAAGATAAAAGAAGACAAAAGCGCCTACTAAGAAAACGGAATAGATAACACTCAATGTATTGTCATAATCTGAAATATAGTAATAGGCAACTTGTATCACCTCAGAAAACACAATAAGTATAGAGCCAATTAAAAGATTCATGGATTTCTTCGTGTCATTGTACATATAATTCACGAGAGATAAGCATACTAGAAACATCACGACCGAATTATAGATTAATTCTGTAATGAAAAGGTATTTTGCTTCTAACTCATCTCTAGAAATATCTGTAATCATATAGACTACAAAAACACCTAATCCAAAAAGTAGTAATATTTGCAAAGGAAACTTGACTAATGCCTTAGAGAAATCCATAATTGAAAGCACTTTAGCAATCATAAAGATATAAGCCAAAATGAATAGTAAATTACCGATGAGATAATAAGGATCAACGGTATTTAAATCTTCCACATAATCGTAATAGGAATAATAATTATAAACCTCTGCAGCTCCGTAGGTTAATAAAAACAGAGCGAAGAGTATGCTCCTGCTTTTTACCTTAACAAAATACAATAGTATTAAAAATACCATTGCGATGGCTTTAACACCAAAAGCCTCTACTTCTAAACCTTTAGATTGTAGGCCAAGAAATACAATGCATAAAAGTATTAGAGTCGCTCCTAATAGGTTACTTAGTTTCATAACTTGTTCATTAATAGCGAAACAAATATACATATTTTTCACATATAAACGAATAAAATTGCATTTTATCGATAAAAAATATGATTTTGTAGGAAATTTATTTCAATTTTAGCAAAAATTCGTCCTCAGTGATAATGGAAACACCTAAAGTTTCAGCTTTCGTTCGCTTACTTGGACCCATTTTATCACCTGCCACTAAAAAATTAGTTTTTGAAGATATTGAAGATGATACTTTTCCGCCATTGTCTTCAATGAGTTTTTTAAGTTCTGTTCTAGAAACCGTTTGAAACACTCCTGAAACCACAATCGACATACCTTTGAGAAGATCTGTTTGATTAGCGAGAGCTTCTTCAGACAATTGCAACTGTAAGCCATGAGCCTTTAATTTTTCAATGATTAATTGGTTCTCTTCTGATGAAAAGAAGTCGACAACACTTTCTGCAATACGATCACCAATTTCATCAACCGCTATTAAATCCTCTAGCTTTGCTCGACCTAAAGCATCTATACTTTTGAAGGATTTTGCCAGTTTTTTCGCTACGGTTTCTCCAACATATCGAATTCCAATGGCAAATAATACACGTTCAAAGGGTATCTGTTTGGAAGCCTCAATCCCATTAATAAGATTTTCTGCACTTTTCTCTGCCATTCGTTCTAATGGCATGACTTCATCTTTAGTTAACGTGTATAAATCTGAAAAGTTTGAAATCAATCCTTCATTTACCAAAAGCGCTACAGTTTCACCACCCAATCCTTCAATATCCATCGCCTTTCTCGAGATAAAATGCTGGATTCTACCAATAATCTGTGGTTTGCAACCATTGTAATTAGGACAATAATGTTTTGCATCACCTTCTTGTCTGACCAATGCTGTATGACATTCAGGACAATGGGTAATGTAATGGGTGGTTTGAGAGTTTGCAGGTCGCTTACTGAAGTCTACCGCAATAATTTTAGGTATAATTTCACCACCTTTCTCTACAAATACTTCATCCCCTTCTCTAACATCTAATTTTTCAATTTGATCAGCGTTATGCAGCGACGCACGTTTCACGGTTGTCCCAGCTAATTCCACGGGTTCTAGATTAGCCACTGGTGTGATGGCGCCAGTTCTACCTACTTGATAAGTAATTTCATTTAAACGCGTGGATACTTGTTCCGCTTTAAATTTGTAGGCCATAGCCCAACGTGGTGACTTTGACGTGTAGCCTAACTCTTCCTGTTGTTGTAAATCATTTACTTTTATAACAACACCATCAGTTTCATAAGGTAAATCATGCCTATGAATATCCCAATAATTTACAAAATCCAATACCTCATCTACTGAGGTTGCCAATTTAGAAGCCTGTGGTACTTTAAACCCCATAGCTCGCGCTTTTTCTAAGCTTTCAAATTGACTTGAAATACCGAGGTCTTTTCCTTTCATGCTATATAATAAACATTCTAAAGGACGTCGCGCAACCTCTGAACTATCTTGTAACTTCAAACTTCCAGACGCTGTATTTCTTGGGTTACGGTAAGGCTCCTCACCTGCTTCCAAACGTTCTTTATTCATTTTATGAAATCCCTCATATGGCAATACTATCTCTCCTCTGATATCGAAACGTTCAGGGTAATCACCCTTTAATCGCAATGGCACAGATTTGATGGTTTTTACATTGGTCGTCACATCATCACCTTGTGTACCATCTCCTCTCGTTATGGCTCTCAATAATTTACCGTTCTCATAGGTCAAGCTTATAGAGGCACCATCGTACTTTAATTCACACACAAATGCCACTTGTCCATCTACGATCTTTTCTATGCGCTTTTCCCAATCCAATAAGTCTTCTTTGGAATAGGAATTATCTAATGAGTACATACGGTAATCATGCCGTACTGTTTTAAAGTTTTTAGTTACTTCTCCTCCCACTCTTAATGTTGGTGAATTGGCATCATAGAACTCTGGATGTTTGGCTTCAAGGTCTTGTAACAACTTCAGCTTCATATCAAAGTCATAATCACTTATCGTAGGTTGATCCAATACATAATAATTATAATTGTGTTCACGAAGCTCCTCGCGAAGACTTTCTATTTTTTGTTGAGTGGTCATTAAAAATTCGTGGTAAAAAAGTTATATTTAAGGCATCTAATATACTAAAATGTCATTCAAAAAAATTGTAGGTTTAAGTCTTTTTATCAGCTTTTTATTCAATTGTAAAAACAATGAAAAGATAGCTGAAATATCAAAAATTAATCCCATACCTCAAGAACAAATAATGAGTGAAGGGCATTTTATACTTAATCAAGCTACTGGCTTTTCGACGGACTCAATTTTTCCTATTTCCGAAGCGTTTCTTCTGAATTTTATCGAAAAAGGTAGCAACTTTAAGTTAGAAGAAAGTAATGACATTCAATTTATAAAAGACCTTTCTATAAGTAATGAAGAAGGTTATATCTTAAATATTTCGCCCAAACATATTCAAATAAAGGCGGCAACCGATCAAGGAGCATTCTATGGCGTGCAAACTTTGCGACAACTGCTACCTGTTGCTTTTGAAAACGGTTCTTTTTCTGATGACACTGTCAAAATTCCTTGTCAATTAATTAAAGATGCTCCTCAATTCCCTTATAGAGGTATGCATCTGGATGTTAGTAGACATATGTTTTCTGTAGCGTTTATTAAATCCTATATTGATGCGATCGCCATGCTAAAAATGAATACCTTTCATTGGCATTTAACCGATGACCAAGGTTGGCGTATTGAAATAAAATCCTATCCAAAACTTCAAGAAGTTGCGGCTTTTCGGGATGAAACACTTATCGGACACTACAGTGACCAACCGCATAGGTATGATGGACAAAACTACGGTGGTTATTATACGCAAGATCAAATTAAAGAGATTGTAGCATATGCAGCGTCTAGACACGTAACCGTGATTCCTGAAATAGAAATGCCTGGTCATGCACAAGCCGCTATTGCTGCCTATCCAAATTTAGGCTGTTCAGGTGAGGCTGTAAATGTTGCTCAAAAATGGGGTGTTTTTGAAACCATTTATTGCAGCAAGGATGAAACCTTTACTTTTTTGGAAAATGTTCTGGATGAAGTATGCGACCTATTCCCAAGTAAATATGTTCATATTGGTGGTGATGAAGCTCCCAAAACCGCATGGAAATCATGTGATTCTTGTCAGTCTCGAATCACCTCTGAAGCTCTAAGTGATGAACACGAATTGCAAAACTACTTTATTACTAGAATAGAAAAATATCTAAACTCTAAGGGCAAACAAATAATTGGTTGGGATGAAATATTAGAAGGCGGACTTGCACCAAATGCCACGGTTATGTCCTGGCGAGGTACCGAAGGAGCCATTGAAGCCGCAAGACAAAAGCATCAGGTTATAATGACTCCTACCAGCCATTGTTATTTTGATTATTACCAATCCACCAACGAGAATGAACCATTAGCTATTGGTGGTTATTTACCTTTAGAAAAAGTTTACCACTTTGATCCCATACCTGAGGAGTTAACGGCATCTGAAGCTACCTATATATTAGGTGCACAGGGCAATTTATGGACAGAATATATACAAAATGAAGATCAATTAGAATACATGGTCTTTCCGAGAATATTAGCCATGAGTGAAGTTGTTTGGTCTCATCCAAATCTCAAAAATTATGACAATTTCATTGAACGATTAGAGCATTTTCATTCCCGTTTGAACGCGCTCGATATAAACTATGCCAATCACCTTTACGAGATTGATGGTAAAATAATTTCTAAAAACAATGACTTATATTACGAATTGAGTACGTTGAGTACTGGTAAAGACATTCGTGTGTCTCTAAATGGCGATGAGCCACACCTTAGCTCTAGATTTTACACAAACCCGATTCATATTGACACGTCGAAAATAATAAAAGCAGCTGTTTTCAAGAAGGACACCCTTCAAAAATTAGGGCCTACATTTACAAAAATTTTCAATTTTCATAGAGCGGTCGGTAAAAGTATTTCCATTGACAAAACACCACATGCTTCTTATGCTGGTAGCGGTCCAGAAGGGCTTATTAATAGTATTTCAGGGAGCGACAAACGCTTTGGAGATAAGGAATGGTTAGGGTTTTGGGGTGATGACATTGAAATCACTATCGATCTTGGCGAGGAATTAGACATTCACTCTGTTGCAACCCGATTTCACAATGGGAACGGACAGTGGATATATGCTCCAAAAAAGGTATCTTTAGAACTAGACAATGATCTCCTAACACATTCAATAAGTCAAAATAGTTCCATACTTGTTCCGGTGTCTTTTGACGTCCAACAACGAAGTCGGTATATCAAATTAAGAATCCCTAATTATGGTATTATACCTGATGGTAAACAAGGTGCTGGAAATAAAGCTTGGACATTTATTGATGAAATTATCGTGAACTAATATGCGTCTAGAAATCTGTGCTAACTCGTTTCAATCTGCTGAAAATGCCCAAATTGCTGGGGCACATCGCATAGAACTATGCAGCGAACTTTCTGTTGGAGGCATCACACCTAGTTACGGTTTAATTAAAAAGGTTATTTCAGAATTAACTATTGAAACTTTTGTATTAATCAGACCTCGAAGTGGTGACTTCTGCTATAGCGACGCTGAATTTGAAATTCTGAAAACAGATATACAAATATCCAAAAACCTTGGCTGTCATGGCATTGTATCTGGTGTTTTAAACTCTGATAATTCTATCGATTTGAAGCGAACTGAAGCATTAATTCATTTGTCACGACCTTTGCCGTTTACATTTCATCGCGCTTTTGATATGGTACCAAATCCAACAATCGCGTTGGAACAGCTAATAGAATTAGGCGCCAATAGAGTCCTAACATCAGGAGCAGAACCCAAAGCCATAGATGGTTTACCTAATTTAATAAAACTTAAGGAACAGGCTCACCAACGTATTCAAATTTTAGTTGGTAGCGGTATAAACTCTGCAAATGCCAATATATTTAAGAAGGCTGGTTTTAACGAAATCCATGCATCGGCTTCAGAAATTATAGCACTAGAAGATGCTCCTTATTTTGGAAATACTCCTCAAACTGTCTCTTCAACAAATCATATCCTGAACATCTTAAAAACTATTGAAGATGAAGTGTAGTGTGTGGAGTCTTCTTGTTTTGTGCTTGATGAGTTGTCAACCAAATCACGACACACCCTTAACCATAGAAATCCAAGAGGCTTGGCAGTTTAGGAATGTCCAAGACACCGTATGGCACCAAGCGGAAGTGCCTGGGAATATTCATACCGATTTGTTAAGCAATGATCTGATTCCACATCCTTACATTGGAGCAAATGCTGATAGTCTTCAGTGGATTTCTAAAACAGATTGGGAATATAAAACGGTGTTTAGTATAGATGAAAATACACTTCAAAAGCATCACCTCTCACTCCATTTCAAAGGTTTAGACACCTATGCTAACGTTTTTTTAAACGACAGTTTAATACTTCGAACCGATAATGCGTTTAGAGCTTACGACGTCGATGTAAAACCGCTATTAAAATTAAAGAATGACCTTCGAATTATCTTTGAACGAACGTCGGTAGCTGAAGAACAAGAACAAAAAGCATTGCCATACCAACTTCCTGAAGGGAATCGGATTTTTACAAGAAAGGCACAATTTCAATATGGATGGGATTGGGGACCAAAATTAAACACAAGTGGTATTTGGCAACCAATAGAATTACAGGCTTGGAATGATTTCAAAATTCACGATATACATTTAAAACAAGAGGAGTTAACAAATAAAAAAGCCATCGTAAAGGTTCAATTGTCTACCACAAATCACATTAAGGACGACTTAGATTATGACATTTATTTAAATGACCAACTGTACAAAACCTATGAAGATCAACCAAAACAGTATAAGTTCGATCTTGATCCTATCACTGTTGAAATAGATAACCCTAAACGCTGGTGGCCACACAATATTGGCGAGCCCTATTTATACCATATTAAAGTTGTTGTTCGCAACGACCAAAAAATATTGGACAGTATTTCTGTAAAAAAAGGATTAAGAACCGTAGAACTCGTCACCGAAAAGGATAGCATAGGTGAATCTTTTTATTTTAAGGTTAACAATATGCCCGTTTACATGAAAGGTGCTAATTACATTCCTCAGAACACTATGCAAAACAAGGTCTCAATCGCAGACTATGACACACTACTGGAGGATGTTAAAAATGCTAACATGAATATGTTAAGAGTCTGGGGAGGTGGCATTTATGAAAGTGACAATTTTTATGACTTATGTGATGAAAAAGGCCTATTAATCTGGCAGGATTTTATGTTTGCCTGTGCCATGTATCCTGGCGACAAAGCATTTTTAACAAACGTAAAGAAGGAAGCTGAATATCAAGTAAAACGCTTGAGAAACCATCCGTCTATCGTTTTATGGTGTGGCAACAATGAAAGCTCCGAAGGCTGGCATCGATGGGGATGGCAAGCAGAACGAAGCGAGCAAGAAAAGGACGAGATATGGCATAATTACAATTTGCTTTTTAAAGGCATTCTACCGAAGGTTATAGACGACAAAACAGACCTTCCATACTGGGAATCCTCACCAAAATATGGTCGTGGCAACCCAAAATATGAGACAGAAGGAGATGCACATGATTGGTGGGTCTGGCATGACGGCTATCCATTTGAACATTTTGAATCCCATGTTCCACGCTTTATGAGTGAGTTTGGATTTCAGTCGTTTCCAAGCTTTGAAACCATTCGCTATATCAATCAAAGTGATGCTCTTACCATTAATTCGGATGCTTTTAAAACCCATCAGAAGCATCATCGTGGCTTTGAGTTAATTGCCGAATATATGGCGCGTGACTTTCCAACACCTACAGAACCTGAAGACTATGTCTATGTGAGTCAGTTATTACAAGCGTATGGTATTACCAAAGGCATAGAAGCGCATAGAAGAGCAAAACCCTATAATATGGGAACTTTGTATTGGCAACTTAACGATTGCTGGCCGGCAATCTCTTGGTCAAGTATAGACTACTTCGGAAATTGGAAAGCCTTGCACTATCAAGCAAAAAAGAGTTTTGAAAATATCTTGATAAGTTCTGAATTATCAAATGACACTCTCAAAACCTATATCATAAATGATAACCTGGTCAAGCAACAAGGTGCATTTACTATAACAGCCATGGATTTTGATGGTCAGACACTTTGGAAGCATACAGAACAGATGGAAGTACCAGCTAGTTCAAGTGAAGCGATACATCTATTACATTTAGATAATCTAGAAATTGAAAAAGACCAAGTTGTGCTGGTCATGAAATTTAATGAGGTTACAACATATCAATATTTAGTAAAACCCAAAAAATTAAAGCTCAAAGAGCAACCTATTGAGTCAACAATTGAAAAAACGGCTAATGGCTTTAAGGTGACATTAAAAAGTTCAACCCTTCAAAAATATGTCTTTCTAAACACAAAAGTCAGCGGTCATTTTAGTGACAACTATTTTGATTTGTTACCTAATGAGCGCGTAGAAATTGAATTTTCAACAGAGGCAACAAGTTTGGATGACTTAAAACTACTGTCGTTAAATTCGTTGGTAGATTAATTATTTTACCGCTCTAATCATGCGGTCTTTACCAAACATATCTTGTTTTAGTTTGATATTTTTGAAACCTTGCTGTTCCAGTAGAGTCATGGTTTCTCGTCCTAAATATTCATTGATTTCGAAATATAACAATCCGTTGGGTTTCAATTTGTCTTGGGCAAATTCACCTATGGCTTTGTAAAAAATTAACGGATTATCATCAGACACAAACAATGCCGTATGCGGCTCATTATTAAGTACGTTATTCTGCATCTCCGCTTTTTCGAGATGTCTCACATAAGGTGGATTGGATACAACCACATCTAGTTTATGATTCACCAGATGCTGGCTCCTAGTAACATTTAGAATATCGCCTTGAAGAAAAGACAGGTCTACTTTATTAGAAACAGCATTTTCTTTAGACAATTCTAGAGCCTTTTCTGAAATATCCATAGCGATAACACGTGCATTGGTAAGCTTTTTAGCCAAGGTAATCGCAATACAGCCACTACCTGTACCAATGTCCATAATTTGAAGTGGATCTGCTGACTCATGCTCCTTATGATCTGACAGAATCCAAGACACCAATTCTTCAGTTTCTGGTCTTGGAATCAATGTATGCGTATTCACCTTAAACGTTAAACCATAAAAATCTGTCACACCAATTATATACTGTATGGGCTGTTCTAATTTTAAAGCACTTAGCGCTTCAAACAATGGCTGCTCCTCACTTTTGGTTATGATGTATTCAGGGTCTACCACTATATGTATACGTTTCAGTTGTAGATAATGTTCGATGAGTAAATTAAAAAAAGAATCAACCTCCTGCTCTCCATACAAAGCATCTAATTCTTTATGATATATATCTAAAATTGTTCTTAACCTCATAATTTCTTGGTCATCCAAACGCCACAAGAATAATGCCCAGTTTGCCCCAAAGGCGCCTCTAAATGTGTAAAACCGAACGCCTCATAAATGTGAATGGCTGCAGCTAATTGTGAAGCCGTCTCTAAATAGCACATGTCATATCCGAATGCTTTTGCTGCCTCGAGACATTTAGCAAATAACTGCTTGCCAAAACCCTTACCTCTCAGTTTGGGAGAGAAATACATTTTTTGCAATTCACAAACATTGCCATCATAGTTTTTAAGCGCTTTAATTCCTGCACCTCCTAAAACCTCCTTTTCATTGGCGACCACATAATAGACTTCTCGATCTCCTTGATAGGATTCATACATAAATGGTGTTTCAGCGTCTTCATAAGCCGTTCCTTTAAGCGGAATGTTAAACTCTGGAAAACACCCTTTTATAACGGCCTCAATTTGAGGGTTATCTTCAGCTTGAATTTCGCGAATAATGATATTGTCTGAACTCACTTAATTGTAGTATTTTTGCGACGGTGAAGATACATGAAAAATACATAAAACGTTGCATCCAAATTGGCAAAAATGGCTTAGGAACAACCGCTCCAAACCCAATGGTTGGATGTGTCATTGTTCATAATAATAGTATTATTGGTGAAGGGTACACGAGTCCGTATGGTGGTAACCACGCTGAAGTTAATGCCATCAATTCTGTTGAAGACAAATCTCTTTTGAAATCTGCAACATTATATGTGACTTTGGAACCATGCTCTCATTTTGGAAAAACACCGCCTTGCAGTGACTTAATCATTGCACATCAAATTCCAAAAATAGTTATAGGGTGTCAAGATGATAATCCAGAGGTCGCTGGAAAAGGCATCGCTAAATTGAAAACATCTGGTTGCCAAGTGATTTTGGGAGTTCTAGAAGAGCATTGTAAAATGCATCATAAGCGCTTTTTTACATTCCATCATAAAAAACGTCCTTATATTATTCTGAAATGGGCACAAACCAGTGATGGTTTTATCGCTCCAAAATCGAAGGAAGAGAAACGACCAGTTTGGATTACGAACGAACTCTCTAGGCAATTGACCCACAAATGGCGTTCTGAGGAACAGGCTATTTTAGTAGGTCGCCACACAGTAGCTCAAGATAACCCATCTTTAACCGTAAGAGATTGGACAGGAAAACACCCGATTCGGATTGTTATTGATCGGATGTCTAAGTTGTCTAATCAATATGCGGTTTTTGATGAAACGCGTAAAACATTAAAACTTACGGACGCTAAAATTGATTTCAAACAACCACTCGCCAAAGAGATTGCTTCGTATTTATATACTGAAAACATTAACGCTGTCATGATAGAAGGTGGCGCTCAAACACTTCAAACATTTATCGATGAGAATCTCTGGGATGAAGCTCGCGTATTTACAGGAGCTGCCGTTTTTAAAGACGGCTTAAAAGCACCTGAATTTCAAGGACAACTCATATCGGAACATCAAATATTAGACGACACTTTAAAAATTTATGCCAACAATTAAAACCCTCATTTTTGATTTTGGAGACGTGTTCATCAATTTAGATAAATTGGGAGCGATGGAAAATGCGCTGCAATTATTCGAGCTAAAAGAACTTCCAGAGGATCTTGTTTCAATCAATACACTTTATGAACAAGGACTCATTAGTACTGAAGAATTTATTGGCTTTTATACCCATAACTTTCCTAAGTTATCTAAAAAAGAGATTGTGAATGCTTGGAATTTCATTCTGAAAGATTTTCCCGAATACCGACTAGAATTCCTTAAAAATTTAAGTGTAAGCAACAAATATCAGTTGATATTACTCAGTAACACCAACGAATTACATATCGAATGGATTAAAGAGCGGATTCCATTTTATGAGGAATTTAAATCTTGTTTCGATAAGTTTTACTTATCTCATGAGATTCAATTAAGGAAGCCTAATCCCAATATTTATGAATTTGTTTTAAATGAGAATGCACTCCAACCAGAGGACTGTCTGTTTATAGATGACACGAAAGAGAATACAGATTCAGCAGCAAATATAGGCATCCATGTATGGAATATTGACGAAAACACACAAGACATCATAGACCTATTTTCAACTAACTCGCATTTATTTTGATCTATTTATTACTAAGCATTCTAGCTTCAACCTTTATCTTTTTAATATTCAAATTATTTGATAGGTTTCAACTTAATACGCTACAAGCCATTGTCGTTAATTATATCACGGCCTGTATTCTGGGAATTGTCATTTATGATGAACCCATTAAAATAGCTACTATCGCATCATCACAATGGTTTTATGGTGCTATTGCCTTAGGGTTATTGTTCATTGCTATTTTTAATGTTATGGCCATTACAGCGCAGCGTAATGGATTATCGGTTGCATCGGTTGCGACAAAAATGAGTGTTATAATTCCAATTGCATTCGGAATCTATATGTATAATGAAAGTGCAGGTTTTCAAAAGTTATCAGGAATAATACTAGCTCTAATTGCCGTGTATTTGGCGTCCATAAAACCTAAAAGCCGTGTGAATGTCAAAAATAGCCTGCTCTTACCAATAATATTGTTTTTAGGATCAGGAATTATTGATACATCGATAAAATTTATTGAGACCTATTACTTACCCGATAATGGTATCCCCATTTTTTCGGCAACTATATTTTGTTTTGCTGGAATTATCGGTGTCTTTATTTTAGGTTTTAAACTGAGTAAGAAAACCTCGAAGCTGGATTTTAAAAGTTGCATTGGAGGCGTCGCCTTAGGAGTTGTGAATTACTACTCGATCTACTACTTATTGAAAGCACTAAACCACGAATCGTTGGAGAGTTCAACCATATTTACGTTGAATAATGTGGCCATCGTCATGCTTTCTACCCTATTGGGTTTATTCTTGTTTAAAGAAAAGATTTCAAGAAAAAACTGGATAGGGATTGTACTAGCTATTGTTTCAATCTGTTTAGTAACTTTTGCCTAATGATTGAAAAAGACTCTTACAAAACAATAGTAAAACCTTCTCCTGAAGTTTTATTCAAAGACAGAAACAGTAAGTTTTATGGCTATGCGTTTCCAATAACATCTGAAGACGATGTAAAAATTCATCTTGAAGCGTTAAAAAAACAGCACCATCAAGCGCGTCATTGGTGCTATGCCTATCAATATGGCAAACAAGAACAAGACTACGTGTATCGCGCTAATGATGATGGCGAACCTAATAATAGTGCTGGTATGCCTATCTACGGACAAATACAATCGTTTGAAGTCACCAATGTATTGATTGTCGTTGTACGATATTTTGGCGGTGTCAAATTAGGTGTTGGCGGACTCATCAATGCCTATCGTACAGGTGCACAATTAGCATTAGAAGCCTCAAAAATTGTGACACGCACGATTAATGTCAGCTATGTTATTTCCTTTGAATACAAACACATGAATACGGTCATGAGAATTATTAAGGAGAAGAATCTGAACGTCGTTAATCAAAGCTTAGAATTGTCCTGTGAGATCGTAATTTCAGTTCGTTTAAAAAATGCGCCTTCTATTTTTGAAACTTTTGAGGCACTTTATGAGATAAACATCAAGAAGTTGAACGATTAAATTTGCAGTTGGTCTAAAATATAATCCGGACATCTTGTAGGCCGATTCTTATGTATGTCCATAAATACTAAAACTGAATTTCCCGTTGTTAAAAGTTCACCATTTTCATTTAAGATTTCATAATCAAATTCAATTTTAGCGGTAGGTTTTTTTACGAGATAAGTTCTTACTTTAATAAGGTCGTCATAACGTGCTGACTTTTTGTAATTTAGGGATAATGAAATCACAGGCAACATGATCCCATCGGCTTCCATTTGCTTATAAGAAAATCCCATTTTCCGCAACCATTCCGTTCGACCCATCTCAAAATATTGCGCATAGTTACCATGATAAACTATTCCCATTTGATCGGTTTCCCCATAACGGACTCTAAATTGTATTTCATCGGATTTGGCTACGTTTGACATAATTTTTGATATTTTTTTTGTAATTTCGAGACGAATTAAACATGAGGAAAAAATTCTAAATATTCAATACATTTTGATTTTTTTATTAAGAAATTTGTTCACATATTTGTCATGTAAAATTTATTCAAGAGAAACCCGAATTTCTCTTTTTTTTGCTAACTAACTAACAAATACAAAAAATTAACTTAGAGAATGGATGTAACTGCGCAATCGGTTTGGACGAACTGTCTCTCATTTATAAAAGACAACATACAACCTCAAGCCTACAAAACTTGGTTTGAGCCAATAGTAGCAGTAAAACTGACCGATAACGCCTTAAGTATCCAAGTACCAAGTAAGTTTTTTTATGAATGGCTGGAAGAGCATTATGTCAAAATTCTGAAGGTAGCACTAACGAAACAATTAGGAGAAACTGCCAAATTGGTGTATGTTATTAAAATGGAGAACACCTATGGTAACAAACAACCTTTTACTGAAAAAATCCCTAGTTCTAATCGTGGCGCGCTAAAATCTCAAGATGTTGATGTTCCATTAAACAATAAGAATCCAGAATTAAAAAATCCTTTCGTAATTCCTGGCATTAGGAATGTAAAAATTGAATCACAACTAAATCCTAATTACAGTTTTGAAAACTTTTTAGAAGGCGACTCTAATCGCTTGGCTAGAAATGCTGGTTTAGCTGTTGCCAATAAACCGGGAGGCACCTCTTTTAATCCGTTGTTAATATTCGGAGGTGTAGGGTTAGGAAAAACACACTTAGCTCATGCTATTGGCGTTGATATCAAAGATAAATATCCCGAGAAAACCGTATTGTATATTTCTGCAGAAAAATTCACACAGCAATATATAGATTCCGTTAAAAAAAATAACAGAAATGATTTTATTCATTTCTATCAAATTATAGATGTTCTTATCATTGATGATGTCCAGTTCTTATCTGGAAAATCAGGAACCCAAGATGTCTTTTTCCATATATTTAATCATTTACATCAAAATGGAAAACAGGTCATTTTGACCAGCGATAAAGCTCCTGTAGACATGCAAGACATTGAACAGCGTTTACTATCGCGCTTTAAATGGGGACTTTCAGCTGAACTTCAGAGTCCAGATTTTGAGACAAGAGTATCTATATTAAAAAATAAATTGTATCGTGACGGTGTTGAGATGCCCGATGATATTGTAGAGTATGTTGCTAAACATATTAAAACGAATGTTCGTGAGTTGGAAGGTGCTATCATCTCATTAATTGCACAATCATCATTTAATAAAAAAGAAATTACAGTCAACTTAGCGAAGGAAATTGTAGAGAAATTTGTTAAGAACACCAAACGTGAGGTATCTATTGACTACATCCAAAAGGTCGTTTCTGATTATTTCCAAATGGACGTAAGTACTTTGCAATCCAAAACTAGAAAACGCCATATTGTTCAAGCAAGACAATTGGCCATGTTCTTTGCAAAGAAATATACGAAGGCGTCATTAGCTAGTATAGGTTCTCAAATTGGAAAACGTGATCATGCCACAGTACTTCACGCTTGTAAAACTGTAGACAACTTATCCTCTACCGACAAACAGTTTAGAAAGTATGTCGAAGACCTCTCGAAAAAGCTTTCTCTTTAATACTTATATTACAAAATGACTCGTATCTTAATGGTTTGCTTAGGTAACATTTGTCGCTCACCATTGGCACATGGCATTTTAGCTTCCAAATTACCAACCGATCATTTTTATGTAGATTCTGCAGGTACTGCCAATTATCATGTTGGTGATTCTCCAGATCATCGTTCCATTGCAGTGGCAAAAAACAATGGTATTGATATTTCAGCACAACGTGGTAGGCAATTTCAAGTTTCTGATTTTGATACGTTTGATTATATCTATGTCATGGATCCATCCAATTTTGAGAACGTTGTAAAGTTAGCTAGGAATACGAGCGACATCGCAAAAGTAAAACTGATTCTGGAAATGGACGACTCCATAACAGAAAAACGTGTTCCAGACCCTTATTACGGAGATCTATCTGATTTTGAATACGTTTACGAGCTGTTAGAAAGCGTTTGTACTAAAATCAGTCAGTCGCTTATTGACAATTAGCAAACTAAACCCTTGATTTTTAGGTGTATTTTTTTTCGTATTTTGTAGAAAAATTCCTTAAAATCTAGAAACATGAAAAAAATTACTTGTCTATTATTTTGTGGTCTGTTAACTATAACCTACGCCCAAAATATCAATCTAGATACATTTGCAACCGGCTTATTTAATCCTGTTAATATCAAACATGCAGGTGATAATCGCTTATTTGTCGTTGAAAGAGATGGCTATATTCAGATTGTAGATGTTAATGGAACCGTAAACAGTACACCCTTTTTAGACATTGAAGACAGAGTCATAGATTTTGGTGGCGAACAAGGACTTCTGGCACTTGCCTTCCACCCTAATTATTCGACCAATGGTTTTCTATATGTCAATTATATTGATTTAAACGGAGATACTGTGATTTCAAGATTTACACGTAATTCCGTGAACTCAGCAGACCCAAATTCTGAAGTCATTCTATTGCATATTCCTCAGCCCTACTCGAACCACAATGGAGGAGACATGCATTTCGGTGCAAGTGATGGTTACCTTTATATTTCTACAGGCGATGGTGGTTCAGGTGGCGATCCCGACAACAGAGCACAGCCTTTAGATAATTTACTTGGGAAAATGCTCCGAATTGACGTGAACGTCACAGCAGGTCAAATAGCAGCCGGAACTACCTACCTCATCCCTACTGATAATCCTTATGTTGGAAATGCTTCGGCATTAGATGAAATTTGGGCTAACGGACTTAGAAACCCATGGAAATGGTCTTTTGACAGAAGCAATGGTGATATGTGGATTGCCGATGTTGGTCAAAGTGCAAGAGAGGAAATTAACCGAACGACAGCCACAACTGGTGGTGAAAATTATGGTTGGAAGTGTTTTGAAGGCACTTCTGTCTTTAGCACCTTAGCGGAGTGTAGCACCATCACACATCAAACGCCAGTTGCCGAATACGATTATGGAGGCTCCCCATTTAGATGCTCCATTACTGGTGGCTATCGCTATAGAGGAACTTCCCAGATTGGATTGCAAGGTCTTTACTTTTTTGCTGATTATTGCAGTAACGAAATAGGCTACGTTCAAGAGACGAGCCCTAACAATTTTAGCCTTAATTTCTTGGGGCAATTTCCTGGAGGCGAATTTGTGGCATTTGGTGAAGATATCAACGGCGAACTCTATGTAGCGAGTTTAGCAAACGGAACCATTTATCGTATTGTGGAGTCCACTTTAAGCAATGAAACGTCATCATTGAGCGTTATTAAAATGCATCCGAATCCTGCCAACCTATTTGTCAACTTCGATTTGGCACATTTAACGGATTCAATAAACCGAATTGAAGTTTATGATTTACAAGGAAAACGTGTGTTATACCAAGATCATTTTGATCAACAACTAACAACAATGTCTACTAAAAATCTAAATAGCGGCTTATATATTGTTGAAATTTCTGATTTTGAGAACCAAAAAAGTATTCGAAAACTTATTATTGAATAAACATGAGTGAACACTATGGTAAACTTTACCTAATTCCTACGCGGCTTGGTGATAATCCGCCTTTAGAAGTTTTACCAATTTCGGTAAAGAAAGTCATTGAAATGATTGATGATTATATTGTTGAAAATGAAAAATCAGCCAGACGCTTCATAAAGCTCATCAATTCAAGAAAACAACAGTCGAGCCTCAGCTTTAAGGTGTTAAATAAATACACACAACACGAAGAAATACAGCATTTCCTTGACGATTGTAAAACAGGAAAATCCATGGGATTACTTTCAGAAGCAGGTTGTCCTGGCATTGCAGACCCTGGAGCAGACATTGTAAAAATGGCACATGAACAACACATTCAAGTAGTGCCATTGGTTGGTCCATCTTCGATTGTACTTGCCTTAATGAGCTCAGGAATGAATGGGCAAAGTTTTACTTTTAACGGCTATATTCCAATAGATAAATCAGAGAGAAAAACAACACTCAAACGTTTAGAACGCTTATCTTTTGAACAGAATCAAACGCAATTATTTATTGAAACACCTTACAGAAACAATAAGATATTAGAGGACATCTGTAGCACCTTACATCCAAACACCAGGGTTTGCATCGCATGTGATATCACACTTCCCACAGAATATATCAAAACCATGACCGCGAGTGAGTGGAAAAACGTGAATGTAGATTTACACAAACGTCCAGCTATTTTTTTAATTCACAAGGATTAAATCTATAGAATGGCTTTGGCCTTTTTATTGGCTTCAATAAAGGATGTATCATATCCAGAAAACTTTTTCATGTAATGCTTAATGGTTGTACCATAAGCATCAGAAAAATTATGGTTTCCATAACTTCTTAGATATTTCTTTACACTACCTGGTCCTGCAAGGTGTGCAGCAGCCAATATACCAGATTCTGTAATTTTTACACCTCCTATGTTCTTACCTACAAAGCGCTTGATATCCTTTCTAAGGATCCATTTATTTCTTGCTGCATTGGCTAAAAAGGCTTTTTCTTGAAGCTCAGGCGAGTACAAAAACTTGGTCGGATTATAAATACCAATCAATTTAAGCGTTTCAGCACCAAATTGATATTTCCCTAAATAGCCTAAGGTATTGACCGTGAAATAATCCCCTCGAGACTCTTTAAAAGCTAGTGCCTCCTTAAATCCATTATAAGATTTGCCTAAGTGAGGAAAACCGAGGTCTGTGTGATCTAGATTGGCATTACTAGCATCATCTGAATGCATCGCCAAATCATGAGAAATGTTAAAATTCAACTCCATACCTTCCGTTGAATAGTCCTCAAAATTAATTGAAGGAGCTGGTTTTAATGCCATAAAAAGGGTAGCGAAAACAGCCAACGGAACTATAAAATAATTACCTACATTTTTAATCATAATAGCTAATTTCTGTAAGCCAAAGTCTTCCCCTTAGACGACTTACAAATTGCGCCTGCAAAGATACACTAATTTTTAAAACCCTGAAAATAAGCTGTTAAAGTGTTGTTAAAAGTAGATATAATGGAGCTTGATACCATTTTTACCGTTAAACTCCAAAGTAGGAAAAGGGACTTTAATCAGGTTAAAAACGTCAAACAACGATCTCAAAAAGCGAGAATTTGTCTGAATTCTCGATAAATCTACGTCCAAACTCAAATAAAATTGACGCCTTCTATTTGGAGTTATTAATAAGTTATCAACCACCTCTTCATTTTTTCCTGTAATCATGCCTTCTGCTCCATAGCCAAATGCCAAATTTAACCATTTGGGCACCCGACTATTTTTAAAAAACGAATGAATATTTGCACTCAACCAGTAAGTCTGACCGTTGTAATCTTTCAATGCTTCCTCCAGAAGACCATCACCTAATTTATCAGGTCTAAGTGCTGCGTAATGCGTTTGATGGAATGAATACTTCATGGTAATACGTTGTTCGTTCCATAATAATTCTTGTCCGATAAACAACCCAGTTCCTAATCCATTAGCTGCCATATCAGACCAAGAAAAACCCCATTCTTCAGAATAGCCATCTAAGATTTCAACAGCCGATAAAAATCCAAGTCCTAAGGTAGCGCCATAAAGTAATTGATCTTTCTTTCCCACACCACTCCACTTTAATAAATTAGCCCCTGTTTTACCTAGTTGGTATGAGGAAAACACATGCCCCATTTTGTCCATTTGTAACCATTCATTCAAATCATTGGTTGTTTTGAATTTTGATCTTGGAAAATCCGCATACCATAGTTGATCTAATCCTATGAAGGTGATAGTGGCTAAAGTAGCTTCAGAAATAATGACCGCATTTCGTCTAGGCTTATGAAGTGTGTCAGATGGTTTTAAAAAAACATCCAGCTTAGACTGAGCGCCATTGTATAAAGGCATCAATAAAAAGAGTCCTATCCATATGCCAAGTCGCTTCATATTATCTATTAATCCCTTGCGACGATAAATATCTTTGATATTCTCTAGCATTCACATTGTGTTGCGCTAATGTTTTGGCAAATTTGTGATATCCCAATTTTTGAGCATTGGCTGCAAAATAAAGATAATTGTGCTTCTCAAAATTTAAAACTGCATCAATGGCCGTAATATCTGGCATTGCAATCAATCCTGGAGGAAGTCCTACGTTTAGATAGGTATTATAAGGTGATTTTATGCCTTTATGCTTGTTTAAAACCCGTTTTATAATCGTATTTTGATATTCAGGTAATTGATATGCTGCAAATTTTAATGTAGGGTCTGCCTGAAGCGGCATGCCTATTTTGAGTCTATTCATATAAACACCTGCGATTCTCGGTTGCTCTGAAGCTTGCTTTGACTCTTCGTGAACAATAGACGCCAGTGTCATGACCTCATCTCTAGTCAATCCTATTGACTTGGCTTTCGCATTTCTAGACTCATTCCAAAAACGATTATACTCGGTTAACATGCGATCACGAAACGCTTGAGCATCTGTATTCCAAAAAAACTCATAGCTATTTGGGATGTACATACCTAGCGCTGTTTTTTTGGTATAACCGCTTTTCTTCAAAAAACTAGGATCAGTCATCGCTACAATTAAATCCAGACTATCTGCTTCAATTTGATTTGCAATCCTTCCTGCTAATTTTTCTAAGGACTCCTGATTATTGAAAGATAATTTTATTGGAATATTGTTGCTCCTAATTGAATTGATAATATCATTATTACTCATGCCCTTTTTAATAACAAACTTTCCTGCTTTTAAATTTGACACATATTTTTTGCGCTTTGCTAGCATATCAAAGGCTTCCATGTCTTCCAACAAAGGTTTCAGTTGCTCGCGAACGGTGTCATAATTAGCATTGGTTGGCACATAAATATAGGCTTCATCATTATTGAAAGCTGTATTTGGTGAAAGCATGGCATTATAGATATAAAATGCAAAGTAGGCAGCCACCAATAATCCAATGAGGGCAATAGCCCAAAGTATTTTTTTGATATACATTTAGTTAAATATTAATTGTAGAAGATATTCATTGACATATGAACCATGACGATAATTCCAGTCTTTTTTGAGTCCTATAATTTGAAAACCTTGATTTTTAAACAGTTTTAAACTGTTATTATTGTCTTCGGAAATATTACAATATAATTGATGCAGATCCAAATGGGATTTACAATAATCAATCAATAATTTTAAAGCCTCCTTGCCAAAACCTTGTTGTCTATTCTTCACATCTTTGATCAAAATTCCAACACCAGCTCTTTTGTTACTGACATCAAAATCAAATAAATCAATCAACCCTATAGTAGCATCCGATTTATCACAAATCATTAATCGTAATTGCTTTACTTCAAATATATCTTTGTGCGCGTTTTCTAAGTATTGTTTTATTAAAAATTTAGAATAGGGTGTAATCGTATTACTGATATCCCAAATGCTTTGGTCATTTTCTATCTCATGAATAAACTCCAGGTCTTCTGGTTCTAAAGCTCTTAGATATATGTGATCTCCTTTCAATGTTGTCATGATAGCGTTCCTTTAAACACTTGTGTTGCTGGTCCGATGAGCCAGATATTATGATATCCAGACGCTGTGTTATCAAAAGTGACTTGAAGCTCGCCGCCTTCCGTGAGTAAGGTAATCAAGTTTTTTTCAGTCTCACCAATATAATGCATGGCTATAGCGACAGCTGTAACACCTGTTCCACAAGACAAGGTTTCATCCTCAACACCTCTTTCATAGGTACGAACTGAAAATCTGTCATTTGATTTTTTAGTCACAAAATTAACGTTAGTCCCTCCTCTATGGTGATAAGGAGTTCCATAACGGATGCTTGCTCCTTTCGATTTTACATCTAATTCGGACAGATTCTGATCTAATTGCACATGGTGTGGCGATCCTGTGTCTAAAAAAACATGGGATTTGAAGGCTTCAATATGATCAACATCCTGCATCTGCAGATGAACCAAACCATCCGCTATGGTCGCTTCGTGCTTTCCATCAATGGCTTCAAATACAGCTTTCTGATCTATCAGTCCTAAAAATTTGGCAAATGCTACGATGCAACGACCACCGTTACCACACATGGTACTTTCGTTTCCATCGGCATTAAAATAAACCATTTTAAAATCGTAGACCTCGTGATTTTCTAAAAGTATGAGTCCGTCTGCACCAATACCAAATCGACGATCACATAAAAAAGCGATGAGTTTGGTATCATTTTTGTCAAAGATTGCATGACGATTATCAATCATCACAAAATCGTTCCCAGTTCCTTGATATTTATAAAAAGTAAATTGCATAAGTCATGCAAATATAGGAATAATGGTAAGAAAATTACGCTGTTAAACACACGTTAAAGATGACGTTAAAAATCGTTAAAGTTGAATTTCAAAATCAATAAATATTTAATTTTAATCGTTACCTAATTATTAAACAATGATAACATGAAAAAGATTCTAACATTAGTATTTGTTTCTGTGTTAGGTGGAATTATTACTTTATCTGCCTACAAATATTTTATAGAAGAAACACAGCCAATCACCATCACTGATAACCAACAGGAGCCGTCATTTATAAATACAAATTATGACGCAACAACCTCCAATTTATTATCGAATGCCGACATAGACTTTACCGTTGCTGCTGAAAATACGGTACATGCTGTAGTCCATGTCAAGAATACAGCACTGGTAACTGGGCGACCTACATTACAAGACTTTTTCTATGGCAGACAAGCCACACCAAGAGCCCAAGTAGGAACAGGAAGTGGCGTCATCATAAATAAAGATGGCTATATCATCACAAATAACCATGTGATTGCCGGTTCTAACAAAATTTCTATTACACTCAATGACAATAGAGTTTACGATGCGAAGCTCATTGGAACGGATGAAGAAACCGATATTGCTTTGTTAAAGATTGATGCGGAAGAAGATTTACCATCTATAGCTTTCGGAGACTCTGATACTGCTAAAGTAGGTGAATGGGTTTTGGCGGTCGGTAATCCGTTCAACCTCACCTCGACTGTAACTGCTGGTATCATCAGTGCAAAGTCTAGAGACTTATCTACCAATAAATCACAATCATTCATTCAGACAGATGCCGCTGTAAATCCTGGTAACTCTGGAGGTGCGCTTGTAAATGCTCGAGGCGAATTGATTGGTATTAATACTGCTATTTCATCTCAAACAGGGTCGTATATCGGGTATTCCTTTGCCGTACCGAGTAATATAGCTCGTAAAGTTGTTGAGGATATCATGGAGTTCGGTGATGTGCAAGAAGGGGTGTTAGGGGTTTCTATATTAAATAGTCAGTCTCAAGAAGCCAAAGAACTAGGCGTTAATGAAATTCAAGGTGTATATGTCAGCAATGTTGAAGCCAATTCTGGCGCAGATAAATCAGGCATTAAAAATGGCGATATCATAAAAAAATTGGACAATATTGAAATTTCTAAATTTTCCGACTTAAGCGGGTATTTGAAAACTAAACGTCCGAATGATGTTGTAAATGTTGAAATTTTAAGAAATGGTCGCATTAAATCTATTCCGGTAAAATTATCTAAAAGTGATATCATCAGTGTTGAGTTCATGGATATGCAGTTGCGAAATATTCCATCAAAATTGAAAAAAGCCTATGATATTTCACACGGCGTGATTGTCCAAGATAATAAAAATGCCTTTTTATATTCGAAATTAGGCTTTAGAAGTGGTTACATCATTACGGGAATTAATGATATGAAGATTCAAAGTGTCGCAGATATTTCAAAGTTTAGTGAGAAGTATGGAGCAGATGCCCAAGACAATATTTATAGATTAGAATATCTTGACTCGAATCTAGAGAAAAAGGAAGTCATCTTTAGATAATAAAAGACCATTTAGGAGCTTATAAAACCCTTTAGTATTGAAAAACTGAAGGGTTTTTTATTTTATGAAAAAATCTTACGAAAACGTTTGAAATATGCTATTTTTGCAAAAATTTTAAATACAACAACACACTAAACCAAACACAATGAGTTTAAACGGAACTTATGAAAAAGAACTCGCTTTTCAAGCAGACCGTCGCAGAGCTACGGTAGAATTTATTAAAATTGTTAGCGACCTATGGTATGATAAATCTATAGAACTAGTGATTTTTAGAAATCAACTGATTGATCGTAATGTGAGCGAAATTCTCAATCTACACGAATATGCCGGAGAATTTGTACAGAAACCAATATCTATTTTTGATTCTGTAGAGATTGCTCAAGCCATTAAAACATTGGATCTGCCACCTGCCAAATTGGATATTGGTAAATTAACCTACGAATTCCACCTCGAAGATCAAAAATATAGCAATGCCACTGGTTTTGTGGCTTCCAAATTGAAAGATGCGAAAAAGAATAAACTCATACAACCTAAGGATGTGGTGCTTTATGGCTTTGGAAGGATTGGTCGTTTAGTTGCCAGAGAATTAATGACGCGTACTGGAAAAGGGAGTCAGTTGCGATTGCGTGCGATAGTTACTAGAGGTGCCATTGATGATGTGGTTCTAGAGAAAAGAGCGTCTTTGCTTAGGAACGATTCTGTTCATGGAGATTTCTCAGGAACTGTCGTGGCAGATGCTAAGCAAAGTGCATTATTGATTAACGGAACGACCGTTAATATGATTTCTGCGAATGCTCCAGAAGATATTGATTATACACAATACGGAATTCATGATGCCTTAGTTATAGATAACACAGGTGCGTTTAGAGATCAAGAAGCGCTTAGCCGTCATTTGAAATCCAAAGGTGTTGATAAAGTATTACTGACAGCACCAGGAAAAGGCATTCCTAACATTGTTCATGGTGTGAACCATCTCGATCATCATCCAGATAAAGTCAATATATTCTCTGCAGCCTCATGTACAACCAATGCCATCACACCTATATTAAAAGCTATGGAAGACACATTTGGTGTCGTAAGTGGTCACTTAGAAACCATTCATGCTTATACGAATGATCAAAACTTAGTCGATAATTTCCATAAAAAATATCGTCGTGGTAGAGCTGCAGGTCTAAACATGGTCATTACAGAAACAGGAGCCGGAAAAGCCGTATCTAAAGCATTACCTTCTTTAGAAGGAAAGTTAACCTCTAATGCCATTAGAGTACCCGTACCAAACGGATCTTTAGCTATTTTAAATTTAGAACTAGATAAGGCGACATCTGTAGAAGGTATCAATACTATTATGAAAAAATATGCTTTGGAAGGGCATTTAGTGGAACAAATAAAATATGAAATGAGCGATGAGCTTGTATCTAGTGATATTGTTGGAAGCTCTGCTCCTGCCATTTATGACAGTAAGGCGACCATTGTTCGTCAAGACGGGAAAAATGCCATCCTATATATATGGTATGATAATGAGTATGGTTACAGCCATCAAGTCATTAGATTAGCAAAATATATTGCTAAGGTGAGACGTTACTCATATTATTAATAAGGTAGACATCCAAAATAATATTTGCACCGTATATAATTTAGCCTCACCTCTTGTGAGGCTAAATAGTTATATCGCGTGCCGATTTACGTTTAAATTATTATATTGCTAACCATTAATTAAGCTATTAAATTCAACCAAAGCAACCATGAAGTTTTTTAAAACGCTATTACTTACAACACTGACCTTATTCAGTTTTTCAACGACCTTCTCTCAAAGTAATGATGACGATGAAAAATTATCCCTTAACAGCGGAACTATAGATAACCAATTTGAGTATGTCATTAGACGTTCCAATAGCTGGCAAGAATACAAAACAGTCAAGAAAACATGGCTTTACGCTTTAAAAGCCCATACCATTGATTCTTTAAATGCTGTACATAAATCATTAGATGACACACAAGCTATTGTTGCGTCTCAAGCTAAAGAGATAGAAGATTTAAAACAGAATTTAGCCAATACAAAAACAAATCTCGATAATACCATTGCTGAAAAAGACAGCATGACCTTATTTGGCATGCCGATGACTAAACCGAATTATAGTCTTATTCTTTGGAGTATCGTGGGCGTGTTATCAGCACTACTATTGTTTTTTATTTACAAGTATAAAAATAGTAATGCGATTACCAAGCAAGCGAGAAAAACTCTAGTAGAGACAGAAGAGGAATTTGAAGAACACAGACGCGTGGCTTTAGAACGGGAACAAAAAGTAAGACGTCAATTACAAGACGAAATCAATAAGCAAAAAAATTCTTAGGAGTTTAATAGAAAAAAGCCGTAATAGAAAGCCTGTCATTTAGTTGATAGGCTTTTTTTATATCCAGCCAAAAGTAAGTATCAATTAAAGTTTTGGCTAGATATAGAAACTAATCTTTTTCGAATAGACTCTCCATTGTGATTTGATTATTCATGACCTGATTACTGTATTTATTTGAGACGACACCAAACGTTGTGACAAAAGTCACAAATACATTTTTTCGTTTTGTCATCGCACTTAAAAATTCACGTTTTTTATTTTCCACATTGGCTGCATAACTTTTAGTCATCGTAAATTCACGTTCTGAAAATTTCATTTCACAAAGGTTGACCGATCGGTCACTGCGATCAATAAGTAAGTCTATTTGTGCCTTATCATTTCTCCAACTTGAGCTTTGAACTTCTATACCTGAAATACCTAAGCCTTTTAATAACTGCTGTACATGCTTAAGACACAAGGTTTCAAATGCAAATCCGCTCCATGAACTGTAACTTCTAGATGTATAAAGTGTCTTCCAACTTCTCCCCTTATTGTTTTTAATAAATTTTAAATAAAAAATTGAGTACTCATCGGTCAAACGATACAAGGTTTCCTTTTTCTTATTAGAATAAGGTTGATACTCTGAAATAAAACCAGATTCACTCAATTCTAACAAGGTGGTTGTTAAGGTTCCACCGGAACTCATGGGTGTAGATTTTACCAAATCGTCGCGACTCATACCACTTTGTGATTTGGATAAGGCTTTTACGATATTCATGTGATTGTCGGAATCATCAAACAGCGACACAAATACTTGATTGAACTCGTTGACTAAAATACCGTTTTCTTGGAAGCACAAACGATCGATGGCCATCGCAACACTATCACCTGACTGAATTTTATCCAAATAGTGTGGAATACCACCAATAGCCATATAAAGTTGTAGATAAGAATAGCGATCTAGATGGACCTTTTTCGATTTGAGAAACAATTCGGTTTCGTACAGATTAAAAGGTAAGAGCCGCATAGGAATGGTGATGCGATTGTGAAGTCCTTTACGATCATTGATCACGCGATTGACCATGAAAGATGCCGCCGAACCACATACAACCACAATGAGATCCTTTCGTTTAGAGCCGTAACTATTCCAAAAATGACCAAAAAGCTGGACGAATTTGGAACGCCTAGTATACATCCATGGAAACTCATCTATAAACACGACTTTTTTCCCTGAACCTTTTAAGCTATCTAAATAATCGCTTAATAAAGCAAAGGCATCTAACCAATTTTCTGGTGTTGGTTCATCTTTAAATGCTGCATCCAAACGACAAAGCACATTATGAAAGTTTGATAATTGGTCTTTATAACTGCCATCTGGAATTCCTGAAATCTCAAAAACTATTTGTTTTTTGTAGGCTTCTCGGATTAGGAATGTCTTACCAACACGCCGTCTACCATACACAACTACTAACTCAGATTTGTTGGAATCTAAAGCTTCAGCGAGCAATTTGAGCTGCGATTCCCTGCCGATAACTGCATTCATAATGTTTTCTATAACTAGCCAAAAGTACAAATTAAAACTAATATTTGGCTAGTTATAGAGTTAAATAAAATTTATTAGTAGTCCATACAATTAAACTTATCTTTGCATTTTATAATTAAGAATCATGCGTATAGACATTATAACTGTGTTACCAGAGCTGCTAAAGAGTCCGTTTGAAGCTTCTATTTTGAAACGAGCTATAGAAGCTCAATTAGTGAGTGTTCATTTTCATAATTTAAGAGATTATGCGTCTGGCAATTACAAGGCTATCGACGATACTCAGTTCGGAGGTGGTGCTGGTATGGTCATGATGATAGAGCCAATAGATAAATGTATTTCGGCGTTGCAAAGTGAACGTTCTTATGATGAGATCATTTACATGACACCAGATGGTGAACGTCTTAATCAAGGTATCGCCAATCAGGTATCACTCAAAGATAACATTATCATTCTGTGCGGACATTATAAAGGTGTGGATCAACGTGTTCGCGACAAGTTTATAACACGTGAAATATCCATCGGTGATTATGTATTGTCAGGCGGTGAATTAGGTGCTGCAGTGCTTTGTGACGCCGTCATTAGATTAATTCCTGGTGTTTTAGGTAACGAAACCTCTGCCCTAACCGATTCTTTTCAAGATGGTTTATTGGCTCCACCTATTTACACCAAACCTAGAACCTATAAAGGCATGAAAGTTCCTGAGGTTTTGTTTAGCGGAAATTTTCCTGAAATTGAAAAATGGCGAGAAGAACAAGCTTATAAAATAACTCAAGAACGACGACCCGATTTACTTAAGGATTAAACGCTTGTGTTAAGGATTGATGCGGCATCCTTTTGCTGGCATAGCGGCAAAAGATATAGCGGAAAGCCTGACGCTAAGTCGTTGGAATACGCCTTAGCGAAACACCAAAAAAAATATTGGGAAACATTGTGAATATAGTTTTATTAATTATCTTTGCACCCACTTTTGGATTAACCTCTGGCGAAAATCGCGAATGTTGATTTGAAACAACTTTAATAAAAAGATAAAAATGAATTCTTTAGTAAAATTTGTACAAGACGAATTTGTAGACAAAAAAGATTTTCCAGAATTTGGAGCTGGTGATACCATTACTGTGTATTACGAGATTAAGGAAGGTGCTAAAACACGTACTCAGTTTTTTAAAGGTACTGTGTTACAAGTAAAAGGTACGGGTGCTTCTCAAACCTTTACCATTAGAAAAATGTCTGGGACTATTGGCGTAGAACGTATTTTCCCAATTAACTTACCAGCACTTCAAAAAATTGAAGTTAATAAGCGTGGTAAAGTTAGAAGAGCGAGAATCTACTACTTTAGAGGTCTTACAGGTAAGAAAGCAAGAATTAAAGAAGTTAGAAGATAAGCTTCAACTACATAAATTTCTGAAAGCCTTGACGATTGTGTCAAGGCTTTTTTAGTTATGAACTTTTGTTAATAAGTTCGGTTTATAAAATGTGAATATCTAAATCAGTTAAAAATTTGGAATTTTCAAACAAAAACCTACTTTAGCTAAACAATTAACAACAAACCTCGTTTGTTTTTGAATTAAACTTCAAATTAATGTTAAATTGTAATAAAGTAACGTTCTTTATATAGATTTGTTTTTTGAGGTTGTGACTACTGCAGGTGTATGCGTGTAAGTAGCAGAATCATGAAGCTTAAGGTGTGTCAGATGTGTATGCAGTTGATACAAATTAAGTGGAAAGTCTTGACAAGTAACTGAACCGAAAGTGACAGTGAAAATGATGGGCAATGATGGTATCATGGTCAAACGCGCAAGCGAATGATTTGGAATACAATCATCAAGAAAAACAATCAAAACGAAACGGAGTAATAGCAGGTCAATACATTTTGAAAGTTATGAAAGGTTTCATTGAAATAGTGAAACTTGAACCGAAAGAGATGAGGGAACGTGAGTTCAGCTGTCTCGAGTTTGTCAGCAATGGTAAATAGGTCACGTGTAACTATCTCAAAAAAGCCATGTCAAAGTAGTTCTGACTACAGTGATATGGCTTTTGTTTTTTAATAACCTTGCTTTTTTTAACTTTAGGGTGTTAAATCAGCGCCATGAGACTTCCATTTATTTCTGACAAGACTTTTAAAGACCAAACTTATAAGGACAATCCCATAGAAAAAGCAGAATATGACCATTGTAAATTTATCAATTGTGATTTTTCAGAATCCTATCTATCTGGAATTAGCTTTTTAGAATGTGAATTTCTTGATTGCAATTTAAGTCTAATCAAAGCAAAAGAGGTGCTATTTAAAGAGGTCGTTTTTAATACCTGCAAATTAGTGGGTGTTCCGTTTCACGATAGCAATCCCTTTTTAATGTCTATGACCTTTATCAATTCCCAATTGCATTTAGCCTCCTTCGTTAACTTAAAACTGAAAACTACCGTTTTTGACTCTTGCAACTTGGAACAAGCCGACTTTAGCCATGCAGATTTAACAAGTGCGACATTCAAAGACTGCAATTTAAAAGACACTATTTTTGAGCATTGCATCTTGGAAAAAACCGATTTTAAAACAGCTTATAATCTTGCAATAGATCCAAATAAAAATAAGATGAACGGTGCCAAATTCTCTAAAGATAATGCCCTAGGGCTCCTCTTGAAGTACCAATTGAAAATAGTGTGATATTCATCAGTTCCTAATTTTCAAGACATGAGATGGCTTGCCTAAAAAGCAACTAGTTTTTTGTATATTTGCACAGCTTAATTTTTAAGCGATTTCATTATACTAAATTCTAAATATTTTATGGCAAATACTCCTACGATCATTTATACGAAAACAGATGAAGCACCTGCTTTGGCTACGCATTCACTCTTACCTATAATAAAATCTTTTACAAAGTCTTCAAACATCAATGTTGAGAGTCGCGATATTTCTTTAGCAGGACGAATTCTAGCGAATTTTCCTGATTTTCTGACGGCCACTCAAAAAGTGCCAGATGCCTTATCAGAATTAGGAGCTTTAGCAAAATTACCTGAAGCTAATATTATCAAACTTCCTAATATCAGTGCATCCATTCCGCAATTAAAAGCGGCCATCAAAGAATTACAAGCGCAAGGCTATGCCTTACCTGATTATCCTGATGAACCGGAAACAGCGGAAGCTAAAGCCATCAAAACACGTTATGACAAAATAAAAGGTAGTGCCGTAAACCCTGTGTTACGTGAAGGTAACTCTGACAGACGTGCTCCAAAAGCCGTCAAGAATTTTGCCAGAATGAATCCGCATTCTATGGGTGAATGGTCTTCAGATTCCAAAACACATGTCGCGACGATGTCACATGGTGATTTCGCGCACAACGAAGTTTCCGTAACCTTACCTGAAGCTACGACTGTGAAAATTGTTCATACGGACAATGCTGGAAATGCCACTATTTTAAAAGATAATTTAGCGCTGTTGAAAGATGAAATTATCGATGCCACCGTCATGAGCAAGAAAGCGCTTTTAGCGTTTTTAGAAGAACAAGTTAAAGATGCCAAAGAAAAAAATGTGTTGTTTTCATTACATATGAAAGCGACGATGATGAAAGTGTCTGATCCTATTATTTTTGGTCATGCCGTACGTGTGTTCTTTAGTGAACTGTTCCAAAAGCACGGTGACACTTTTGAAGAGCTTGGTGTTGATGTGAGCAATGGTTTTGGAAATTTAGTAAGTAAGATAACTGAACTCCCTGAGGCAAAGCGCTTACAAATTGAAGAAGATATTGCTACGGCTTTCGCTAATGCACCTGATGTTGCCATGGTTAATTCAGATAAAGGTATTACCAATTTACATGTACCTAGTGATGTGATCATAGATGCTTCAATGCCTGCCATGATCCGTACGTCTGGTCAAATGTGGAATGCCGAAGGTAAACAACAGGATACTAAAGCTGTTATTCCAGATAGTAGTTATGCAGGTGTCTATACAGCGACCATCGATTTTTGTAAAAAACATGGTGCCTTTGACCCAACGACTATGGGAACGGTTCCCAATGTTGGCTTAATGGCTCAGAAAGCAGAAGAATATGGATCCCATGATAAAACCTTCGAAATTCCTTCAGATGGAAAAGTAGAAACAATTGATGCCAATGGAAACATCTTAACATCACACCAAGTAGAAGCTGGTGATATCTGGAGAATGTGCCAGGTCAAAGATGCGCCTATTCAGGACTGGGTAAAATTAGCAGTAACAAGAGCGAGAGCCTCACAAACACCTGCTGTTTTTTGGTTGGATAAAAATAGAGCGCATGACGCAGAATTAATCAAAAAAGTAAATACCTACCTACCAAATCATGATACGTCTGGTTTGGATATAAGAATCCTCGCTCCTATTGAAGCAACGCAATTTACCCTAGAGCGTATTAAAGAAGGAAAAGACACTATTTCAGTCACGGGTAATGTATTACGTGATTATCTTACAGACCTTTTTCCGATTTTAGAATTGGGAACTAGTGCTAAAATGTTATCCATTGTTCCTTTAATGAATGGCGGTGGACTTTTTGAAACTGGTGCTGGAGGTTCTGCGCCAAAGCACGTACAACAATTTCAAGAAGAAAATCATTTACGTTGGGATTCTCTCGGTGAATTTTTAGCCTTGGCAGTGTCTTTGGAACACTTCGGAAACGTGAATAATAATTCTAAAGCCATTGTATTGTCGGAAACCTTAGATGATGCTACTGAAAAGTTATTGACCAACGGTAAGTCGCCATCAAGAAAAGTAAATGAACTCGATAATAGAGGAAGCCATTTTTATTTAGCCCTCTTTTGGGCTGAGGCTTTGGCCAATCAAACAAAAGACGATGACTTAAAGCATGAGTTCGCAGAAGTCTTTAGAGATTTGCAAGCTCACGAAGCTAAAATTGTTGAGGAACTAAATAGTGTTCAGGGACAAGCTATGGATATAGGTGGTTACTACGAACCAAATGAATCCTTGACTGCGAAAGCAATGCGTCCTAGTGACACCTTAAATAAAATTATAGGATAACCGTGATTCCTATGTATATGAAAGACTGTCTTCTGACAGTCTTTTTTTATGCCAATATTGAAACATATTGTAACTTTAGGGTATGACCAAAGAACAACTTATTGCTTGCCACAAGCGTATATTACCTTATATACACAAAACACCAGTATTGACATCAAGACTTGTCAATGAATTGGCAGGTGCCGAATTATATTTTAAATGTGAGAATTTTCAGAAAACTGGTGCTTACAAGATGCGTGGTGCAACGAATGCCATAATGCAATTAACAGCCGCTCAAAAAGATAAGGGTGTTGTGACGCATTCCTCGGGTAATTTCGCCCAAGCATTGTCTTTCGCAGCTCAAAGTTTAGGAGTTAAAGCAACCATCATCATGCCTTCCAATTCTCCTCAAGTCAAAAAAAATGCAGTGATTGGTTATGGTGGGACGATATTAGAATGTGAACCTACCATAGACGCACGTCAAGGGCTTGCCGATCATATTGTTCACACTACAGGAGCCACCTTTGTACATCCATCTAATGATCCAGAAGTGATATTAGGCCAAGGCACCTCGTGCATGGAGCTACTCGAAGCATATCCTAATCTAGATGCTGTATTTTGTCCAGTAGGTGGTGGCGGACTCATTGCTGGATCTGCTTTAGCCGCTCATTATTTCGGTAATAACTGTGAGGTTTTCGGTGGTGAACCTTTAGAAGCTGATGATGCCTATCGTTCTCTTTTGAGTGGTAAGATTGAAACTAATACATCAGCCAATACTATAGCCGATGGATTACGAACACAATTAGGGACACATAATTTTCCAATCATACAGAGGCACGTGACAGAAATTATTAGGGTATCTGAAACTGACATTGTTCAGGCAATGCAATTTATATGGGAACGTATGAAAATTATCATTGAGCCTTCAAGTGCTGTAGCTTTCGCCGCTATATTAAAAGAGAAACATAAGTTTGAAAACACTAAAATCGGACTTATTATTTCGGGTGGTAATGTAGACATAAGCCGCTTGCCATTTTAATAATTAATTAACTTATCGATACAAACATCTAAAACTGGTGTTTCGTACTTTTGAAATATGACAGGATTAAAAATAAAAGCCCTACTCCCGTTGCTACTTTGTCTTTGTAATATTTTTGCACAAAACAATGTCACTTTAAGCGGTACAATTACAGATGCTGATAGTAATGAAACACTCATTGGCGTCAATATCATTGTTCCTGAATTGCAAACAGGTACTACCACCAACGAATACGGGTTCTATTCCATCACACTGCCAGAAGGTACCTATAAAATTCAAATTAGTTATCTCGGATACACAACCATTACAGAAAATATGGCACTTTCTGAAAACAAAATAATGAATTACAGATTGGAAGAAAACACCGAGACCCTTGAAGAAATTGTCATAAAACAAGACGTTGAGAAGCTCAACATAAAGAAACCACAAATGAGTGTTAATGCACTTTCCATTAGTACGATCAAACAAATGCCTGTGGTACTTGGTGAAGTGGATGTTATAAAATCTATTACCTTGCTACCTGGCGTGACCAATGCTGGAGAAGGGTCTTCAGGATTCAATGTCCGTGGAGGAGCGGCAGACCAAAACCTCATATTATTAGATGAAGCCACTATCTTTAATTCCTCACATCTCTTTGGATTCTTCTCAGTTTTTAATCCAGATGCCATTAAAGACATCAAATTATACAAAGGTGGCATCCCAGCAAAATACGGAGGAAGAGTGTCTTCTGTGTTAGATATCTACCAAAAAGACGGTAACAGTAATTCATTTCATATGAATGGTGGTATTGGCATTGTATCAAGTCGACTTTTGGCAGAAGGCCCAATTAAAAAAGGAAAAGGCTCTTTTCTTTTCGGTGGCAGAAGCAGTTATGCTCATTTGTTTTTACCGCTTTTCGACATTGATAATATTGCTTATTTCTATGATTTAAACACCAAATTGAGTTACCGACTTAACGAAGACAACAGCATCTACCTCTCAGGCTATTTTGGAAGAGACGTTTTTAACATCTCTGATACGTTTGAGAATACTTATGGTAACACGGTTCTTAATTTTAGGTGGAATCACCTCTTTTCTGATAAATTGTTTTCCAATATGTCTTTGATTTACTCGGATTATTATTACGGATTAAATCTAAATTTTGTAGAATTTGATTGGGATTCTGGTATTCAGAATTTCAACTTTAAATACGACTTGAAGCATTATGTTAATAATAATTTTAAGTTGGAATATGGTCTGAATAGTATTTATTACAAATTTAATCCTGGCGATATCAAACCTTCTACGCCAACCTCTGGAATTAATGAATTTAAACTCATCGATAAATATGCCTTTGAAAATGCTTTGTACATAGATGCAGAACATCAAATAAACAATACCTTGGCATTGTCGTATGGTTTGCGCCTAAGCTCGTTTCTGCGCTTGGGACAAAATGAGTTAAATATGTATGAAAATGATAATCCGCTGATATTTAACGAGGCATTACAGGTTTATGAAAAAGCAGAACCAATAGGGACCGAAACATATGACCGCAGTGATGTGATTGCTTCATTTTTTAACTTCGAACCAAGAGTATCATTGGCTTACCAAGTTAATGACAATTCATCGGTCAAAGCAAGTTATAATCGAATGACACAGTATTTGCATCTACTTTCTAATACAACCTCACCAACACCTTTAGACGTCTGGACACCAAGTGGCAAGTATGTGAAGCCACAGCTATTAGATCAGGTAGCTTTGGGATATTTCAAAACCTTTAAAGACAATCAATTTTCATTGGAAGTTGAAAGCTTTTATAAAACCATAGAAAATAGAATCGATTATGTTGATGGTGCCGACTTAATTGCTAATAATGCTATTGAACAAGTCATTCTTAATGGTAAAGCTCGAGCTTACGGACTAGAAGTCTTGTTCAGAAAAAATGAAGGCAAGTTCAAAGGTTGGTTAGCTTATACACTTTCCAAATCTGAACAGCAAACCCAAGGTCGAACTTCTGAAGAAACCGGAATTAATAACGGACAATGGTATAGCACGGCTTATGATAAAACTCATGATATCTCTTTAACTGGAAGCTACGAACTCAATAAGAAATGGACATTTAACAGTAATTTCCTATTCCAAACAGGACAACCAACCACCTTTCCTAACGGACAATATGTTTACAACGGTATCACCATTCCTAATTACGAATCTAGAAACTCAAGTCGTTTACCTTCCTATCACAGATTGGATCTGTCTGCAACTTATAATCCTAATCCAGAAAAAACCAAAGGATGGCAGGGAGAATGGGTTTTTGGAATTTATAACGTCTATAACAGACGAAATGCCGCGTCTATTTCGTTTGGAGAAAATAGAAATACGGGTACAAATGAAGCAACGCGATTAGCCATTTTTGGAATCATCCCATCAGTTTCTTATAATTTTAAATTTTAAGTCTATGAAAAAATACATATACATATTTTTAGGTTTATTGATCTGTTCTTGTGAAGATGTAGTTGATGTTGATTTAAATAATTCAGAGCCTAAACTCGTTAT
Source organism: Psychroserpens sp. BH13MA-6 (assembly GCF_052983595.1). Taxonomy (NCBI): domain Bacteria; kingdom Pseudomonadati; phylum Bacteroidota; class Flavobacteriia; order Flavobacteriales; family Flavobacteriaceae; genus Psychroserpens; species Psychroserpens sp. BH13MA-6. The sequence goes on along the minus strand of NZ_JBRJGE010000002.1, from coordinate 2,053 downwards.
CGATGCCTCTATTAATTGGTTTAAAAACACACCTGGTAATGAACAAGAAATAAAATTAACTTTATCTGCACCTTATTTTGACAACGATGTGCCTCCAGCTTCTGGTGCAGACGTTAGAGTCATTAAGGGAGATAATGAGGTTTTCGTATTTACTGAAGACAATAATTCAGGCATCTATCGCAACAATAATTTTATACCTGAAATCGATGCCACTTATAACCTTGAAATTATTTATAACGGCGAAACCTACCTAGCCAGTGAAACTTTAAAATCGGTAGTAGACATCGATTACGTAGAACAAAATGACGAAGGCGGTTTTACAGGTGAAGAAACAGAACTCAAAGCATTTTATTCAGACCCTATTGATCAAGAAAATTACTATTTTTTCGAATTTATTAGTGATATTCCTGTCATCCCAAGCTTGGAAGTTTATAATGACGAATTTACGAATGGTAACCAAATTTTTGGCTTTTACACCGAAGAAGAACTCGAAACAGGTGACTTGGTGACGATTCGAAACTACGGTGTTTCCGAGCGTTTTTACGATTTTATGTTCATTCTATTACAGCAAAACGCGGAGGAAGGAGGTGGACCTTTTGAGACACAGCCGGCTACTGTTCGCGGTAATTGTATCAATGAGACAAATCCAGATAATTTTCCATTGGGTTATTTCCGGTTGTCCGAAGTTGCAGAGTTAATTTACACCGTTGAGTAAGCATTTTTGGGCGTTACCCTTTAAAGTCCAAACTTTAAAGCGTCGTGTCATTCGCTGTATCTTTTTGTTGAAAACAAAAAGGATGTCGCTACTACCACTAACGCAGAAGAAAAATTTGGCTATTTTTACAATATGACTTTCATAAAAACAACAGAACAAGATTCCAATTATAATCATTTAGAACAAATGACTATAAATGAATTACTAACCTATATGAACAGCGAAGATCAATCGGTGCCTTTAGCTGTAGAAAAAGCCATTCCGCAAATCGAGAAACTGATAGCAAAAATTGTCCCTAAGTTAAAAGATGGTGGTCGACTCTTTTATATTGGTGCTGGCACTAGTGGACGATTAGGAATTTTAGATGCATCTGAATGTCCGCCAACCTTTGGTGTTTCACACGACTTAGTTATCGGACTTATCGCTGGAGGCGACACTGCTATTAGAAAGGCAGTCGAATTTGCCGAAGATTCTACAACTCAAGGTTGGAAAGACTTACAAGCCTATCATATATCAAATAAAGATGTTGTAGTTGGAATTGCAGCATCAGGAACGACACCTTATGTGATTGCCGCACTAGAGGAATGCCACAAGTATGGTATCATTACTGGTTGTATTACCTGTAATCGAAATAGTCCGTTAGCTCAAATATCACAATACCCTATAGAAGTGGTCGTAGGTCCGGAATTTGTCACAGGCAGTTCGCGAATGAAAGCCGGTACAGCACAAAAGTTAGTACTCAATATGATATCTACCGCTACAATGATCAAGCTCAATAAGGTAAAAGGTAACAAAATGGTCGACATGCAGTTGAGTAATCATAAACTAGTAGATAGAGGTGTCAAAATGTTGTCCAAAGAATTAGGAATTAGTATAGAAGAAGCTAAGCCACTACTAGACAAATACAAAAATGTAAGAACAGCTATTGAAAATTATAAATATGGAACCGGACACTAAACGAACAGATAAAGAGGTATTAATCAAAGGAATTAAGACCATGGGTATCACATTGATACTAATGTTTCTCGGTCCTACCCTGTTTTATGTTGGATTAAGCAATCCCGAAAAACCCTTATACATTCCCATTCTTCTTGTAGCAGGTATACTCTGTATTCTCGCTATTTATTTTGGTTTTAAAGGCTTAAAAATCATTATGGATAGTATGTTTAAAAAGCACTAGTACGCTTCAACAAAATAGATTGAATATAAAAACAAAAAGCCCTTCATAATAAAATGAAGGGCTTTCAAAAAAGGCGGCGACCTACTCTCCCACGGATGCAGTACCATCGGCGCAAATGGGCTTAACTTCTCTGTTCGGAATGGTAAGAGGTGAGCCCC